>JBLHMB010000003.1:0-152436 GCA_047621665.1 Bradyrhizobium sp. | reverse complement strand
CCTGACTGGAAAGCACTCAACGCTTGTGCGGCAAAATTTTCGGTGGTCGAAACCGCGCCCAAGGGACGGTATCTTGCCGGACCTGTTGATTGGATCAAGCACGATAAAGAGCGTATTGAAGCCCTGAACCTTGACTTCACGGTAGTCAATGCCGGCTCCGCAGCCGCCTTGTTCGGCGAGCTGAAATCGGCCGCTTCACGCAAAGAACCTATCGTCCTGTTCAACTTTTCGCCAAATTGGGTCGGTGCTGCTTACCCGGGGAAATTCGTGGAATTTCCAAAAAATTCGCCTGAGTGCACGACTGATGCAAGCTGGGGAGTCAATCCGGATAAAACCTACGACTGCGGCAATCCGGTTGGCGGCTATTTGAAAAAAGGCGTCTGGTCAGGTTTCGAAGCGAAATGGCCTTGTGGTTTTCAATTGATCAAAAACATCAACTTTACCAACCCGATGGTTGATCAGGCCGCTGCGATGGTCGACGTCGACGGCATGAGCCACGACGAGGCTGCCACAGCCTGGATTAAAAAGCATCCAAAGGAAGTGGCCGAGTGGACACCCGCTTGCGCCGCCTGATGTTGAGCTAGTGAACTGAACCGTTTGGGTGGCTCTACGAAATGCGATACCTGCTTTCAATAGAGCGGCTCAAATGGTTTGCTGATTTGATTTGGTCGACTTAAGTTTTTTTCGCAACACCTCTTTTCAACACCCGTCTGGACTCGATGCCGGGCGGCATGCATCTCCCCCGATAGACATTCCACTTTGGATAAAAGGACCGATTGATGAACCGTGCGGTGAAGGTATCTTGTAAAAATCTGTGGTTGTTATTCGGTAAAAAAAATGCTGGATTTCTTGCCTCTCATAACTATGCGCCGACCGACGAGGCACTTGCCGAAGCGGGATTAACCGCTGCGGTGCGCGATGTCAGCCTCGATGTACTCGAAGGCGAGATTCTCGTTGTCATGGGCCTGAGCGGATCAGGCAAGTCGACGCTGATCCGTTGTCTGACGCGGTTGATCAAACCCACTGCCGGGCAAGTTATTTTCGATGGCGTTGACCTGTTGAAGGTATCGTCGCGACAATTGACGGACATCCGGCGTCATAAAATGGGGATGGTATTCCAGCATTTCGGCTTGCTGCCACATCGCACCGTCCTGGAAAATATTGCCTTCCCACTAGAGCTTCAGGGCATCAAAAAAGAAGTGCGGTTGAATACGGCGCGCGCGTTGATCGAGACCGTGGGACTGAGCGGACGCGAGGACGACTTCCCGCGGCAATTGTCGGGTGGTCAGCAACAGCGCGTCGGTATCGCACGTAGTCTGGTCGATGAGCCTGAAGTCTGGTTTCTCGACGAGCCGTTCTCGGCACTCGATCCGCTGATTCGCCGCGAGATGCAGGATGAATTCCTGCGTCTGCAGGAAAAGTTGAACAAATCAATTGTTTTTGTCTCGCATGACTTTGATGAGGCGATTCGTCTCGGCAATCGTATTGCGATCATGAAAGATGGTCGCGTCTCTCAGATCGGGACTGCCGAAGAACTGGTCACCGCGCCTGCCAATGACTACGTCGAGCAGTTTGTCCGGCACGCACCGAAAGCGCGTCTGGTGACGGCGCGAAAAATCATGACGCCGTTTGATGGTGCGGTGTACGCGCAAGATGCGATCAAAAGTACGGCGCTGTTGCAGGATATTGCCGCGCGCGTGATCAATGCACAGGAACCGCAGCCGGTCACCGACGAGAGTGACCTGGTGGTCGGCTATGTCGACAAGGAACAAATTGCACGGGTTCTGTTTTGATCGCGAGCACGGCATCAAAGGGCAACGTAATGAGCCGGATTCTGGCGCTACGCGGCACAGCCGGGTTCCTGTTGCTGGCGATACTGATCGTTCTAACCGGTCGCTGGGCCAGCCATGCGCAGGGCTGGGCGCTGAACTATCCGTCGTCCTGGGTGGTTCCGCTCGGTAATTGGATCAGTGTATTTTTCGACTGGTTAGTCTATGACCTGAGATTTTTTGTCGGCACCGCCATCGAATTTTCTGCCCGGGAGGCAACACGCGGTTTTTCATCCCTGCTGAGCTATCCATTAGCGTTTTCCGAATCCCTCTTTTTTTCCGGTTTTAACACACAGGTCCCGGCCTTGCCCTGGGTGACTGTGGTCGGCCTCGCGGCTATCCTGGGACATTGGGTTGGCGGCTGGCGTGCTGCGTTGACCGGTGGTTTGTCTTTCCTGTATCTGGCGGTATTTGGTGTCTGGGAAGCATCGATGCAGACCTTTGCACTCGTGATTGTGACGGTGCCGCTGGTATTTGTGACCGGCTTGCTGTTCGGCATTTTGATATCGCGCTCCCGCAAGGT
The DNA here is from genome assembly GCA_047621665.1 of Bradyrhizobium sp. Lineage (GTDB taxonomy): Bacteria > Pseudomonadota > Gammaproteobacteria > Burkholderiales > Burkholderiaceae_D > Actimicrobium. The sequence goes on along the minus strand of JBLHMB010000003.1, from coordinate 150,084 downwards.
CGAGACCCTGGTCACGCCACTCTTTGACATGCTGCAAAGCATGCCGCCGTTCGCTTACATGGTGCCTATCGTGGTGCTGTTTGGTGTGGGTAACGCGCCGGCAATGGTGGCAACTGCGGTATTTGCAGTACCGCCCGTCGCACGTTGCGTCGCGCTCGGCTTGAAAAGCATTAGTCAAGAATTGATCGAAGCCGGCTTGATGATGGGTTGCACTCCGCTGCAGCTGTTATGGAAAGTGCGGATGCCCGCCGCACGTGCAACCTTGCTGGTTGGTCTGAATCAAGGGATCATGCAGACGCTGGCCATGATCGTATTGGCCTCGCTCATCGGTGCATCGGGTCTGGGCAGCGAATTGCTCACCTCATTGCAGTCGTTACGGCTTGGGCAAGCGTTGGAACAAGGGCTCGCAATTGTCGTGATTGCAGTCGCGCTGGACCGGCTCAGTCGCGCTTATGCATTGAAGCCGCCCGCTTATACCAAGCCGGCGACAGCGGCATGGCGACGTCATCCTTACCTGTTACTGGCGTTAGTGTTCGTGCTGCTCAGTTTTGGTCTGGCGCATTTCATAGCGGCTCTCAACGTGCTACCGGAGTCGCTGACCATGTCGACCGCGCCGTGGTGGGATGCAAAAATCGAGTGGATTACGATCAATTGGTATGATTCCGTGCAAACATTTCGCGATTTCATGCTGGTCAATGTGTTGATTCCGATCCGGAATTTTTTCCGCTCCACACCTTGGGTCACTTTTGTCGCGTTAGTCGCCTTGCTCGGCTATCGTCTGGGTGGCTGGCGCTTGTCAATCGGGACCGGTCTACTCATTTTGTTTCCGGTAGTAATGGGTTTGTGGACGCAGACGATGACTACGGTCTACATGATCGGCACAGCTGCGGTCGTGTGTATCGTCGTCGGCTTCCTGTTCGGCGTCATTGCCGCTGGCAATAAACGCTTGTCGGAGATGGCAGTCGGACTATGCGATTTTTTCCAGACATTTCCCTCGTTCATCTATTTGATTCCCGTAGTGATGCTGTTCAGGGTGAGCGATCTGTCAGCAATTATTGCCGTGTTGCTGTTTGCTGTCGTACCAATGATCCGCTACACCATACTGGGCTTGCGTAACGTGTCTCCGCGACTTCTGGAGGCGGTAACGCAGTTGGGTACCACGCGCTGGCAACGGCTGGTGAAAGTGGAGCTGCCGATTGCGTTGCCGGAGATCATGCTGGGCATCAATCAGGTCATCTTCATGGCGTTGTTTATGGTGGCGATTACCTCGCTGATCGGCACGCAGGATCTGGGTGCGGAAATCAATGCTGCCCGCTCGGGCAACGAAATAGGCAAAGCGCTGGTGGCAGGCTTATGTATTGCATTTCTGGGGATTGTTGCTGACCGTCTCATTGCAGCCTGGGCGAAGCGGAAAAAAAGCGAGCTTGGCTTAGCTTGATCAAGACGAGCGCACAACAATTTGCGCGCTCGTACCCCATCTTTATCTTTCCGCAAAACGCCGTGCGCGTTCTTGCCCTGCGCAGCATCCGCGCAAATAGCCACGTAACTCATCCAGATTCACCGGATTCCTGAAGAAAACGACGCCCTCCGACAAGTCTTCAGAGATGCTCTGCGGATCCCGTTCCATGCTTGAAAGCACTGCCATATGCATGTCTGACAGATCAGGGTAGGTCAGCAGTGCATTGATCAATGCATTGCCCGCAACGGTATCCATGGCCATGTCAGCCAGCAGGATGTCGGGTTTGTGTTTGGCAATTTCGATCAGTGCCTGATAGCCATTGCTACAGAATGCCGTGCTGGCGTTAAGATTCCAGGACGCAATTTGCTCTTCGTAGAATGCACGTTTTTGCTGTTCATCCTGCACAATTAAAATCGATGTTTTCGCCGCGATATCGGATTCCTTGCCCGCGCTCTCGTCAGCACCACTGTTCGCGGTAGCGCGGGAGCGCTTGTATGCGTTCACTGCATCAAGTGGAATGCGCCGGTGTCCACCGGTCGTTTTCCACGCGGTCAACGCGCCGGTTTCAACCAGTTGCTGTACCGAGGTCACCGAGATGCCGAGGATTTTTGCTGCGTGGCGGGTCGTACATACTTCGGTAGCGGGCATGGAGTGACTGACGGGTGTGTTCAAAGACATAGTGTAATCATAATAAACAAAGTCATCTGAATAATTTGACGATCGGTTTTAAGTCGTGCAACCAACGTGTTTGCAAAAGAACGCCGTTCTTGTTTTCAGGCTTGCAACGCGGGTCCCCAGGCTTGGAAAAAATGACTTGTCCGTTGAGAAAATTCATAGCTGTTTTTTTATCGAAGAGTCAGATTTTTGTCCGTGCGTCGGGAGATTTTCTTTTTTTTACCTTGAGCACGCAGGCAACAAAACTCGCGTATATTCTTGCCTAGTCAATTAATTGCCATTAACTAACGTGTCTACTTTATCTCACTCTGCTCCCTACATCGTCGAAGAAAGCATCGGTTACCTGCTCGGGCGCACCCGTGCACAACTTGCCAAGTCGCTTGACGACGCGCTGACGCCTCATGGCATTACCCATGCACAGGGCGGTATTTTGCTCATGCTGATGTCCGGGCACTTTGATACCGCCTCACAACTGGCGCGCGAGTTGTATATCGATGCCGCCGCAATGACACGAATGGTAGACCGGCTGGTCAAGCGTGCGCTGGTGATCCGTCTTCCTAACGGCGCCGACCGCCGAACATTGATGTTGCAACTGACGGCAGAAGGCAGTGCGCTTGCGCAACAATTGCCAAGTATTTATCTGGCGGCACGCGAACGTAATTTTGCCGGTCTGAGTGATGAAGAGATGGGCTTTCTGCGTTCGCTGTTACGTCGGGTTTTGCTCAACGGCGAAGCCACATAGTCGTCGAGATAACATTTTTGGCCAGTAATTCGCTGAATAATAATTTGCCTGATCAAACAATAAAATTGCCATGATGCCCATTGTTTCCCGTGTTTCTTTTCCTCTGCTGGACCTCGCCAAGACCTTGCTCAGTGTGGGGCTGCTCTCTGTTGGACTATCTGCCTGTGTCAGTTCCGGCGATATTCGCAGTACGGCACAAACCCGTTCTCCTGCTGAGTTCGCCAGTAGCATCACGCTGCCGGGGCAAGGCGGGCAATGGCCGGCGATGGACTGGCCGACCAGCATTGGTGGCCACGCCTTGCAGTTGCTCGTCGATGAAGCGCTGGCCACCAATCCATCATTGCAAGTGAGTGCGGCCCGGATTGCCGCCGCGCAAGCACTGGCAGATGTCACGCGGGCTGCTGCCGCGCCATCAATCGGGGGCAGTTTTACCAGCACCTATCAACGCTATACCGAAAACGGCATCATTCCACCGCCATTGGCGGGGTCATTCCGTTCCGACAACCAGCTGGCGCTGAGCTTTTCGTATGATCTCGATTTCTGGGGCCGTCATGCAGCCGAGTTACGTGCCGTACTGGCGCAGGGCAAGACCGTCGAGGCCGAGCAATACAGCGCGCGTCTGATGCTGGCCAGCGCGGTGGCGCACAGCTGGATGCAGATGCATCGCCAGGTCCAGCAACTCGACCTGATCGGGCGGCAACAGGCAGTTCGCCTCCAGCTCAATGACTTGACCGCTCGCCGTATCGCTGCCGGCCTCGACAACCAGAGCGATAACCAGATCGCCCAGGCCCAGCTGCAAAACTTGCGCACCGAGCAAGCGCAGTGGCAGGAAGCGCTGGCGCTGAGCCGCAACCAGCTGGCCGCTTTGCTGGGGCAGGGGCCGGACCGGGGCCTGTCGATTGCCTTGCCGGAGGTGGCGCCACTGACCGCACTGCCGCTGCCGGATGCACTGCCACTCGCCTTGCTCGGTCGTCGTGCCGATATCGTTGCCGCGCGCTGGCATGTCGAAGCCTTGCAGGGCGAGATCGATACGGCCCGGATTGATTTTTACCCGAACATCAATCTGGCTGCGTTCGCCGGCTTGTCCAGCCTCGGCTTGCCCAACTTGATCAGCAGCGGTAGCGCCATCGCCGGCATCGGTCCGGCCATCCGCTTGCCGATTTTCGAAGGCGGCACGCTGCGCGCGCGCCTCAAGGGGAAGATTGCCGGTTATGACAGCGCGGTCGCCCTGTACAACCAGACGTTGATCGATGCCCTGCATGACGTGGCTGATCAGGTGCAGTCGCTGCGTGGCGCGGCACAGCAGCAAGCGCATCAGCGTCTGGCCGTGCAGGCTGCCGGCAATGTACTGATTTTGTCCGAGCAACGCCAGCGTGTCGGTACCGCTAACCAGTTGCAGGTATTGGCTTCCGAGGCCGCCTTGCTTCAGCAACGCCGCACCGAGCTCGATGCCACTGTGCGTCTGAGCGACTTGCGCATCAGTCTGATCAAGGCGCTCGGGGGTGGCTTCGATGCCGCCGCCAATGGGCTGGTCGTGCCAGTAACTCCGTCTTCCGAAATTTCACCTACCGTCAAAGCGGCATCATGAATTCACCTGTCACCAATCCACCTGCCGCCCCTGCCGCCCCTGCTGCTCCTGCTGCTCCTGCTGCCCCTGCCGCTCCTGTCGCTGCTGCACCGCTGCGCCGTAAGCGCCGTTTCCTGTTGCTGGTCACGACCGGTGTACTGATCCTGCTGCTTATTACCTACGGCATCTGGTGGCTGATTTTTGCGAGTCATTTCGAGAGTACGGACGACGCCTATGTGGCCGGTAACGTGGTGCAGGTGACACCACAAATCGGCGGCACCGTGATCGCCATCAATGCTGACGATACACAGCGGGTCGAGGCCGGCATGGCGCTGGTATTGCTCGATCCGGCCGACGCCAATGTCGCGCTGGACCAGGCCACGGCGCAGCTGGCGCAAGCAGTGCGCGAAGTGCGTACGCTGTTCGTCAACAACGGCACGCTCAATGCCAACATCACTTCGCGTAGCAGCGAGTTGGAACGGGCCCGAACTGACCTGGCACGGCGCCAGCAACTGATCGGTTCCGGTGCCGTCTCGAAAGAAGAACTGGCGCACGCCCGTACCGCATTGCAAAGCGCTGAATCGGCCGCTGTCGCGGCGCGCGAACAGCTGGCCTCGAACCGCGTGCTGACTGACCACACCACGGTGGCGCAACATCCGACCGTGTTGCGTGCCGCCGCGCAGGTGCAGGCCGCTTATCTGGCAGCGGCACGCACGTCGTTGCCTGCGCCGATTACCGGCTACATTGCAAAACGCTCGGTGCAAGTCGGTCAGCGCGTTGCCGCCGGCATGCCGTTGCTGTCTATCGTGCCGCTCGATAGCTTGTGGGTCGATGCCAACTTCAAGGAAGTCCAGATTGCCAGAATGCGCATCGGTCAGCCGGTCACGCTGCATTCCGATGTGTACGGATCGAAGTTCAACTACCACGGCAAAGTCGTTGGTCTGTCCGCCGGGACCGGTTCGGCCTTTGCGTTGCTACCGGCGCAAAACGCCAGCGGCAACTGGATCAAGATCGTCCAGCGCGTGCCGGTGCGCATCTCGCTGGATCCTGCCGACCTGGCAGAGCGACCACTCCGCCTGGGCGTATCGATGCAGGTCGAGGTCGATATTGCTGATCATGCCGGCACCTCACTGACTGCAACGGCCCCCACGCGCACCGAGCCGGTCTATCAAACGGCCGCCTTCGACAAGGCCGGCAGCGATGGCCACCTGCTGATCAGCCGCATCATCGCTGAAAACAGTGGTGAAAGCCGTTCCCCCGAAAAAGCCGTGCCTGCCAAGCGTTGAGCCCGGTCATGACCTTCTGTAACCGGACTTCCTGATGGCGACCATGAACGCACCTGCTCGCCCGTCATTACCGCCGCTGCAAGGCAGTCAGCTTGTGATCGGTACCATTGCCTTGTCGCTGGCGGTGTTCATGAACGTGCTCGATTCGTCGATCGCCAACGTGTCCATTCCGGCTATTTCCGGCGACCTCGGTGTCTCGCCGCAACAGGGTACCTGGGTCATCACCTCGTTCGCGGTGGCCAACGCCATCTCGGTGCCGCTTACGGGCTGGCTGACGATGCGGGTTGGTCAGGTCAAATTGTTCGTCACGTCAATTCTACTGTTCGTCATGGCGTCGATTTTGTGCGGACTGGCACCGAGCATCGAAATGCTGATTGCGGCACGCGTACTGCAAGGCGCGGTAGCCGGCCCGATGATTCCGCTGTCGCAAGCTTTGCTGCTGTCGAGCTATCCCCCGGCCAAGAGCGGGATGGCGCTGGCGTTCTGGGGCATGACCACGCTGGTCGCCCCGATCATGGGGCCGCTGCTGGGCGGCTGGATTTCGGACAATTACACGTGGCCATGGATTTTTTACATCAACATCCCGATCGGACTATTTGCAGCCTGGGCAACCTGGTCGATTTATCACAAGCGTGAAAGTGCCATCCGGCGCTTGCCGATCGACAAGGTGGGTCTGGTACTGCTGGTGCTCTGGGTCGGCTGCCTGCAACTGATGCTCGACAAAGGCAAGGAACTCGACTGGTTCAATTCGGGCGAGATCGTACTGCTCGGCTCGATTGCCGTCGTGGCGTTCATCTACTTCGTTATCTGGGAACTGGGCGAAGACCATCCGGTGGTCGACCTGTCACTGTTCAAGGGGCGCAATTTTACCGGTGGCGTGATTGCGATCTCGGTGGCCTACGGGCTGTTCTTCGGTAGCCTGGTGATTCTGCCGCTGTGGCTGCAAACCCAGTTGTCCTACACCGCTACCGAAGCGGGCAAAGTGATGGCGCCCGTCGGCGTGCTGGCCATCCTGATGTCACCGCTGATTGGCAAGATGATGCCCAAGGTCGATGCACGTTGGGTTGCCACGACCGGATTCCTGATTTTTGCGCTGGTGTTCTACATGCGATCACGCTTCAATGTCGACGTTGATCCGATCACGCTGATCATCCCGACATTCATTCAGGGCGCAGCGATGGCCATGTTCTTTATCCCGCTGACCTCGATCATCCTGTCCGGCTTGTCGCCCGACAAGATTCCCGCCGCCGCCGGGTTATCGAACTTCGTGCGGATCATGTTCGGCGGCATCGGTACGTCGATCACCTCGACTGTCTGGGACAGCCGGACCGCGCTCCACCATGCCCAACTGGCCGAACATACCAGTGCCCAGAGCCCGGCTTTTGCTCAGGCGGTACAGGGACTGACTGCGCAAGGATTGTCAGAGCAGGGTGCGTATGCGGTTATCGAACGCGGTCTGAGCGTGCAGGCCAGTACCTTGGCTGCGACCGATATTTTCTGGGTCTCGGCGATCCTGTTTCTGGCACTGATCGGCCTGGTCTGGATAACAAAGCGGTCCAATTCGGCAGCGCCCGCTGATGGTGGTGGCGCACATTGATGGCAATCGTGCCGCCGAAGGCGTCCGCAGTGCGGACGTCGTGCTATCCTCAGCCTCCTTTATCACCTGTTTCTAACCACTTTTCCGAATGACTTCTCCAACACCCGCCCCCGCCCCCAATCCCGTCCAGGCTGCACGCGCGCTGCTGAAAGAACTCCAGCAAACTTTCCCCGCCTTTCGTGATTGTCTGCCGCTGGCCATCGGCATCGACAAGCAGATCATCGCTCTCCAGCCCGAGCTGCCGCGCAAGATCCTGCGCATCGCGCTTGGTCAGCATACCAACTCATTGCGATATCTGAAGTCGGCCGAAAAAGCTACGCATCGCCACGACCTCGATGGCAAGCCCGGCGAAGCGCTGACCGACGAGCACCGCTTGCGCGCAACCACCCTGCTTAAGGAACGCTTCAAGAAAGAGGCGGACCAGCGCAAGGCTGTGCGCGCCAGGGAAGCGGAAGCCCGCCTGGCTGCCGAAGCGGTGCAGCTGGCCGCCGAAGCGGCGCGCCTGCACACCGAAAAGCTGAGCCAGCTCGCCGCCAAGTTCGCCAAATAATTTGTTGTGGACAGGGTGCCGGTGCAACGCCGGACACCCGCTCTTCCTGCACCAGGCATGTCCTGGTGCAGCTGTTTATCAGCCTCCTTTTTTCCCGCCGATGTCCCCCCTGAAAGTGACCATTTGCTGATCTGACGATCGCTTGCTTACAACAAGTATTTGTCGGCGTGATAACAAGTTCTTTGACTTGCGGAAATGGCGCACAGAAATGACCATTTACGTTCGAAAGGGCACTGGCAGCAGGAGCGTCTCGCGTCGCCATGCGCTTGTGTAGCGTCATTAGTGAACGTCACGAACAGACATGCTGATCGTGGAAATGGCTAATGCGGACGACGTCCATTTAAATCCATTTTTGACCAGATTTCGCCATGGGCGACTACACAACTGCAAAAAAAATTACCTGATGGCAGGTTGTGAAAGTTGGGTAAATTGGCATCTTTCCTTGTCAATCCAACCAGCCAGGAGGTCCGCCGATGAGACATCACACCAACCCCTTTGTTCGCCACGCAAACGGGCAGGGCATGACCGAATATATTGTCATCGTCGCGCTTGTGGCTGTTGCTGCAATTGCGGTTTACCAGTTTTTCGGGCAAACGATCCGTAATCAGACTGCCGGGATTGCGCAGGAACTGTCAGGCAAGTCGGCCACCGCGGCGATCACGGCAGCACAGACATCCGCCGATGCGACCTCTGCCGAGGGAACCAGGAAAAAAGGTTTGTCGGCCTACGACAACGATATATCCCGGTAGGCATTTCCAACGCCTGTCACGCTCATCATTTTCTCCGAAACTTATTATCACGTCTGTCCGTACAACCATGAAATTCTCCCTCTTCGGCAACTTCAAGCCCGAAAAAACCTGGCTAGTCCTCGGCCTCGCACTGATCATCGGCGTAGGGGCAGCATTGCTGGCGCGTAGTTTTCTGAGCGATCAGATCGCCAGCATCGAGGCGCGCGGCAAGGGTCCAACGGTGCCGGTCGTCGTCGCCAAGGGCGACCTGAGCAAAGGCACCTTGCTCAGCGCCGATAACGTCGCCGTCCGCCAAGTCCCGCGGGAGTTTGCCCATTCTGCATCGGTGCTGCCGGAGCAATTTACCCGCATCGACGGCCAGCCGATTGCCTACGCACTGAAGGCCGGGGAATCGGTCATGTGGGGGCTGATGGAAGGCAAAAAAGTACCAACGTTTTCGGCCCGTGTGGATGCTGGTCATCGGGCGATAACGGTGCCGGTCGATGAAATCAATTCGATTTCCGGTTTGCTCGAACCCGGAGACATCATCGACCTGATCGTTTCGGTCGATCGCAGCGGTAAAAAAATCACGTTTCCGCTTCTGCAAGCAGTTCAGGTGATGGCCACCGGCCAGCGTGTGGTCGATGATTCCCGCACCGGCGAGCGTCGCCAGTTCAGTACCGTGACACTAGCCACGACACCCGAACAGGCACAAAACGTCATCGTCGCGCGTGAGGCGGGCAAGCTCACTGCCTTGTTGCGCAATCCTGCCGATCACGCTCCGATGCACGGTACCCGTGGCGACCTTGCTGCGTTGCTCGGTTTGCAGCCTGAGCGATTCCGTCCGGACCGTACGATTCCTGTGTTGTATGGCGGGGCCGGAAAATTCACTCCCGAATCGCTGAAGTTAGGCGGGTCATCCGGAGCCGAAATCAATCCACTGGCCGATCCGATGCAGGCTGGCCTCGATATGCTGCAGGCAATGAAACAGTCGCCATCGATACCACCAGCAACAGCAGCCCCAACAGCAGCAGCCCCAACAACAGCAGCCCCAACAACAGCAGCCCCAGCGACGCGGACAACTGCGCCGCCAGCGCACCCCTGACATCGTCACCCATCCTGTACGCCCGGTTTCCCGACGTTCTTAATTTCAAATAAAAACCACTTGCCATGATCAGTTCCCAACACAAGGGCCGGGACGCGCTGTGCGTGTTACCTAGTCGCGTTGCCAGCCTGCCGTCGCGTTCCTGCGACGACCACGAAGTGGTGTCGTTTTCACGCTGGCGCAGCGTCGCTGGCGGGGTCAGCCTGTGTGCCGGCCTGACGTTATTGCAGGTCCATGCGCAAGGTGTGGCTCCCGTCACACCGGCAACGCCGACGACATCCGCTGCGCCATCGACCCGCGCGGTCGCACGGTTCGTGGCATCGCTGCCAGCGGTGACCTCAACGGCTCCGGATTCTGTGCCTTCGACGACGGCGGCGACCTCGGACAGTGCGCCGCCCGATGGCGCTCCTGCCTCAGCGCTGGCCGCAGCCTCGACTGTAGCAGCGGCGGCACCACGCAATGGCTACGCCGTGCAACTCAAACCCACCGTGCATCGCCCGTCAGCGGCAATGCGACCCTATGCGCCGATTACGCCGCACAACGATCAGAGCCTGATCCCGGAAATCGAAATGTTCGTTGGTGAGTCGCGCGTTTTTCCGACTCGCGGCGTGGCGCGCATTGCGGTCGGTAACGGCCAGATCATGTCGGCCGCCGCACTCGATGAAAAGGAAGTGATCGTATTCGCCAACGGTGTCGGGACCTCGTCGCTGTTCGTCTGGAATGCCGATGGCCGCTACCAGCGCGTCAAGGTCAGCATCGTCCCGGGCGACACCACGCGCATCGCCCGCGAAGTGACTGCTTTCCTGAAGACGATGACCGGCACCCGTACTTCGATCATCGGTGACAAGGTCATCATCGAGGGCGACAACCTGTCCGATGTCGAGCTGGCGAAAATCGACATGCTCGAAAAACGCTATCCGCAAATTATCAACTTCACCAACCAGATCGGCTGGGAGCCGATGGTGATGCTGGATGTGAAGGTGGTCGAATTCCCGACCAGCGAGTTGCGTGACATCGGCCTCAAGTGGGGCAGCGTCGGCGGGGCGGCGATAGGCGCGATCTGGTCGCCGGGACGACGCGGCACCGACGGTCCGTACCAGATCAATATCCAGAGTGCCAATACCGCGCCGATCTCGTCGCCTGAAGGTAGTGGCGCTCCACTAGTGGTGCCGGGCGGACTCAACGTACTGAGTGCGCTCAATCTCGGTCTGAACGCTCAACTCAATTTGCTGGCACAACAAGGCAAGGCCAGCTTGCTGGCACAACCGCAGTTGTCTGCGCGCAGCGGGACAAAAGCCAGTTTCCTGGCGGGGGGCGAATTTCCGTATTCGGTGGCGACGATTAACGGGGTGACGGTTCAGTTCAAACCCTACGGCATCAAGCTCGATATCCTGCCCAAGGTTGACCGCAATGGCGTCATTCGCGCCACCATCGATGCCGAAGTCAGCAAGATTGATGCATCGATCAGTACCGCGGCTGGTCCCGGGCTGCAAACGCGCAAGACCAAGACCGAATTCAATGTCGTGGCGGGCGACACCATCGTGCTGGCCGGCATGCTGCAATCCGATAACAGCACCAGCATCGACAAAGTGCCATTGCTCGGCGATATGCCGGTTCTTGGTGCGCTGTTCAGGTCCAAGCGTTTCGAGAACAAGGAAACCGAACTGGTCGTGTTTGTCACGCCGACCCTTGTTGACAGCCGCAGTCCCGCTTTGATCGAGCGCATCGAGCGCACCACCGATCAGCTGAAAAACAACCTGGGCAAGCAGCCGTTTCTGGAGACGCCGGCAACGCTCCGTTTGCCAGCGCCACGGCAAGCACCTGTCAACGTACCTGCACCGACGCCACCGGCGCCGCTGCGGCCAGTTCAATCCTCGGTGCCGTCCCGACCACAGGTCGAATCAACCTCCTCCGCGACCACGGAGTTAGCCCCCTTTGGCATGTCGGCCCATTAAGACCGGATCCACCATGTTGCATATCAAAATCATTGACCCCGATGGCTCCATCAGCACCCTTGAGACACCTGCTGATTGCGGCATCGGCAAATCGCGCCAGAACGAAATCCGTCTGGCGAACTGGCGTATCGCCCAGGATCATGCCCGCTTGATGACTACCCCGTCCGGCATCATGATCCAGTGTCTGGGTGCCTACGGCGGTGTCAGTGTCAACGGTGAACGCATTGATGTCCATGCCGGTCCGCTGCAACGGCATGACCTCATTGGTATCGGCCCGTACCGGCTGCAGGTTGCCGCGCTGGTGCCCGACAGCGAACCCGTCGCGGCGACAAGTCCCTCCAGGCGTGGTGCGGTAATGCCCGTGCAGGATCATTCGGCCGTGACGGGCGATACCCTCATACCGGCCGGTCCGCTGGTGCTGCCGCTGGTGAACCATACCTCAGCCAATCCGGCGCAGCGCGAACTCGAGTTCGAGTGGCGCCGCCGCCTGCATGCCGAACTGTTGCAGACAATGGATCTGCGTCGCCACGACGTCTCAGCGATGTCCGATCAGCAATTGCGACACGATACCGATGCCTTGATCCGGCAAATCATGCTGGCCTGCGCCGCCGATATTCCGAACGGGCTTGATCGCGACCTGTTGCGTCAGCAAGTGCTCAACGAAGCGATCGGCCTCGGTCCGCTGGAGGAATTGCTCGCGGACGAACAGGTCAGTGAAATCATGGTCAACCGCTACGACGAAATCTATGTCGAGCGGGCCGGCCGTCTGTACCGGCATCCGCTGGTCTTTACCGGCGAACGGGCTGTGCTGGGCGTGATCGAACGGATTGTCGCGCCACTCGGCCGGCGCATCGACGAGTCTTCGCCGATGGTCGATGCACGGCTCAAGGATGGTTCGCGCGTCAATGCCATCATCGCGCCGCTGGCACTGAAGGGCGCCACACTGACGATCCGCAAATTTGCCCGTCGCAAGCTCACTGCCGACGACCTCGTCAGGGCCGGTTCGATCAGTGCCGCGATGGCGGAGTTTCTGCGTATCTGTGTGGTCGCGCGCAAGAATATCGTGGTCTCCGGTGGCACCGGTTCCGGCAAGACCACGCTGCTTAACATCCTGTCGAACTGTATTCCCGACCATGAGCGCGTGATCACGGTCGAGGATGCGGCCGAACTTAAGCTGCATCACACCCACCTGATCAGCCTCGAAGCACGGCCTGCCAATGTCGAAGGCAAGGGGGCGGTCACGATCCGCGATCTGGTGCGCAACACGTTGCGGATGCGGCCCGACCGCATCGTCGTCGGCGAGTGCCGCGGTGCTGAAGCGCTCGACATGCTGCAGGCGATGAACACCGGCCATGAAGGATCGCTGACCACGCTGCACGCCAACACCCCGCGCGACGGCCTGGCCCGGCTCGAGACCATGGTGCTGATGGCCGGCATGGATTTGCCGCTGCAGGCCATCCGCGAGCAAATCAGTTCGGCCGTCGACATCATCGTGCAGCAGACCCGGTTTGCCTGCGGTACCCGCATGGTCACCAGCATCACCGAAATCACCGGAATGGAAAGCGGCAAGATCCTGTTGCAGGAATTATTCCGGTTTGCCAGCCAGGGCGTCGACAGCAAGGCGGGCAAGGTACGCGGTTGCTTTACCGGTTGCGATCTGGTGCCGACTTTTTATGATGATTTGCGCGCGGCCGGCATCACACCGGATCTGTCGATTTTCAAGCCTGACGCGACACTGGCGTCTTCACCACGGGATCTGGCATGAGCGCGGCGGGCAGTCAGGAATGGCTGGTCGTGGCCATCAGCGTGGTGGTCTGCCTGGCGGCGGCATTGTTGAGCTGGGTTGTTCTGAAGGAGGGCGGGGCCGCGCTGGAGCGCTATCGTGCCGGCTTCACCGATCGCACCCGTTTCCAGGCCCGGGAATTTTTTCTGTTCATCGACCCGGCTAAACTATTCGTTGCCAACCTCACCGTGATGTTAGTTGGTGGCGTCATTGCGTGGCTGCTGAGCGGCAGCATCTTGCTGGCTTTGCCGGTATTTTTCGGGTTGGGCTTGCTGCCGCGTGCGCTCTACCGCTGGTTGCGTGCGCGTCGCCTGCGACAGTTCGATGCGCAGTTACCCGATGCCTTGCTGATGCTCTCCGGTGGTTTGCGCGCCGGCATCGGCCTCAATGCCGCGACCCAGCAACTAGTGGCCGAATCGCAAGCGCCGCTGGCCCAGGAATTCTCACTGATGCTGCGCGAACAGCGCCTTGGTGTCACGCTGGAACAAAGTCTGACCAATCTCAGCCGGCGCATCCCGACGACTACGACCACACTCGTCGTGTCCGCCATGCGGATTGCGGCAGAGACGGGCGGTGGTCTGGCCGAAGCGCTGGAGCGCACCTCGCAGACGGTGCGCAGCCGGTTACAAATGGAGGGCAAGATAGACGCACTGACCGCGCAGGGCAAACTGCAGGCCTGGGTCGTCGGCATGTTGCCGCTGATATTGATGGCGATACTCAATAAAATGGAGCCCGAGTCGATGAGCTACCTGTGGCATAGCCAGATCGGCTGGGCCACGCTGGCCATAATCGCCTTTCTGGAAATCATGGGCATCGTCCTGATCCGCAAGATCGTGGCGATCGACGTCTGATGACACCCTTCCTATCCCATTCCGCGGTCATTTTCCTGCTGGCGCTCGCTGTCGGATTGGCAGTCGCATTGGTCGGCTGGCTGGTGGGCCGGTCCGTGCTCAAGATGCCGGTTGAAAACCGCTCTTACAAGGACGCACCGCCGCTAGGTTTCCGGCTGGTCTGGTGGCCGGTTCAGTGGCTCAGTCATTACCTTGCACTACTTGGCATCACCGCGTCCGACGACAAGTCGTGGTTGCGGATACGGCGTGCCGGACTTGATTACATGCTCACGCCGGGCCAGTTTCTCGCCGCGTGCCTGCTGAGCATGAGCGTTGCCGCTGCGCTGTGCTGCTGGTTGCTCTTCACGCTGGGAAGTATCCGGGTCGGAGCACAACCGTTCAGTATGGTCGCTTATGGCAAGGCGGCCTTGTCCGGCATGGTCTTGGGCTGGGCCTTACCACGCGTCTGGTTGCGTGATCGCACCGCGCTGCGTCAGCGCGAGATCCTCAAGAGCCTGCCGTTTTTTCTCGACATCGTTACGTTATGTGTCGAGGCTGGACTGAACCTGCAAGGAGCACTGAATCAGGCAGTCGACAAGGGACCGCCGGGCGCGTTTCGCGATGAGTGTCAGCGTGTGTTGCGCGATGTGCGTGCCGGCAAGGCGCGCGCCGAGGCACTGCGCGCGATGGCAGAACGCTTGCGCGAACCCGGTATCACCAGCTTCGTCACCTCCGTCATTCAGGCTGAAAGCATGGGGATGAACCTCGGCCCGGTATTACGCGCGCAGGCTGATCAGCGTCGTACCGAACGTTTTCAGCGCGCCGAGAAAAAAGCGCTGGAAGCGCCGGTAAAACTGCTGTTGCCATTGATCGCCTTCATTTTCCCGTGTACGTTTGTCGTGCTGTTTTTCCCGATTGCGATGCAGTTTCTGCATGCCGGATCGTGATTGCCCGCGCGGCGTTTTTTCATGAGCCGACTTGCATGAACGCTTTTTTTTTCATTGCCAGCACTTCCCGGACGCTGCGCCGCCGGATCACTGCGCCGTCGCCGCATGACCAGCGCGGTGCCGGCCTGCTCGAGCTCGCTATCGCTTGCACGCTCACGCTCGTAGTGGGCATGGCGACTCTGCAATTCGGCATGCTGTACCTGGTCCGGCACCATTTTAATCATGCGGTATTCATGGCAGCCCGGGCCGGCGCTTCGGCGCACGCGAATATCGAGACGATCCATCACGCCTATATTCAGGCAATGGTGCCATTAGTGCAGGGTGGCCAAAGTTTTGACGAGCTCAGTGTTGCGCAGATCAGGGCAAAGGATATGGTTACCGGCCGCAACGACGGCGGTGAAAATCCGCATCACAGCTATGCCCGTATCGTCCTCGAAAATCCCACCCGGGAGAGCTTTTCGAATTGGAATAGTCCGCTCTTGCAATACACGATCGGCGGTGGCAGCCGGGTAATTCCACACAGTGGCCAAGGGTCGCGTTGGGTGAATAGTCGCAGCGTTTCCAGCCAAAGTTTCCGTGAAGCCAACCAGATCAGGCTACGTGTCATTCAGGGATACCAGCCAACCGTCCCATGGATGGGATGGCTGACCAACCGTTACCTCGCCATCCAGGACAGCCATCGCGACGCGACGTATTCGGATTTGCTCGGCAGGGGGCTGATCCCGTTGGTGTTCACGGTCACATTACCGATGCAATCGGATGCGATTGAGCGCCTGACCGTGCCGCACCCCGGTGTGGCCTCTTGCACGTCGGTCAACTATCCGGATGGTTGTTTGCCGGCGAAGTGCCGACCGGGCGATGTCCGGTGTGATCCAGTCTGCAAGCCGCCATTTCTATGCAGCATGCCGGAACTGCCGAAAGACTGAGCCGGGGACGACAAGGAAGCAAAATCATTTTTTACGGCACCCCCCCCAAAAAAAGAATTAAAACAAATCACCATAAAAGTATTTTTTATATAAGTATTATTTTTTACCTATCTTTTATCTAAAAGTTAATCTAATAACTCAGGTGATTAAAAGTTCCTGTACTGATTGTTATCCCGGTAAAACACGCCATTTCTTAACCGGCTCACTACTTTGAGTTAGATATAAAAATATACAAACTTTATTTGTGTTGTTATGTAATTTTAAGTAAAAAAAGTGAGTCGACAAATTATTATTTTTTTCGATAATTTTCTGAATAATGCATTTTTTCTTTAAAAATTGATCCACAAGCACTACTTTTAGTCATTTTTTTAAAGATTTTCTTTTCCATTTAGTCATATAAAATTCTCTAAGGAAATTATTTGTGAAAAAATAATGATGTCTATCGAATATAAATGAAGTATCAGGTGAGGTGAATTTTTAATTATTTGTGGATTAAATTCCCTGTGGAAAGTATTTTTATTAATTCTAGGCAGTTAAATAAATTATTAAAAATTAATAGCAATCCTTTGCTTGAAATGGTGTAACGTCCAATCCAATTTTATTTGGTTTCCTCGTTATCAGGCAATGAAGCCGCTTCATCACCATTATAAAAATGCGCCACGCTGATTCTTCGTTTCCTTATTCGTCCTCAAGGTCAGGTCGGCATGACCCTGCCGTCGGCCGCTATCGGCTATTGGCTTGCTACGGGTACGCTTTTCTTGCGGTGTGTTTTTCCAGTTTGCCCTTGTTCGAGCAGGTGGGACTGTGGCAGCTGGTTGCCGTGACCGGTGTTTTCCTTGCGGTAGGGGGAAGTTGCTGGTTTGCGCGTGGTCTGGCAAGTGACAGCCGGAACGACGTTCTGCAGCAAGATAACGCGCGGGAATCGGCTTCCCTATTGCACCAGTTGGTCAGTGGCGTCGTGCCGGTCTGGCAGCGCCATGTGGTGTCGGTCAAATCGCAAACCGAAGACGCCGTTGTGCAACTGATTGACAGCTTTTCATCCATCGTCACGCAGTTCGACAAGGCCGGTTTTGGCGATCAGCAGCGCCCGGGGGCAAGCGGGCCGTCGACGATCAATTTGCTGGCGGTGTGCGAACAGGAACTGGCGCCGGTGGTGGTCACGCTGGAGCAAGTCATCGCGAGCAAGGACACGTTATTGAACAGCGTCCGTGCGCTGGCCAGCGAGACCCATCAGTTGCGTGACATGGCCGAGCAGGTCAGCCTGATCGCGGCCCAAACTAATTTGCTGGCTATCAATGCGGCCATTGAAGCGGCCCGTGCCGGTGCCGCCGGTCGCGGGTTTGCAGTGGTCGCGACCGAGGTGCGCAAGCTATCGCTGATGTCGGCAGAAACCGGCAAAAGCATCGGTGACCGAGTGCGCAAGATCGGTCTTATCACCGACAAGACTCTGCAAGGCGCTGCCGCCGCTGCTGATAACGATGCACAAGTCATTTCCGTAGCCGGCGAAAAGATCAAGGACGTACTTGACCATGTCCGCAAGCTGGGCGAATCGGCTGAAGGCATGCGTCGCCAAGGCGCGATCATTCGTACCGATGTCGAGAATTTGCTGGTGAGCCTGCAATATCAGGACCGCATTTCACAGATTCTGTCGGTACTCGATGAGGACATGTTGCGCCTCCAGCAAGCGATCGCTGATGACCAGAATGCCTTGCCAACGCCGCAAGCCTGGATGGCCGTGCTCGACAGTACTTACACGATGGAAGAAGAGCGACACGGTCACGTGCCGGCCAAGCGCAAGGCGATCGGTCAACCGGCCACCAGCGCGGATGACGAAGTGACTTTTTTTTAGACAGCGACGACCCGGGGCGGTAACCAATGGCAAAGACCATATTGATTGTTGATGATTCGGTGAGCTTGCGCAAAGTCGTGGCAATTGCACTGACCGGTGCAGGGTACGAGGTGGTCGAGGCAGGAGACGGACTCGATGCACTCGACAAACTGGCCGGGATGGCAGGCCGCAAGGTGCACCTGATCATCAGCGACGTCAACATGCCGCGCATGGGAGGGCTGGAGTTTGTCCGTCAGGTCAAAGCCAATGCCTCCTATAAATTTACCCCGGTGATCATGCTCACGACCGAGGGCCAGGACAACATGAAGGAACAGGGACGGGCAGCGGGTGCCAAAGCCTGGATCCTGAAGCCGTTCAATCCGCCGCAAATGCTCAACGCGGTAGCCAAACTGATTCTTCCCTGAGCCTAAGGAGTGGCGATGAATCCCGTGATGATCACGATTGCCGGTGAACTGACGATTTATCAGGTGGCAGAAACCCGCGCGCTATTACAGCGCGCACTGACCGAGCATGACGGTGGCGATCAGCTGATGCTGGATCTGTCTGGTGTGACCGAGTGTGATGGTGCCGGTTTGCAACTATTACTCGCGTTTTCGCATGCGGTATCCGCACTCGGTACCGATCTGGTGTTGTGCTATGTCGCGCCATTTCTGTCCGGCTTGCTCGTTGAATTCGGTCTTGGTAGCCGGTTTGCGGAGTATGTACCGGTGCTCGCAACATGAGTACGGCGGGCATGTATGACGAAGCCCTGACGCTGTTTTTTGATGAGGCGCGCGAGATGGTGCAGCAAATCGAGGAGGCGCTGCTGGCGCTCGAGCAGCATACGGCTAATCCGGAAACCATCAATGCCCTGTTTCGTGCGGCCCACACGATCAAGGGATCGGCCGGCATATTCGGGCTGGACCGCGTGGTGCACTTCACCCATCAGGTCGAAAGCGTGCTCGATCGCGTCCGCAAAAATGAATTGAAAATCGATGGCAAGTTGAGCGAGTTGCTGTTTAAAAGTTGCGACATGATGGCGACACTGCTGGCCGAAGCCGAACACCCTATCCATAAACCCGACGTGCTGGCGCAACTGGATCGGGATGCGGCCGGGCTGGCGGGCCAGCTCGCCGCCTATCTGGTGTCTGCGCCAGGCGCAAGCGGGTTTGCCGGATCGACCGCGCCGGTGACCGACGCCGGCCTGACCGAAAAAATCTGGCATATCTCGCTGCGATTTGGCAAGGACGCGTTTCGCAACGGCTTTGATCCGCTGGCCGTGATCCAGTATCTGAAAACCTTGGGTGACATTGTCGGGCTGGCAACGATCGACGAGAGCCTGCCCGCGTGGGCGCTATTCGATCCGGAGTCTTGCCATCTCGGCTTCGAGCTATCGCTGCGTTCGCGCGCAACACGGGCCGATATCGATGGCGCTTTTGAATTCGTGCACGACGATTGCATGGTCCGGATCATCGCACCGGGGTGCCGCATGCCCGATTTTGTTGCGTTGATCCAGGCTTTGCCGGAGGAGCGTCGATTGGGCGATATTCTGGTCGAGTGCGGCGCCGTCACGCGTCAGGCGCTCGACGAGGCACTGCTGCGGCAGAAGACCGGTATCTCCGAGCCACTTGGCGAAATCCTGATTGCGCAGCGGCAGGTCGCGCCCGAGGTCGTCGATGCCGCGCTGTCGCGGCAGTCGAAGTCGCGTGATGCGCGCTGCGACGATGCCCGCTTCGTCAGAGTGCCGGCCGACAAGCTCGATGAACTGATCAATCTGGTGGGTGAACTGGTGATTTGCGGCTCCAGCGCCAGCTTGCAGGCACTAAACCTCAACGATACCGACCTGATCGGCACGACCCAGCAAATGAGTGGTCTGGTCGAAGAAATTCGCAACGGCGCGCTGTCGCTGCGGATGGTGCAGATCGGCGAAACCTTTGCCCGCTACCGGCGGGTCGTGCGCGACGTCTCCGGTGAACTGGGCAAACAGGTGCAACTCGAAATCGACGGTGCCGAGACCGAACTCGACAAGTCGGTGGTCGAAAAAATCGGTGACCCGCTGATGCATCTGGTGCGCAATGCGCTGGACCATGGCATCGAAATGCCGCAGGGGCGACTGGCTGCCGGCAAACCGGCCGCCGGCACGATCCGGCTTTCGGCGCAACACGAGTCGGGCAATATCCTGATCCGCGTCAGTGATGACGGTCGTGGCCTCGATGGCGAAAAGCTGCTGGCCAAGGCATTGCAGTCCGGTCTGGTTGTCCCCGGTCAGGTCCTGACCGAAGCCGACAAGCTAAACCTGATTTTTGCACCCGGATTATCGACCGCCGAGACCGTCACCAACCTCTCCGGACGTGGCGTCGGCATGGACGTGGTGCGCAAGAATATCGAAGCGTTGCGCGGGGCCATCAGTCTGCACAGCGTCATCGGCGAGGGCACGCTGATCGAAATTCGCTTGCCATTGACGCTAGCCATCATCGATGGATTTCTGGTGCGTATCGGTGACAGTTCGTTCGTCATTCCGCTCAATGCGGTGGTCGAGTGCATCGATGCCGACGAGTCGCGTCTGCAGCTCAACCAAGGTGCGGCCGGTCGCATTGAACTGCGCGGTGGCGTACTTCCGTTCCTCGATTTGCGCGCGGTATTTTCGATTGCCGGAACGCGCTCGGTCAAACGTAGCATCGTTGTTGTGCAGAGCGAGAGCGGTCGTTCCGGGTTGCTGGTCGACCATTTGCTGGGGGAGTACCAGACCGTCATCAAGCCGCTCGGCAAGCTGTTCCAGAACTTGCGGGGGATTAGCGGCTCGACCGTGCTGGGTTCCGGTGAAGTGGCGTTAATCCTTGATGTGGGTGCGATGGTGAAGCTGGCATCGACAAAAACGCATGAAGATGTCGTCGTGAAGTAGCGCAGAAGTAAGGCGGTCAGGTGCAGGTCAGGAACCACAATCCAACAGGGGAACAGGATGTTCAAGCGATTCGGTATGGCAGAAAAAACAGGCGTGGCACTGGTGGTGCTGGTGGTGCTCGGGTTAGCTCCGGGCTGGATGGCGTCAGGCACAGTCGCCTTCGGCATGCCGCACATCGCGCTGTTGCTGGCGGCGGCCGTCTTGTTTGTCTGGCTCCAAAACGCCCGGCGCGATGAACTCAAACAATCGGTCGTGGTGGCTCAAGCGCTGGCACAAGGCGATTTTTCCGTCACCGCCAGCGTCAGTGATGATGCGGTCGGTGTGCTCGGCAAAGCGCTCAATGAGGTCGGCCAGTCACTCAGGCGCTTGCAGTCCGGCCAGCAAGTCATGGCCACCAAGCATGCCGAAGGATGGATTGATGAACAGATCGACAGCACGACACTGTCCGGCAACTACAAAGCCATTGCCGACCTCATCAACCAGCTGGTGCGCTCCCATATCGATGTGAAAATGCAGATCGTCGCCATCATCACGGCCTATGCGAAAGGCGATTTTTCGCGCGACATGGACCGCTTGCCGGGCAAGAAAGCGGCCATCACTGCGGCCATCGATATGGCGCGTGACCAGATGCGCCAGAGCGCGCGTGATTCGGTGATCAATTCGCGTATCCGGATGGCGCTCGATGCAACCTCGACCTCGACGATGATCGCCGATGCCGATGGCGATATCGTCTACATGAACGGGTCAGTGACGGCCCTGCTGAGCGAAGCCGAAACCGAAATCCGCAAGGACTTGCCGCAGTTCCGCGCCAGCGACATCATCGGCGGTAGCTTTGACCGCTTTCACAAGAATGTCTCGCACCAGCGCAATCTGCTGGCCAACTTGCATGGCACGCACCGGGTCGATATCAACGTTGGCGGTCGGGTCTTCGGGTTGACGGCAACACCGATCATCGGTACAAAAAACGAGCGTCTGGGAACGGTGGTTGAATGGAAAGACCGGGCGGCAGAAATCGCTGCAGCGGCGGAATCGCTGGGTAATGCCCGCATCAAGCAAGCGCTCGACAAATGCTCGACCTCGGTGATGATCGCCAATACCGAGGGCAACATCATTTACATGAACGAATCGGTGACCAGCATGATGAGCAACGCCGAAAACGATATCCGCAAGGACTTGCCGCATTTCCGGGTACGCGAAATCGTCGGCGGCAGTTTCGACCGCTTCCACAAGAATCCTTCGTACCAGCGCAATATGCTCAGTGCCTTGCGCAACACTTACCATACCGAGATCAAGATCGGCGGGCGCACGATGGCGCTGGTGGCTAGTCCGATTGTCAATGCGGCCAATGAACGTCTGGGCACCGTCGTGGAATGGAAGGACCGCACCGCCGAAGTGGTGGTCGAAGGCGAGATCGCGAACGTGGTGCAGGGCGCTGCCGAGGGCAATTTCAAGCATCGTATCGATGCCAGCGGCAAGGAGGGTTTCTTTGCGCTGCTCGCTGGCGGCATGAACAAGCTGATGGATACCAGCGAAGTCGGACTCAATGAAGTGGTGCGCATGCTCAAGGCGTTGTCGACCGGTGATCTGTCGCAGCGCATTACCCGCGATTATGCGGGCACCTTCGGTGAGCTCAAGGAATACTCGAACACCACCAGCGAGCAGCTGGCCAGCATTATCGGCGATGTGCGCAATGCCGCCGATGCCTTGACTTCAGCGTCCGAGCAGGTCAGTTCGACCGCGCAAAGTCTGTCGCAATCGGCCTCCGAACAAGCCTCCGGCGTCGAGCGCACCAGCAGTTCGGTCGAACAGATGTCGGCTTCAGTGGCACAAAATACCGAGAACGCCAAGGTCACCGACGGTATTGCCTCGACCTCGGCCAAGGAAGCGGTCGAAGGCGGTGATGCCGTGACGCGCACCGCCGAAGCAATGAAACAGATCGCTGCAAAAATCGGCATCATCGACGACATCGCTTACCAGACTAATCTGCTGGCACTCAATGCCGCCATTGAAGCGGCGCGTGCCGGCGAGCACGGCAAGGGTTTCGCCGTTGTCGCCGCCGAAGTGCGCAAGTTAGCCGAGCGCAGTCAGGTCGCCTCGAAGGAAATCGGTGAACTGGCTATCACCAGCGTGACGATGTCCGAGCGTGCCGGCAAATTGCTCGACGCGATGATTCCATCGATTCGTAAAACCTCCGATCTGGTTCAGGAAATCACCGCCGCTTCCGAAGAACAGACCACGGGCTTGTCGCAGATCAGTAACGCCATGAGCCAGCTCAATCAGGCCACGCAACAGAATACTTCGGCCTCCGAAGAGCTGGCGGCAACAGCAGAAGAGATGTCCGGCCAAGCCGAACAATTGCAGCAATTGATGGAATTTTTCCAGATCGCCAGCAGCGCCAAGGAGCGTCCATCGAAAGAGCCGATCCGCAAACTGAGCGGTGCCAGCGCCGGACGCAAGTCGGCGGTGCTGGTCGATGAATCGCATTTCAAACGTTTCTGACCGGGACGCGCATGCAAACCTCCCTGACGCAAGGCGCGCCTCCGGTTGCCGACGACGCCAAGGCCCAGGCAAAACAGTACCTGACTTTTTCGCTTGGTCAGGACTTGTTTGCGGTCGGCATTCTGGTGATCAAGGAAATCATCCAGTACGGTCAATTGACCACGGTGCCGTTGATGCCTGCCTTTATCCGCGGCGTCATCAACCTGCGTGGCGCGGTGGTGCCGGTGATCGATCTGGCTTTACGCTTTGGCGGTGCTGCGGCGCAGGTCGGCAAACGCAGCTGCATCGTGGTGCTGGAAATTACCCATGACGGCGAGTCGCACGATATCGGCATGCTGGTCGATGCGGTCTCGGCAGTGGTCGACATCCCGCTTGGCGAGATCGAAGCAGTACCCGACTTCGGTACCGAAGTGCGCTCCGAATTCATCGAGGGCATGGGTAAGATCGATGGGCATTTTGTGATCATTCTGGATGTCGGTCGTACTTTTTCACTGACGGAGTTGGCCAGTATCGATGCGGTCGCGGCGTAGACGCGGACATCCCGCCTGCCAGTCCATCGGGAGGAGTTTTTCTCTGAATGGTTTTTTATGGAATTGAACGCCTTGAGCGAACGCGAGTTCGCCACCATCCGCGACCTGCTGTTTCGCGAAACGGGTATTGCGCTCACCGCAGCCAAGAAAGCACTGATTTGCGGGCGTCTGTTCAAGCGCATTCAGGTACTCGGGCTGGCTTCGTACGGTGCGTATTTCGAGGTGTTATTGTCAGGCAAGCATCCGGTCGAATTGCAGACCGCGATCGATTTGCTGACCACCAACGAGACCTATTTTTTTCGCGAAGCCAAGCATTTTTCGATGCTCTCGACGGTGGCCGAAGCGGCACCGCGCAACCGCACTTTCCGGGTCTGGAGCGCGGCCTGCTCGACCGGAGAAGAGGTCTACACGATTGCGATGACGCTGGCCGAACTGGGCCGCGTCGGTCGGGCCCCGAACTGGGAAATACGCGGTTCCGACATCAGCACGCGCGTGCTGGAAACCGCACGGCGCGCCAATTACAGTTTTGACCGGACCCACGAAATCCCGCCGGATTACCTGCGCCGGTATTGCCTGCGGGGTTCCGGACCGTATGAAGGCTCCTTGCTAATTGACCGGACCTTGCGCGATAAGACGGAATTTGCCCGGATTAACCTGATCGAACCGTTGCCTGATCTGGTACCGTTCGACGTGATCTTCCTGCGCAATGTCCTGATTTATTTTGACCCGCCGGTCAAGCGCAAGGTGGTTGGTCAATTGCTGTCTGCGCTGGTGCCCGGTGGCATGCTGTTTGTCGGGATGGCCGAGAGCCTTAATGGACTTATTGATGGTTTGATTTCGTTTGGTCCCGGAGCGTATTGCATGGAGCGGCGTCAATGAATCAAGTCCCTTTTTCCAGTCTCGCGGAGCGCGAGATTTTTCTTAATCCGGGTGATCTGGGTGTCGGCTTTCGGCATGAAGTTTTTGGCACGCTGCTGGGTTCCTGTGTCGCGATCACGCTCTGGCATCCGGTGCGCAAGCTCGGTTGCATCTGTCATTTCGTTCTGCCAGCCGATGCCGTCGGTGCCAAGGAGCGGCATGCCGGCGGGCGCTATGGCGAAACCGCCTTCGTGCTGATGCAGGCCGAGCTAGCGCGTAATGGTGTACGCCTGAGCGAATGCGTTGCCAAGATTTTTGGAGGCGGTCGTATGTTCGGGGCCGGTTTTCTGGTCAACGACATCGGTGAGCGTAATATCAGGACGGCACGGAAGATGGTGCAGCAAGCCGGGCTGGTCATTACGGCTGAACATGTCGGTAGCGATGGCTACCGGCGCCTGTATTTCGATGTCGCCACCGGCGACGTCTGGTTGAAGTTCGACTGGATAGATTCTGATCAACAAGATATGGTCCTATGACAAATGTAATCAAGGTAATGATCGTCGATGACTCGGCCGTAGTACGCCAGGTCCTGACGGCACTGTTGTCGAAAGATCCGCAAATCCACGTGCTGCCTTCAGCGGCTGATCCGATCCTGGCGCAGGAAAAAATGGCGGTGGAGTGGCCCGATGTGATCATCCTTGATGTCGAGATGCCGCGCATGGATGGCATCACCTTCCTGAAAAAAATCATGAACGAGCGGCCCACGCCGGTGGTGATCTGCTCGACGCTGACCGAAAAAGGTGCCGAGACGACGATGCAGGCACTGGCTGCGGGCGCGGTCAGCTACGTGACCAAGCCCCGGCTGGGGCTCAAGGACTTTTTGTCGGAATCGGCTGCCGAGCTGATCCGCAGTGTCAAGCAGGCCGCGTTATCGAAACCAAAGCGCTTTGCACGGGACCCGGCCACATCGCTGCAGGCAAGCGCGAATGCGGCCCGCAACGACAAGCCGCTGCCTCCCGGTGCCCTCGCGCAGACGACCGACAAGGTCATCGCGATCGGTACGTCGACAGGCGGCACGCAGGCGCTCGAAGTGATCCTGACCGCCCTGCCGCGGGTGTCGGCGGGTATCGTCGTGGTTCAGCACATGCCGGAAAAATTTACTGCGCTGTTCGCCAATCGGCTCAATACCTTGTGTGCAATCGAAGTACGCGAAGCGCGCCACGGTGACCGCGTCATGCCGGGTCGCGCGCTGATCGCACCCGGTGGTCTGCATATGCGATTGACCCGTAGTGGCGCGTACTATCAGGTAGAAATTCTTGATGGTCCGCCGGTCAATCGCCATAAACCATCGGTCGACGTACTGTTCAAATCGGTCGCGCAGGTGGCCGGCCGCAATGCGCTCGGTATCATCATGACCGGCATGGGCGACGACGGTGCGCGCGGCTTGCGCGACATGCACGACGTCGGCGCACCGACAGTCGGACAGGATGAGGCCAGTTGCGTGGTGTATGGCATGCCGCGCGAGGCAGTCAAGTTGGGTGCGGTCGATGTCGAGATGCCGCTGGACCGGATTGCCGCGGAGATGGTGCGGTTTTACCAGCGCAGCTGAGTTGGTTCCCGAATAGATTCCCGTGCAGCACCGGAAATTTTCCGGATTGCTGACCGGGATCAATATTGCCATTGCAAGCCAGTCCGAAACTAGAAACCTATCTCGCTCTGGAGCAATTGATGGATACCCGTCAACACAAATTCATCCGCCACATCATTGACACCGGTAAGGACATGACGTTGGCCACGATCCGGCCTGATGGCTTTCCACAAGCCACGACAGTTAGTTATGCCAGCGATGATCTGGTTCTCTATGTCGGTATCGGTAGCCAGAGCCAGAAAGCCAGCAATATCCGCTATTGCAACAAAGTGTCGTTGACGATCAACGCCAGTTCTCTATGTCGGTATCGGTAGCCAGAGCCAGAAAGCCAGCAATATCCGCTATTGCAACAAAGTGTCGTTGACGATCAACGCCAGTTACGTCGACTGGGATGACATTCAGGGATTGTCGATGGCCGCCTACGCCAGCATTCTGGACGATCCCGACGCAATACTTCACGCAACGCAACGCATGGCTCAACGCCACCCTCAGGTAGCGAAATGGACCGGTGAGTATCCGCCGGAAAATTCGAACATTATCCTGCTGGAAATTCGACCGGTAATGGTGTCGATGCTCGATTACCGGCAGGGCTTTGGTCACACCGAACTCGTGACGTTGTGACTGCCTTTGGTTCGCTGTTATTTGCTGTTATTTGCTGTAATTCGCTATGACCCGCTATGACCCGCCGTAAACGTCTGACAGGATGCTCGCTTCACGCACGGTGCGGATGCAGTGGTCGTTGTTAGGATGGGCACGGCTTTTGTGCCCACCCGCGCTTACTGCGGAATGCTAATGGGACATCAGCACAGGCAGCGTGATGGAATCAAGAATGGTCCGGCTGACTCCCCCGAGCAAGACTTCGCGGAACCGCGAATGACCATAGCAGCCCATGACCAGCAAGTCGGCATTGAGGTCGGCGGCTAGCGATAGCAAGGCTTCGCCGACCGGAATCTCTGTCTGTTCCTGACGCACGTTGGCATTCACGTGATGGCGTGCCAGATAAAGCGCGATGTCGGCGCCGGGTTCCTCGCCGTGGTTGGCGGGCTGTTGCTGCGCATTGAAGACGGCGACCTCGACTGATTTGGCTGCTTGCAGGAATGGTAGTGCGTTGCGGACAGCCTTGGCCGCTTCCTGACCACCGTCCCAGGCGATCAGACTGTGCTCGGGCTTCAACGGATAGGAACCGATATACGGGATGACCAGAACCGGGCAGCCACCGTTGAGGGTGACGTATTCAGGGAGGTCGGCATAGATCGACGGGATACTGCCGTCGGGATCGTACTGGCCAAGGATGACGAGGTCACAATAGCGTGCCCGCATCGTCAGGCAGCCTGCTGCTTCGTCGTCGGCCAGGTGCTTTTCATAGGAATTCACGCCGAGCTGACGTACCTTGTCTTCGAAATGCCGGAGGCGTCCGCGTGCCCGTTCGCGCAGGGTGTCGAGGTACGGGCCAATGCCGGCTTCGCTGACGGCGGTAGACATCGATTCGTAGAAGTAGCGCGAGATACCGGTTGTGGCGAGCCCGATCAGATGGGCTTCGTGGGTGGTGGCCAGTTGCGCGGCCAGATTGATGCGGGCATCCATGTTGGGTGATTCGTCGAGATGGATGAGGATGGTCTTGTAGGACATGAAGCAGCTCCTGGTAACGGATGGCTCAGCCTTGTAGAGAAGGATTCTCAGGGCGGGCAACTGGTGTCGATGGGTGTCGATGCGAATCGGGCAGCAAAGACAAGAAGCCAGTGTAGTTCTGTCGGATTATCAAGTCGACACGGTTTTTCACCGTCTCTGGCTTGATTGGTTGTTATTTGATCCACGTCAACTGTTGGTCGATGCCGTTGTCGCACCGGTTTAGCGGCATCGTACGATGAGGTTCAACGATGCGGCTCTCCATTCATTTGTTCTCGAAAGCAATACGATGCCTCTAGCGCCACGGCTGCAGCATGACGATCTTTGGAGTGCATCGCCGACCAGTCTCGACCGTCTGTTGCACGGTCTGGTTGGTCGTCTTACTTCGGGTATTTCGCCGGCGGCGCTGGGTCTGGCCGGTATTGACTGGTTGCTGCATCTGTCAACTTCACCCGGCAAGCAATGGCAGTTAATCGGACAGGCGTTGCGGCAGCAGTCCCGACTGGCCAGCCATGCGCTCGCGCTGGCGCAAGGCCATGCTCCTCTGCGCTGTATCGAGCCGCTTCCGCAGGACCATCGGTTTGATGATCCTGCCTGGCAACGCTGGCCATTCAACTGGCTGTCGCAAGGGTTCCTGCTGCAACAGCAGTGGTGGCATCACGCAACTACCGGCATCGGCGGGATGTCGGCTCATCATGAACAGGTCGTGGCTTTCGTGGCGCGTCAGTGTCTCGATGTGGTGTCACCGGCCAATCATCTGCTGGCCAATCCGGTTGTGCTCGACGCCACCTTGCGCGAATCCGGAGCCAACCTGCTGCGTGGCCGGCAACTCCTGCTGGAGGACCGGCAACGTTTGTTGACCGGGCAACCGTCTCCGGAGGCAGAGCATTTTCGTCCGGGACATGAAGTGGCGGCGACACCTGGCGAGGTGGTCTATCGCAACGATCTCATTGAACTGATTCGTTACACGCCAGTGACCGGGACCGTGTTTGCAGAACCGCTACTTATCGTGCCGGCTTGGATCATGAAGTACTACATCCTCGACCTGTCCGAACACAATTCGCTGGTGCGCTTTCTTATTGAACGTGGTCATGTCGTGTTCATGATTTCATGGCGCAATCCGGTCGCCGATGACCGAGATCTCGGGATGGAGGATTACCTGCAGCTCGGCGTCATCGATGCACTGCAGGCTGTGCGCGCAATTGTCCCGGACGTTGCGATCAATACGGCTGGCTATTGCCTGGGTGGGACTTTGCTGGCGACGGCCGCTGCCTGGCTGGCACGTCACGATCCGACTCTGCTCCATAGTGTCACGCTGCTGGCCGCGCAAACCGACTTCACCGAAGCGGGCGAACTGCAACTGTTCATTGATGACAGTCAGCTCGATTTTCTTGATGATCTGATGTGGCTGCAGGGCATGCTCGACAATCGCCAGATGGCCGGCGCGTTCCGGCTGCTGCGCTCGAATGATCTGATCTGGTCTGCGCTGGTCGACAATTATCTGATGGGTCAGCGCGCAGCGACCAATGACTTGATGGCCTGGAATGCCGATACCACGCGCATGCCGTACCGGATGCATAGCGAGTACTTGCGCAGTTTTTTCCTTGCTAATGACTTGTTCGCAGGACGCTACCGGGTGCTGGGTTCGGTCGTGTCGCTCTCTGATATCCGGGTTCCGGTATGCGCGGTAGCGACCGAAAAAGACCATGTTGCGCCATGGCGTTCGGTCTTCAAGATTCAGTTGCTGGCCGATACCGACATCTGCTTCATCCTTGCCAGTGGTGGTCATAACGGCGGTATCGTCAGCGAACCCGGACATCCCGGGCGACATTACCGGATCGCACAGCGCCATCCTGACATGCACTACGTGAGTCCCGGCGAGTGGTTGAGTGCGACCGCGCAGAACGAGGGATCGTGGTGGCCGGCATGGTCGGATTGGCTGGCGCAACAGTCATGCGGGCGCGTTGCCGCGCCCGCCGGCGGCGGTATTTCGCTGGGCCCGGCACCCGGGCAATACGTACTGCAACGATGAGTTCGTGCAGTACTTCTGCGAATGTCGGAGCGCTTGTCAAACGGCTGTTCTCCGGCATGATGACTAACCACGGACCGTGGTAGTTCGAGACGATGAACTGCTGTATCTCAGAGGCGGCACCGGCGACCAGTATGGCAGGCAGGATTTCGCGCATGCCCTTGAAGCCGGCAAACGCCCGGATCAGCCGGAACGGTACCAGTAACGAGTAAAACGGCAGCTGGCGACCGATCATTGACGACAGGTCCAGCAAATCGAGAGTGGGTCGTAAATTTGTTGCCCGATCATGGGTGATTCATGACGGGGATTGAGGGAGCTTGGTCACGGCAATTGATAACTTTAAGGCTGGCAATTATCTGAAAGCACGGATGGTGCAACAGCTTTGTGGGGTCTTGGTTATTGATTTGTGCAAAATTTTGACTGAGCTATCGCACTGGCGATGATTGATTCATTCACAGGTGTCGAGGGTCACCGTGATTTACCTGTTCGTCTGCTAGGATCGGAAGCTCTAACGACTTTCTGATTGAGGATGCCACCATGTCCGAACCACGCCACAACGAACAGTTTGCTGACGAATTCAACCAGCGTTTTGAGGCCTTGATTGACTGGGCCAAAGCGAACTGGCCGGAAAAAAATCAACCTCTGGTCCCTGAGGATTTCGGCGCATCGCGCCGTGAAATTGCCTTGTTGCTGGGAGCGCGGTTATTCGCAGGACAACCGTACAACGCTGGTCCGGACCCGTCTGATGGCGGCGAACAGTATGTCAATGTTTCGCCGGCGCCTTGGCCTTGATCCGACGCATTTTCTTCCACGTACCCTCACTCCAGAATTCCGGCAATCGGCAGCCACCGGTTGTACTTTTTTCAGACGAAAAAAAGCCCGGAAAATTCCGGGCCAGTAGCGCACCAGGCGCCAATCCACAGGGAGCGGAAAAACTTATTTAGGCATCAGGACGGTGTCGATCACATTGATCACGCCGTTCGATTGGGTGACGTCATAGGTGCTGATGCTGGCGGTATGGCCGGTTTCATCCATGACGCTAATGTTGTGCATGCCGTTCATTGCGAAACTCAACTTGCCACCGCTGGCCGTAGCCAGTTCGGCCTTGCCGTTATGTTTTTTGATTTCGGCAGCCAGAGCCATGAAGTCATATTTTCCCGGAACCACGTGATAGGTCAGGATCTTGGTCAGCGTGGCTTTGCTCTCCGGCTTGACCAGTGTTTCGACCGTGCCGGCCGGTAGTTTGGCGAAGGCGGCATTGGTCGGCGCAAATACGGTGAACGGGCCTTTGCCCTTCAATGTCTCGACCAGTCCAGCGGCCTTGACGGCGGCAACGAGTGTGGTGTGGTCAGCCGAATTGACGGCATTGTCGATGATGTCCTTGCTTGGTGACATGCTCTGACCACCGACCATGACATCGGCAAAAGAAACGCTGGCTGTTGCGAGCAACGCGGTAAAAACAAGAGCGGTACGAAGTGAACGCATGATGATTCCTTATCAGTTTGGAGGAGGCTTGCCTGTCTTTCTACGGGAGCTTGCCTGCACCGGATTCAACTTTTTGTTGTGTATCACGGTACGTCTGCGTCATCTTGTGGAACCGTCAACTGTCGAAACACCATTCACGTTTAACTACGCAAGACGTGACAGTGGACACACGAGTTTCTCCAGGTCCATATTGAAGAGGCGAGGTGTGACATGTCAGATTTGAAGCAGCCAACCAAAGAGCAAGTACGCGAATACATGGTGCGTCGCCAGCGCGCGCGCAAACCACCTCCTGACCCGCGCGAAGTGCGTCGCCAGCTCGGCTGGGACCTGACGGAAATACAGCGCAAATTGTCGCGTTAAGAACGTCGCGCAAGCTTTGGCCTGTAGTTTCCCTGTCAGGGCCAGGCGGTTTTCAGTCGGGTACGCCCTTCCTGCGATGCGGCCTTCTGCCTTCTGCGCACAGGGCATTGCATCGCCTCTTTTTTTGCCGGATAAATTCTTGCATTTTATCGGCGGATGCTCAATAATCTAAACAAGAATCGTTCTCATCAAAGAGGGCCAAGTCGGACTGGTTGGATGCCGGTCCGTTTTTTCACCGTATTTTGCGAGGTATTGCATGATTGTTTGCATCTGCAACAACGTGTCGGATCGGGCTATTCGCCAGGCAGTCAATCAGGGTGTGACGTCGATGGTCGCCTTGCGCTCGGCGCTCAATGTGGGCACCTGCTGCGGCAAATGCCACAGCTGTGCCAAGCAGGTTTTACGGGAATGTCTGAGTCAGGCAGCTCCGGTTTCTCAGACCATAGTATTCCACCCGTCGATGATGGCGGCCTGATTGTCGTCAGCAATCGGGTACTGGCGGCGCACTGGTTTGCTGCTGCTGATTCTGCTGGTGCATGGTGGGTTGTTGGTTGTCTTGCAGGGAGGTTCGCCGCAGACTGTGGTTCACACGGCGCCCCGTGAACTCGTCGCCAGTCTGATTGCACCCACGCCGGTATCTGCACCGGCACCCGCCTCGCTACCCGTTAGGCAGCTCGTTCCGAAAGCTGTTCCGGTGGTGACAAAAAATGTGCCGTTGCCCCCCGTGGCGCAAGCCACCATACCGGCGCCGGCTGCTGTGCAGCAAGAGACGCGCACAGCGATAGTTGCGCCGTCGGTGCCGCAGCCGCCGTCGAGCCTTGTGCCAGCTGCCATCACGCCAATGGCTGCGCCAGCACAACCCAAAACCATTTCCGGCGTGCAGTACCTGGAAGCGCCACAACCGGTTTATCCGCCATTGGCCAGACGTGCCGGCGAGGAAGGCAAGGTTATCTTGCGCGTGCTGGTGAGTCAGCAGGGGCGCGCCGAACAGGTTGACTTACGCAGTTCTTCCGGTTTCGAGCGGCTCGATGAATCGGCCCGGCAGTCGGTGCTGAAGGCACGTTTCCGTCCGCACCTCGAAGGCGGTCTGGCCGTCGCGGTGTACGCGCTGGTCTCGATCAATTTTTCAATTCAGTAAAAGGACACATCATGGAAGTCAGCCCGTACGGACTGGAGAGTCTCTGGCAACAGGGAGATATCGTCATCAAGGGTGTCGCCGTGCTGCTGATCGCGATGTCGGTGGCGTCGTGGTTCGTGATCATCACGCGCGGCGTGCAACTGCTGCGCCTGCGTCGCTCGGCGGCTCTGGTTGGCTTGCAATTCTGGGATGCCAGCTCGATGGCGCAGGGCGTCGAGCGACTCGGTCGCGACAATCCGTTTGCCGAACTGGCGCAAGCGGGCGATGTAGCGATGGCCCACCATGCGACGCATCAGGGGCAACTGCATGATCAGTTATCCAAATCGGACTGGGTCACGATGTCACTGCGGCAGGGGATTGATGATGCCGCAGGACGGTTGCAGCAAGGCATGGCGGTACTCGCCTCGGTCGGTTCGACCGCGCCGTTCGTCGGCTTGTTCGGTACGGTCTGGGGGATTTATCATGCGCTGGTTGCCATTGGTACCAGTGGTCAGGCCGGCATCGACAAAGTGGCCGGTCCGGTCGGCGAATCACTGATCATGACGGCGCTCGGACTGGCGGTGGCGATACCGGCGACATTTGGCTACAACGCGCTGGTGCGCGGTAACAAGTCAACGCTGGCACAACTCAATAAGTTCGGCTTCGACTTGCACGCCTGGTTTGTCACCGGCGCACGTTCAGGACAGGGCACGTCGCCTGCCGATCCGGTACTGGCCGGGAGCGCCTGATGGCAATGGGCTCGCTGTCCGGGCAGGACGATGACTTCAATCCCGAGATCAACACTACGCCACTGGTCGACGTGATGCTGGTGTTGCTGGTGATTTTTATCATGACGATACCGGTACTGAATCACAGCGTGAAAATCGACTTGCCGCGCGCCAGCAGCCAGCCGGATGCCAGCAAGCCGGATAGCATCAACCTGTCCATCGATGCGGCGGGTCAGACTTTCTGGAACAGCGAAGCCATCGACGCGCAGCAGCTGCAAGACCGCATCGCCACGGCGGCGCAAGCACAGCCGCAACCGGAACGGCACTTGCGCGCCGAACGCACCACCCGGTATGAAAAAGTCGCGCAAGTGATGGCGGCGGCGCAAGCCGGTGGCCTCGACAAGATCGGTTTCATGACCGAACCGCTCGCCAGATAATTTTCTCATCAGAGCAAGCCACTCCAGTTTTTCCGGATAGCCAGCCAACTTTTGCAGCCTGCTGCAGACCACGCTTATTTTTCGGAGAAACCCATGATCCATTCCCCCCGCTTGTTGCCGCTTGGTGCAATGATCGCTGCATTTTCGATGACGACGGTCCACGCCCAGTCCCAGGAAAACACCACGACATTGCCCACTATCGATGTCAATGCCGCCCGTGAAGACACCGGCTATCAAGGACTCAAGTCCCGTATTGGCAAGACTGCGCAACCGCTGCGTGATATTCCGCAAGCAGTGACTGTGGTGACCAAACAGCTGATCGAAGACCGCAATGCCGATACGCTCAAGGAAGCGTTACGCAATGTCGCCGGCCTGACTTTCAATGCCGGCGAGGGCGGTCGTATCGGCGACAACGTAACCTTGCGCGGTTATTCGCTGGTCGGTGACTTGTACCTCGATGGCATGCGCGACATCGCCCAGTACAACCGCGAAATTTTCAATATCGAACAGGTCGATGTCTTGCGCGGATCAGCCTCGATGCTGTTCGGCCGTGGTTCGACCGGTGGCGTGGTCAATCAGGTCAGCAAGAAGCCGTTTCTGTTCAATACCAACGAAGCCAGCGTCACGGTCGGCAGCGACGCCTACAAGCGCGGCACGGCCGACCTCAACAAGGTCGTCGGTGAGAACGCGGCAGTCCGGCTCAATGTCATGAAGACCGACACCAACAGCTTTCGCGATGGCGTCGGCAGCGAGCGCCTCGGCATTGCTCCTTCGGTCAGCTGGGGCATCGGTACCCGCAACGAATTCAACCTGTCGTACTACTACCTGAAAGGCGACAACGTGCCCGACTTCGGCGTGCCGTACTTTCAGGGCAAGCCGCTCAATGTGCCGGTCAACACGTTTTATGGCCTGCCCGGACAGGATCGCCAGAAAGAAGAAACCAGCATCCTGACGGCCAGCTGGATCCACCGTTTCGACAAGGACACCGAGCTGCGCTCCATCCTGCGTAAAGCCGATTACGACCGCGACCTGTGGGCCATCGCGCCCCGGCTGACGTCAGGTACGACCAGCATCAATCCCGATACCGCCATTAATCGTCAGGCCCAGCGCCGCGGCGGGGTCGAGCACACGCTGACCAGCCAGACCGACTTCACCACTACGGTCAATGCGGGTGGCTTCAAACACGCGTTGCTGACCGGCGTAGAGCTGGTGCAGGAAGACGCCAACCGCTGGAACTATGCGACCACCCCCGGCAATCCCGCCACTACCGTCGGTAACCCGAATCCTTACCCGGCATTACCTGCCGGTTACGGCGTGCGCACCCGCATCAATCCGGTCAGCTACAGCGCCCGTACCGTTGGCGTGTATGCGCAAGACACGCTGTCGCTCAATTCGCAATGGAAACTCATCGGTGGTGCGCGTCGTGACAGCTTCAGCGCCGACTATCATCGCGCGACCGGTGGCCCGCTGGAGCGCAACGACAATGTCTGGAGCTACCGCACCGGCGTGATTTTCCAGCCGTCCGAAACCGCCTCGTACTATGCCTCGTATGGCACCTCGTTCAACCCCTCCGGCGAGCTGTATGCGCTCGACGATCGCAGTACCAACACGCCGCCGGAAAAAAGCCGCAACCTTGAAATCGGTGCCAAGTGGGATCTGCTGGAAGGTAACCTGATGCTGCGCACGGCACTGTTCCGCTCGGAAAAAACCAACGAGCGCAACACCGATCTGGCGGTAACCGATCTGACCCAGAACCTGCTATCGGGCAAGCGTCATACCGATGGTATCGAGTTCGAAACCGCCGGCAAACTCAGTTCGCGCTGGGATATTTTTGGCGGGCTGGCGTTGATGAATGCGCGCGTCGATGCCGCCACCGGCAACCAGGCCAATACGCTCGGCAAGACGCCGGTCAACACGCCAAAATACACGGCCAATGTCTGGAGTACCTTCAAGCTCGACAACCGCTGGAAAGTCGGCGGCGGAGCCGAAGCGGTTGGCCAGCGTTACGGCAACAGCACCAACAGTAATGCGGCCCCGGCCTACGTGCGCTGGGATGGCTTGCTCGAATACCAGCAGGACAGTTATGCCATCAAGCTCAATGTCTTCAATCTGCTCGACAAGGATTATTACGAAGGGGTCTACGCCGGTCATGCCGTGCCGGGCACCAGCCGTACTTTTCAGGTATCGATGTCCACCAAGTTCTAAGGAAAACCGACCATGCTGTTGCGCATCCCCGCATTGCTTTCTCCGGCGGCACTGGCAGCCTGCTGCGAGCTCATCGAGCATGCCGACTGGGCCGACGGCAAGCTCACTGCCGGCTTGCAATCGGCGCGCGTCAAGAACAACCGCCAATTACCGGAGGACGATGCGGCTGCGCGCGCGGCCCGCACCATCATCATCGAGGCACTCGGCAAGAGTGCGCTATTCATGACCGGTGCGCTGCCCAAGAAAACCTATCCGCCGCTGTTCAACCGGTATGACGGCACCGCTAACGCCTTCGGCAGCCACATCGACAATGCCGTGCGGACCTCGGTGGTCAGCGGCAGCTGGGTGCGCACCGACTTGTCGGCCACGCTGTTTTTGTCGGACCCGGCCAGCTATGACGGCGGCGAACTTGTCATTGAAGGCAGCTTCGGCACGCAGGAAGTCAAACTCGCCGCCGGCGACCTGATCCTGTATCCGGCATCAAGCCGGCATCAGGTCATGCCGGTCACACGCGGCACGCGGCTGGCCTGTTTTTTTTGGATCGAAAGCATGGTGCGCGAGGATGAGCGACGCCAGTTGCTGTTCGATTTGGACATGGCTATCCTGTCCTTGCGCAGTGCGGTTGCCGAAGGGCAGCCGGAGCCGGACGAAGTCGTCAAGCTGACCGGCTGCTATCACAATTTATTACGCATGTGGATTGACACTTGAACCAACTATCTACGCTATCCTCCGCTTCCCACAACCCACCCAAGGAACATCATGAAAGGTGACGCTAATGTTATCCGCATGCTCAACGCACAACTGACCAACGAGCTGACCGCGATTAACCAGTACTTCCTGCATTCCCGCATGTACCGCCACTGGGGTTTCGAAAAAATCGCCAAGAAGGAATACGAAGAGTCGATCGGCGAAATGAAACATGCCGACTTGCTGATCGATCGCATCCTGATGCTCGACGGCTTGCCGAACCTGCAAGCCTTGCACAAGCTGATGATTGGCGAGAACACGCCCGAAATGCTCAAGTGCGATTTCGCTCTCGAAGTACTGTCACAGAAAACCGTCAAGGAAGGCATCGTCATCAGCGAAGCTGCCGGTGACTTCGTCTCACGCAGTATTTTTCAGATCATTCTCGACGACACCGAAGAACATCTCGACTGGCTCGAAACGCAGACCGACCTGATCGATAAAGTCGGTTTGCCGAATTATCTGCAATCGCAGATGGCGTAAAACGCGGGGCCGGATACGACGAATCCGGTCGTCGCAACGTCCGCCGTAGGGTGGGCAAAGGGTCATCGTGCGCACGCGAGCGCACAAGAGGCCGTGCCCGGCCTACGGGTTGGTAGACAGCTTCACCGAACCTTACAGCGCCGCCCGCAAGCCAACAAACACTTGTCGTCCCGCCGCCGCTTCATAGAAGCGCCCATTGCCGTCATTGACGATGACCGAGCCGGCATATTGCTTGTCGAGCAGGTTGTTGATGCGACCGAACAGGAACAGCTTGGCAGCACCGACCTTGAACGCGTAACCGGTACGCGCATTGAGCACCGCATAGCCGGGTGCGGCCGCACTGTTGACATCGTTGACGAAGACCTTGGATTCGGCGCGCATTTCGAGACCGGCGCTCAGTGCGTCGTTCATCTGGTAGGCCACGTCGGTATAAAGGCTATGCTCCGGTGCGCCCGGCAAGCGGTTGCCGGCGGCGATACGGGTACCCGGACTGGTGTTGTACGCTTCGCGGAAACTCGCATCGAGCCAGGTGTAGGTCACCTGCGTGGTCAGCTTGTTATCCCAGCGTGCCAGCCATGAGGATTCGACACCGCGCCGCTGCACACCATCGACGTTCTGGAAAATCGAGCGGCCATTGCTGGTCTGGGTCGGGACGATTTCATCTTTGCTGCGGGCGTCGAAGACGGCCAGGTCAATGGCATGCCGGCCGCTCTTGATCTTGGCACCGATTTCACCTTGGGTACTGGTCGACGGACGCAAGCGGAGGTTGGGCCCGGCACCGCCGGCGCTGTAAGCCGATTCGGCCAGCGTCGGGGTTTCGAAGCCCTTGCCGAGATTGGCGTACAGATTGATGTTGTCGGCAACGCTCCAGACCAGACCGGCGACCGGACTGGTCTTGTTGAACTCGACCTTGCCGCTATCGTCGGCACCGAAGTGGTCATCCACACCAAGGCGCACCCGGCTCGAACGCACGCCGGCAGTGGCGCGCCATTGCGGTGAGAAGGTCCAGTCGAGCTGACCGAAGAAGTCGAGGTTGCGGGCCGTGTCCTTTTCGTCGCGCTTGAGGGCACCGGGTGTGCCGTTGTTGTTGACGAATCCGCGCCGCAGTTCGCGCAAGTTGTCGGCTTCGACACCCAGCGTCCAGTTCAGCGGCAACTCATTGACGCGCATCTTGTGATTCCAGTTCAGGCCCAGGCCTTCATAGTTGCGGTCGAGGTCGATCACGGCACCTGACTGGGTCGCGCTATCACCCCTGAACGATAGCGTCTGAAACACCTGTCGCGTGCCGGAATAGACGCGCGCATTGAGCGTGTCGTTCTCTCCCAGCTTGTGTTCGACAACGATACCGACCTGTTGCTGTTCGATGGTCTTGCGGGTATCGAATGACAGCGCTCCCGGGATCACCTGACGCGGATTCTGTTCGAACGCAGCGCGTGTCAGACCGAGCGGATCCTGCGATTTTGGCTGGTTAAAATAGCCGACCAGTCCGGTAATGGTGGTGGCCGATGAGGGCCGCACGACGACTTTGCCGGAAAATTGTGTGCGCTCTGCAGCACTGTGATCGCGATAGCCATCGGTCGAATAGGTCGACACATCGAAGGTGCCACCGATGACGTCATTGCCACCGGCGATCGACGCGCCGAGCTGACGCTGGCCATCCGAGCCGACGCCGGCCGTGACCGAACCGGTCATCGGTTCATCGCCACGCGGCGGATTTTTAGTAAAGACTTGGACCACGCCGCCGGCCGCATTGCCGTACAGCTGCGCCATCGGTCC
Source organism: Bradyrhizobium sp. (assembly GCA_047621665.1). Lineage (GTDB taxonomy): Bacteria > Pseudomonadota > Gammaproteobacteria > Burkholderiales > Burkholderiaceae_D > Actimicrobium. The sequence goes on along the minus strand of JBLHMB010000003.1, from coordinate 110,679 downwards.
GCGCAAAACTTCGATGCGCGAGGCAGCGGCGAGGTTGGCGGTCGCGGCCTGTCCCTGACCATCGGGCATCGTCGCCGGAATCCCATCAACGATCAGGCGCACGCCACGCACGCCGAAGGTGGAACGGGTACCGAAACCGCGCACTGAAATTTGCAGGTCCTGAGCAAAGTTCTGCCGCTCGCGCACTTGCAGACCCGGTACCGCAGAAAGCAGCTCGGACAAGTTGACCAGCGGCGACATCGTGGTGAACGGATCGACCTGCACCACGTCGATGGCAGCCGGGGCATCAAAACGCTTTTGCTCCGAACGGCTGGCACTGACCACCACGGGTTCGAGTACCGGTGTGACTGATTGCGCCAGCACAAAAGGCATGGCCAGCGTACCGGCCAGCGCGGCGACAGTACGGCGGTCAAACAGGAAAGAAGAGGACAGCTTGAAGCGATTGGTCATGGCAGATTCAAAGTAAATAAAAAAATTCGTAGCGCGGGCATGCATGCCCACGCGAATGCATGGTGTAAAACCGCCTCAGCGGATCACCACACCCCAAGGCAATTTGCCGGTCGCCACATCACGTAGCTTGGTGTTGGCCACCGTATCGATGACCGAAACAGTCCCCGAGCGGCCATTGGCGACATACAGCTTTTTGCCATCGGGCGTGATGGCCATGTTCCATGGACGCTGGCCGACCGGCACCGTGGCGATGATGGTGTTGCTGGCGGTGTCGAGTACCGAGACACTGGCGTCACCGCCGTTGGAGATGTAGACGCGGCTGCCATCCGGATGGACCGTGATGCCATTGGCGCGCAGACCCGCCTTGACCTTGGTGATGATCTTCAGTGTGGCGACATCGATGATGAAGACTTCATTGCTGTTTTCGGTGGCCACATACGCGCGGCTGCTGTCCGGCAAAAAGCCGATGCCGCGCGGACGTGCACCGACCGCAATTTGCGTGACCTGCTTGCGCGTGGCGAAGTCGATCACGTCAACCGCATCGCCTTCTTCAGCACTGACAAAAATCAGTTTTCCATCCGGGCTGAACACGGCGTGCTCCGGATTTTTTCCTTTGACCGGAATCGCGAAGGCCAGCTTGTTGGTGCGGGTATCGGTGATGACGATCTCGTTGCGCTCTTCGACGGCAGCGACCACCCAGCGTCCATCGGCCGAGATGGAAACGCCTTCCGGTGATTCACCCAGGTCGACGGTGCCGGCCGGCTTGCGCTCGCGCAGATCGATCAGTTGCAGGCTGTTGTTGGGCTGGTCGCTGACATACAGCCAGTGGCCATCAGTGCCAGCGGCCAGTCCGCGCGGCTTCTTGCCGGCAGGGATGTCGGCGATGACTTTGTCGGTCGCGGTATCAATGACCGAGACCGTACCTGAGCCTTCATTGGGGACATACGCGAACGGCGCAGCGAGGACGGCAGCGGGCAGGGTGGCAGCAACCGCGACGGCGGTCAGCAAGCGACGAATCAACATGGCAATTCCAATCAAAAAGGTGAGCGGGTGACGCGTGGCCACATGCGGGAAATCAGGTTGTCGCGGTCGATCAGCTGATGCTTGAGGACCGCCAGGATATGCAGAAGCACGAAGCCTCCCAGTACGAGCGCGGTCAATTTGTGGGTTTGGTTGAAGAAGGCATAAATCACCTTGTCATCGCTACCCCAGGGCGCTAACCGGACCATATTGAACAGCTTCACGCCATGCTTGCTGAAGTTCGAGGCCAGATAACCCGATAGCGGCATCAGCAACATGCACGCATACAGCACGCCATGGCTAATGTTGGCGGCGCGCCGTTGCCAGTGCGGAGTGGCCGCCGGTAGCGGTGGCGGGGTGTGAGTCAGGCGCCAGACAATGCGCAGCACGATCAGCAGACCGATCAGGAGCCCTGTGCTCTTGTGCAAATTGATGAAGAAGCCGCGCTCGGGCGTATTGCGCGGGACGTCGCCGAGATACCAGCCGAACAGAAACTGGCCTAGCAACAGCACGGCAATCAGCCAGTGCAGCGTGATGGCAATACGGTGGTAGTGAGCGGGCATCGTGGCGGGTTTCCTTCGTCTCTGGTTGCGCATCGTCGGGTTCGAAGTCCCTTGCGTCTGGGCCGAAGGGTATCACCGAATTTTCGCTGGTGGCCACCATGGCGATCAATTGGCATGACCGGTCGATTGCGTCGCCTGGTCTGGTGCTCCAGATTGGTTGAGCCAATTTGGAACACTCTGACAAGGATCTGTTCGAAAAAAAAACAGTCCGCACCTGCCGGTTGATGCGCCGCCCGTGCGGACCGGTTGGCATGCCGATTGCTCAATACCAGATGTGTAACCAGCACCCGGACAAAGACCAGAGACAGCATCACCACAAAGCATGACTACAACGAGGAGCAGGACAATGAACATGGCAGACTTCAGCAAGCTCGGCGTAAAAAATCCATTCGCCACCCGCTACGACAACTTCATCGGCGGCAAATTTGTCCCGCCGGTCAAAGGCGAATACTTCGAAAACATCAGCCCGATTATCGGCAAGGCCTTTTGCGAAATCGCCCGTTCGACGGCCGAAGATATCGAACTCGCGCTGGACGCGGCGCATGCCGCGAAAACAGCCTGGGGCAAAACCTCGCTGGCGGACCGCTCCAATATCCTCAACAAGATTGCCGACCGGATGGAAGCCAACCTCGGCTTGCTGGCGCTGGCTGAGACCATCGACAACGGCAAGCCGATCCGCGAAACCACGCTGGCCGACATCCCGCTGGCGATCGATCATTTCCGCTACTTCGCCGGTTGCATCCGCGCCCAGGAAGGCAGCGTCTCGCAAATTGATGCCGAGACCTACGCCTACCATTTTCATGAGCCGCTCGGCGTGGTCGGCCAGATCATCCCGTGGAATTTCCCTATCCTGATGGCGGTCTGGAAAATGGCACCGGCACTGGCGGCCGGTAACTGTATCGTCCTGAAGCCGGCCGAGCAGACGCCGGCCTCGATCATGGTCTGGATCGACCTGATCAAGGATTTGCTGCCACCGGGCGTGCTCAACATCGTCAACGGTTTCGGCCTCGAAGCCGGCAAACCGCTGGCCTCAAACAAGCGCATCGCCAAGATCGCCTTCACCGGCGAAACCGGCACCGGTCGTCTGATCATGCAATACGCGGCACAAAACATCATCCCGGTCACGCTGGAACTGGGCGGCAAATCGCCGAATATTTTCTTTGCCGATGTGATGGATCAGGACGATGCGTTCTTCGATAAATGCCTTGAAGGCTTTGCGATGTTCGCGTTGAACCAGGGTGAAGTTTGCACTTGCCCGTCGCGCGTGCTGATTCAGGAATCGATTTACGAGCGCTTCATCGAGCGTGCCGTCAAACGCGTCGCCGCCATCAAGCAAGGCAACCCGTTCGAGATGTCGACACAGATCGGCGCGCAGGCCTCGCATGAGCAACTCGAAAAAATCCTGTCCTATCTGGACATCGGCAAACAGGAAGGTGCCAAGTGCCTCATCGGTGGCGAGCGCAAAATGCTCGACGGCGATCTGGCTGGTGGTTACTACGTCCAGCCGACGATTTTTCAGGGCAACAACAAGATGCGTATTTTCCAGGAAGAGATTTTCGGACCGGTGGTCTCGGTCACGACTTTCAAGGACGAAGACGAAGCGCTCGAGATCGCCAATGACACCTTGTACGGTTTGGGTTCCGGCCTATGGACCCGCGACGGCTCGCGTGCCTTCCGTGTCGGCCGCGGTATTCAGGCTGGCCGCGTCTGGACCAACTGTTATCACCTGTACCCGGCCCATGCCGCGTTCGGTGGGTACAAGCAATCCGGTATCGGCCGCGAAAATCACAAGATGATGCTGGAGCATTATCAGCAGACCAAGAATCTGTTGGTCAGCTATAGCCCGAATGCGATGGGTTTTTTCTAAAAGATCGCTTGTTGCGCGCGCGTCGGCACATTCGTACCCACGCTACGAGGCGGTGTTGATGTTGATGTTGATGTTGATGTTGATGTTGATGTTGATGTTGATGTTGATGTTGACTTTGACTTTGACCTGTTCCGCATTGAGGCAGCTGCCAAAAGTCGGAGTCAGGCAGGGGATAAGAGTGATGCACTGTTTGAGCGAAGCGAGTTTGCGGCACTCCCCCTGACTGGCTCCGGCTTTTGGGAACCCGAAGGGCAGCCGCTTCGCGGTCGCCTTTTTCTTGGTTACTTCTTTTTGGCGAAGCAAAAAGAAGGGACCGCATGCCGGTCCGGCTGCCGGGCCGCCCCCGGCTTGGTCGTGGCGGAGCAGCAATCACTCAAGCAACCTCAGCTCGGAAATTGGAGGGCAAGCGCTCCGAACCCGCAAGCAGGGTCAGAGTAATTTTCGCGATGAAGCCTGCGAAAAAAACTCTGACCCTGGTTGCTAACAATGGGGGGTTGCGACCGCATGAAAAAGCGAACCTGGGCTGTAGTGCGCGCGCGTGGGCGCGGGGTTGTGCCCACGCGCGCGTCCCACTAAATTTTTTTAAAAGAGAAATTAATGACCACCGATCAAGTCCCGCGCGTCATTGCAACCGACAGCGCCCAAACCTTCCTGGCCACACTAAAAGAAAAATACGGCGCACTGATGTTCTTTCAGTCCGGCGGTTGCTGCGACGGCAGCTCGCCGCTGTGCTACGCGCAAGGCGAGTTCCAGGTCAGCGATGACGACGTCTATCTCGGCAGCCTCGATGACACACCGTTCTTCATGGGTCACGACCAGTTCGCTTACTGGAAACACACCCAGCTGATCATCGACGTCGTGGCCGGCATGGGCGGCATGTTCTCGCTCGATAACGGCACCGGCAAGCGCTTTCTGACGCGCTCGCGCCTGTTCACCGATGCAGAAAATCTGGCGCTCGAAACCACAGTGCTGACACGTCCGTAACAACGCCCGTTGTGTTGTGGTGTTTTGTGACAGTGAACTTTTTTGACGCAACAACGCTGTACCAGACAGGCGGTTTCACTGCCCGAACAGGCCAAAACACGATGGCACGCCGATTGCCTATAGAGCATCAGGACTGCATTGCTCGGCCCGCACCGATCACAGCCTGAACCGCATTTCATTCAACCGGAGGGGACTATGTACAAAAAATTGTTGGGGACATTGATTGTGAGCGCGCTGTCCGGCGCATTGCCGGCGCATGCCGTCGATGTGACCGATGCGATGATTGTCAATGATGAAAAATCAGGCAATGACGTGCTGTCTTACGGGATGGGCACGCAGGGTCAGCGCTATTCGACACTGACCCAGCTCAACACCAAAACGATCGCTGGTTTGGTTCCGGCCTGGTCGTTTTCATTTGGTGGCGAAAAGCAGCGTGGCCAGGAATCGCAACCGGTCATCCATGACGGCCGCATGTTCGTCACCGGTTCGTACTCGCGCCTGTATGCGCTGGATGTGAAGACCGGTGCGAAGTTATGGAAGTACGAGCACCGTCTGCCGGAAGGCATCATGCCATGCTGCGACGTCGTCAACCGGGGCGCGGCGCTGTTCGGTAACCTCGTCATTTTTAGTACCCTCGATGCCCAACTGGTTGCGCTTGATCAGGCTACCGGCAACCTTGTCTGGAAAGAAAAAATCGACGACTACGCTGCCGGCTATTCCAATACCGCTGCGCCGCTGATTGCCAAGGGCATGTTGCTGACCGGTGTCTCCGGGGGCGAATTCGGCGTAGTGGGCCGGGTCGAAGCACGCGACCCGATGACCGGCAAACTGATCTGGATGCGTCCGACCGTCGAAGGCCACATGGGCTACAAGTACGACAAGGATGGCAAGAAAACCGAACTCGGTATTTCCGGCACGCTCAACAAAACCTGGCCTGGCGAACTCTGGAAAACGGGTGGCGCTGCGACCTGGCTCGGTGGCACGTATGACGCCACCACCGGTCTGGCATATTTCGGCACGGGCAATCCATCGCCATGGAATAGCCACCTGCGTCCTGGCGACAACCTGTATTCGTCCTCGACTGTCGCGCTCGACGTCACCACCGGCGACATCAAGTGGCACTACCAGACCACACCGCATGACGGCTGGGATTATGACGGCGTCAATGAACTCGTGACCTTCGACATGGGCGGCAAGCGACTCGGCGGCAAGGCTGATCGTAACGGTTTCTTCTACGTCATCGATGCCAAAACCGGCAAGCTGGAAAACGCCTTCCCGTTCGTCAAGAAGATCACCTGGGCCTCCAGCATTGATCTGAAAACCGGTCGTCCGAACTACCTTGAAGCGGGCCGTCCCGGCGATCCGACCAAGGGCGTCGACGGCAAGAAAGGCGCAACAGTGTATGCCGCGCCTTCCTTCCTCGGTGGTAAAAATCAGCAACCGATGGCCTACAGTCCAAAGACCAATTTGTTCTATGTCCCTGCCAACGAATGGGCAATGGAAATCTGGAACGAGCCGGTCGGCTACAAAAAAGGCGCGGCCTTCCTCGGTGCCGGTTTTGCCATCCGCACCATCAACGATGACTACATCGGCGCGTTGCGCGCGATGGATCCCAAGACCGGCAAAATCGTCTGGGAAAACAAGAACGTCGCGCCGTTGTGGGGTGGCGTGATGACTACCGCCGGCGATCTGGTGTTTTACGGTACGCCGGAAGGCTTTCTGAAAGCACTCGATGCCCGCACCGGCAAGGAACTCTGGAAATTCCAGACCGGTTCCGGCGTCGTGGCGCCGCCGATCACCTGGATGGACGGCGGCGTGCAATACGTCGCAGTGGTTTCCGGTTGGGGTGGTGCGGTACCACTGTGGGGTGGTGACGTGGCGGCCAAAGTCAGCTACCTCGAACAAGGTGGTTCGGTCTGGGTCTTCAAGCTGGCGGGATCGACGGCGGTGGCGTCGAAGTAATGCCGTAACCGGCATACCGGCGGTGAGTACGCCGGTATGCCGCGTATAAAAAAGAAGGCCGGCAAAGAGATTTGCCGGCCTTTTTAGTTGGATGTCTATTTCTGCGGTGCGATGGACTTCGAATACATAGCTGATGGCAATGCAACGACAACGTGCGACCTGAAATGTGGCTATGGATGAATTTTCCGGTAAATCGTATTGCGCGATACCCCCAGCGCGCGCGCCGTGGCCGAGACATTGCCATCATGCGCAGCCAGCGATTTCTGGATCACCGACAGTTCGACATCTTCGAGCGTGGCGAGATCGTCGTGCGGCAGTGCCAGGACGGCGGGACCGGCGGGCGGTCGGGCCAGCGCGATATCGTCGAGAAAATCGTCCGGCAAATGTTCGAGGCGGATTTCATGGTCGTCACCGGTCATGACCATCGCGGTGCGCATCAGGTTGGTCAGCTGGCGGAAATTGCCCGGCCAGCCGTGGACGCGGAACAGGTTCATGACGTCCGGCGCGATTGTGTACCGCACGCCATTGCCTTCGGCAGTCAGCAGTTTTTCGATGACGACGTCGAGATCGGTGCGGTCGCGCAGCGGTGGCAAGCGCACCACCAGTCCATTGAGCCGGTAGTACAGATCATCGCGGAATTCATTGCGCGCAATCATATCGCGCAAGTTGCGATTGGTCGCGCAGGTCAGCGCCACATTGACCGGGATCGACTTGGTACTGCCCAGCGGTGTCACCATGCGCTCCTGCAGCACGCGTAACAGGCGTGCTTGCAGGTTCAACGGCATGTCGCCGATTTCATCGAGGAATAGCGAGCCGCCGTTGGCTTGCAGGATCTTGCCGATGCTGCCTTTTTTGCGTGCGCCGGTGAACGCGCCCTCTTCATAACCGAACAGTTCGGACTCGATCAGCGTCTCCGGGATCGAGGCGCAATTGACGGCCACGAACGGGCCGGCCTTGCGCGGCGAATCATTGTGGATGGCTTGCGCCAGCAATTCCTTGCCGGTACCGGTCTCGCCGGTGATCAGGATCGAGATGTCGCGGCCGATGACTTTTTTCAGCTTGTCGATGACGCTGGCGACATGCTCGTCGCCGGTGTTCAGATAGCGCAGGCTCGATAGTCGTGCCTTGCTTTGCTCATGGCTGCTCTGCGGCGGCGTGGTCGCGCTCTCGCCGTCGGTATTGCGCGCATTGCCGGTCGTGTGCTGGAAACTGGTCGTGGGCAAGCGCAGGTCGGCGCACTTCGCATACACCCGCACGCCGCTGTGCAGGCACAGTTCGAGCGGGCCGGGCGAGGCGGTCCGGTAGTGATCCATCAGGGCCGAGATCGGCATGCCGAACAGCGAACTGAAGGTATGGGTCTGCAGGGCCGACATCGGCAGGCCCAGCTGGAACAGGCCACTGCGACTGGCCGACAGAAAACGTCCGCCCGGCGTGAAACTGGCAATGCCTTCCATTAGCGTGCCGAGAAATTCCGGCCGGCTGTGGAAACTCAGTTTGACGGCATCCTGATAGGCTGCGGCGAACAGCTGGTTCTCTATCATCTGCGCCGACATGCGTACCAGCGCCATCGTGTGCTTGTGAAAATTATGCTGATCGCCGGTCACGTCGAGCACGCCCACCACATTGCCTCTCACGTCGAAGATCGGCGCGGCCGAGCACGTCAGGAAGCGGTTGGCGTCGAGGTAGTGCTGGTCGGCGTGGATACTGGTCGGGACTTTTTCGGCGATGGCGGTACCGATCGCATTGGTGCCCTTGCTTTGCTCGGACCATGCCACGCCCGGCGTGAGCGCGACGCGGTCGGCTTTTTCGAGGAAGTCGGCATCGCCCAGCGTGTGAATGATCAATCCCGTGACATCGGTCAGGATCACCATGTTATGGGTATTGATGATTTGCTCGTAGAGCGTTTCCATCACGGGCGCAGCGTGGCTATGCAGCAGGCGGTTCTGTTCCAGCACGAGTGCCATGTCGGCGCGGCCGAGCGGATCGTAATCCGGGGAGGCGGTTTTCGGGACGCCGTAGTTGGCGGAACGCTGGTGGGCTTCTTTTATCATGGTGATGTCGAATTCAGCAGAAAGCATGCCAACTGCGGTACCAGAAGAAGTGCGGCGGCTATCGTCGCGCGAGCGCTTGTCGATGAGGGTCTGCATCTGTTGTCTCCAGCTATTTTTGTGGGCGTAATGACAACCCGGTTTGTGTCTTAATGTAGCACTGTTCCGATTCGATACAGCGGATTTCTCGCCTGTTGATGCACGGGGAGGGCTTCCCGCATGGCACGCGCTTTGCGTAGAGAAGGAATCTATTCCATCGAAGGGACTTCCAATGAAACTACGCACCGGCCGCATGGCCGCACAACTGTTGATCGCGGCGTCGGCACTGCTGAGCCTGCCGGCACTGGCCCACGGCGATGTCACGCCACAAGCAGTTGATACCACCACACTGAAATCGCTGGGAGAGGGCTGGCGCGAAGAAAATCCGTATCGCGACGACAAAGAAGCGATCCGTGTCGGCTCGTCGGCCTATGGCCAGAACTGCGCGCGCTGCCATGGTCTCGAAGCGGTGTCCGGCGGCATCGCCCCGGACCTGCGCAAGCTCGACCGCGATTGCGTGATCCAGAAAGATGAAGGTAAAAAGCAGGCTTGTTACAAGGAAAACGATACCTATTACCTGGCCTCTGTACGCCACGGTAAGACCCGCAACGGCGCGGTCTACATGCCTCCGTTCGAAGGCATCATCAATCAGGAAGGGATGTGGTCAATCAAGGCCTACCTCGAAACGCTGCGTGTGATGCCGACGGTTGCGGCTGCCAAGTAAGTCGATTTTTTTGAAAGGTCTTCTGATGTTGGTTTCGCTGAAAAGAAGGACGGCACTACTGGCAGTCATTGCTTGCACCGGCATGCTGCTGACGCTGCCGGCGCGCGCTGATCTCGATAAAATCCGCACGCTGGGTACGCTCAGTATTGCGGTCTATGACGACTATTTGCCGTACTCGAAAAAAGCCGGCGGCATCACCGGTATCGATGTCGATGTGGCGCAAGCGCTCGGCAGAAAGATGGGCTTGAAGGTGTCCTTCCTGCCTTTTCCGGCGGGCGAAAGTCTCGACGATGATTTGCGCAACATGGTCTGGAAAGGTCATTACCTCGGCTACGGACCGGCCGACGTGATGATGCATGTACCGGTGGATCCGCTGTTGATGAACCAGAATCCGCAGGTCACGATCTTCGCGCCGTATCACACGGACTCGGTCAGGCTGGTACGCAACGTGACCTCGGTACCGCAGTTTGAGGGTATCGCTTCGATGGCCGGAAAGAAGATCGGCGTCGAAAAAATTTCGATCTCGGCGATGGTCTTGCTGGGTGAAGAGAATGGTCGTTACCGGGATGATGTGCGGATTTTTCCGACCGGTGTCGATGCCCTCGAAAAACTGAAGGCCGGTGAGCTTGATGGTGTCCTTGCCAGTCGCTCCGAAATCGAATCGGTGTTGCGCGATGACCCGCGGTTTGAAATGCGTGAAGTGAGTTTCCAGCGCTTGCCGCGCAAGGGATGGACGGCCGGCCTAGCCGTCAAGAAAGACAATCCGGAATTGGCCAGCGCGTTGAAAGAGGCGATGGAATCGTTGTTCGCCTCGGGTGAGATGCTGCGTATTTTTGCCCGACACGGGGTACAGGTCGTCAAGCCGTAATCGACAATGCTGGATTATTTCTCCTGACGGTTCGCTGCGTGTCTGTGCATGCAGCGGTTTTCATTTTTGATTGCCGGTCGAATGAAAAATAGATGGCTTCACCTCTGCCGGCGACTGCTGCCAATGCTGTTGTTGATGGCCGCGCTCTTGTCCTTGCTGTCGCTGGCGTTACCTGCCCGGGCCGGCATCATGACGCAGGCGGATCTGATGCGACGTTTTCCCTCTCCGTACATCGTGGGCGACAAGGACCCGGACTTGCCGGTCTGGCCCATTTTCAAAAAAAATATGACCTCGACCGAACTGGTCGCGTACGTGTTCGAGTCGGTCGACTTCGCGCCCATTCCGGGTTTTTCGGGCGTGCCGATGAACCTGCTGATCGCGCTCGATCCGCTCGGTACCTTCGTCGATGTCAAGGTGTTGTCGCATCACGAACCGGTGTTTCTCGACGGTCTCGGTGAGGCCCCGCTGTTCAAGTTCGTCAGCCAGTACCAGGGTATTTCGCTCAAGCAGAGCATCAAGATCAGCACTGGCAACATGAGCCGCTCGACCAGGGAGGCGGCCAATGTCTACATCGATGGCGTCTCGAAAGCGACCGCATCGGTACGTATCCTCAACCAGAGTGCGTTGTCGGCTGCGCTCAAAGTCGCCCGCAAAAAACTCGGATTTGCCGAGGGCCGGGATCCCGATCTGATTGCCCGCATCCGGCCGGATACCGGGGTCGTGATCAGTCCCGCCGTACTCCGTCAACGCGGCCTGATCCAGCCGGTGATCAAGCTCAACCGCGACGTCGAGGCACTCTTCGCCGGCACCAATGGCGCCGGGCTCGATGCCGTGGCGCTGGCGCAGCCGGATGCACCTTTCGTCAACATGGAAGCGAGCTACGTCTCGGTTCCGGCGATCGGTCGCAATCTGCTCGGTGCGGCGGGCTGGGCCAAGCTGAAAGCGCGGCTGGAGCCGGGCGACCACGCCATCATGCTGGTATCGAACGGACGCTACGGCGTGGTCGGCGATGACTTCACGCGCGGCGCGGTGCCGGACCGGCTGGCACTCAAGCAGGGCACGCTGCCAATCGAAATCCGCGATCTCGACCTCGACATCAAGGTCGCTGGTGTGCCCGACAATGGCTTCAAGATTTTTCGCGTGATCAGCCAGTCGGGTCTGGACCCGTCACTGCCTCTGGAGTTTTTCCTGCATGTGACGCGCAGCAAAGGCATTCTGTATCCCGAAAAAATCAGCCGTGATCTGCGTTTTTCAATCACGCTGCCAGCCCGGTTTTACGATGCCGCCGAACCGGACAACAAGACCTGGCGCGCAATCTGGTGGCTGCGCTGGTGGGAGCTGACAGTGCTGGGCGTGGCGCTGACGCTGCTGTCGGTAGCGCTGGTGCTGCAGAAAAAACTGGTCGCGCACGAACGCCGGCTGATCTGGTTCCGGCGCGGCTTCCTGGTCTTCACGGCGGTCTTCATTGGCTGGTACGCGCAAGGCCAGCTCTCGATCGTCAACCTGACCAGTGTGGTGCAATCGCTGATGGCCGGACGCAGTCTGACATTCCTGTTGTATGACCCGATGAGCGTGAGCTTGTGGGGTTTCGTACTGGTGTCGCTGCTGGTGTGGGGGCGCGGCACGTTCTGCGGCTGGCTGTGTCCGTTCGGTGCGCTGCAGGAGTTCACCGGCAAGCTCGGCCAGTGGCTGAAATTTCCGCAACTGATGATTCGTCCGGTGCTTGATGGTCGCCTGAAACTGCTCAAGTACGGGCTGCTGGTGGCGATCCTCGGTAGCGCATTTTTTTCGGCGACACTGACCGACAAGCTGGTCGAACTCGAACCGTTCAAGACCGCCATCACGCTCAACTTCGTGCGCTCGTGGCCGTATGTCGCGTATGCGCTTGGGCTACTGGTGCTGTCGATGTTCAGCTATAAATTTTTCTGTCGTTACCTGTGCCCGTTCGGTGCCGGGCTGGCGGTGCTCGGACGCTTTCGCATCCTGAACTGGCTGCCGCGTCGCGCCGCGTGCGGCACGCCGTGCCAGACCTGTCGCCACAGTTGCGAATACAAGGCCATCAAGCCGGGCGGGGCGATCCAGTACGACGAATGTTTTCAGTGTCTTGACTGCGTGGTGATCTACGAAAGCGACGAAAAATGCGCGCCGCTGATCATGGAAAAAAAGCGCGCACGCATCATCCCGATCGAAGTCGTACCGGTAAAGGAAACATGATGGACAGGCGAACATTCATGGCAGGCGGGCTCGGCCTCGGACTGGCGCTGGCCAATTCTCCGGGGGCCAATGGCGGCGTGCAGTTGCACAGTGTCAGCGGCGCCGAGCTGGCGTTTGGTACCACGATCACGATCGAGGTCGTGCATGATGACCGGCCTCAGGCCGAACTGGCGATCGCTGAAGCACTGGCCGCCGCGCGTCAGGTCGACCGGTTGATGACGCTGCACCGGGCCGATAGTCAGGTTGCCATCCTCAATCGCACTGGTGTGCTGGAGCAGCCGCATCCGTGGCTGTTGCAGGTACTGGCGCATGCGCGCGAGTTGTCGCGTCATAGCAAAGGTGCTTTCGACATCACGGTACAACCACTGTGGAATGCTTTTAGCGTCGCGTCACAGCAGGACCGTTTGCCTAGCGAGTCCGAGCGGCGTGCCGCGATGGTGCTGGTTGACTGGCGTCAGGTGCAGGTCACGCCTCAACGCGTCAGTCTGGCCCGTCCCGGCATGGCGATCACACTCAACGGTATCGCGCAGGGTTTCGCGGTGGACTGTGCCCGCGCCGTCCTCGACGAGCACGGTATCCGTCATGCCTTGCTCGATACCGGCGAGTTCGGCGCACGCGGCCGCAAGAGCGCACAGCAGGCCTGGACCATCGGCATCCGTGCTCCGCGCGATGCGCAACAACTGGCCGGGGTGCTGCCGATGCAGCAGCGCTGCGTGGCAACCTCGGGCGATTACCAGACCGTCTTCACGCCGGACTTTGTGCATCACCATATCTTTGATCCGGCCAGTGGCGATTCGCCGCTTGAACTGGCTAGCGTGACGGTGGTGGCACCGACCGGGTTGCAGGCGGATGGGTTATCGACCACGTTGATGGTGCTCGGGATGCAGCGCGCGATGGCGCTGGTGGCGACGTTGACCGAAGTCGACGTGCTGTTGATCGACAAGCAGGGGCGGGCCTGGCGCTCGGGGAATTGGCCGGTGTGAGGTTGCTGGAACCAGTACAGCGCCAAATGGATTGACCATGCATCAAATCAAGCGCGGTAATTTTGCAGGGTGGACACGGCTTCTTGTGCTCACGCGCGCGGACCGGGAGTAGCGGCTAACTAGCCTGAATACGGTGCCGGCCGAACAGGCCGGCAGCACGAGGGGCGACATCATCGCCCCGGTCGAGCAAGTCAGCAGCAGCATGAAAGGGATCGCCCTGGCCCCGCGCGAACAAAGCGCCGGTATCGCTCAGGTTAATGATGGCGTCACGCCGATAAATGAAGTCACGCAGCAGAACGCCACGCTGTCGCGGTGACAGCACGGTGGCACGCTGACCGGTTGCGAATCTACTGCGACAGCATGAATAACCGGTGTCACGCAGTCACTTGAGATGTTGCTCGTTACTTATGGTCTTCTTTGATTGGTGACTGAATCCAGGGTGGTAAGGTAGAGGTAGTGAAGCAGTTCCAGTCCTGTCCCGGGTGCTGGCTGGCCCACTGCAGTTTTCGGGAAACCTCTTTGAACGTATTGATCATTGACGACAATGACATGACGCGTGCGGTCTTGCGGGCGATGCTGTTCAGCACGGTTCACCATGTGTGCGGCGAAGCGGCCAATGGCAAGGCGGGCCTTGAACTGGCGCACAAGCTGCTGCCGGATGTCGTGTTCCTCGACATCCTGATGCCCGACCTGAGCGGCATCGAAGTCCTCAAGCAGCTCAAGGAAGAGATGCCGCAAGTGGTCGTGCTGATGGTCACCGGAGAACGGGACACGGACACAATCAGGCAGTGTGTGGCCGCTGGTGCCAGCGGCTTCATTGTCAAACCATTCAATGCCGCAACCGTGCTCAAGGCGCTTGCCGATGCCGCGCTGCGTGCGGGTGCACAGGGACACAAACCATCAAAATAACAAAATGCTTTTGCGGGGGCTTTGTGGCTTATAGCGGCGCCTTGTCTTTTATTAGTTGCAAGGAATCGCGTTGAACACACTGATCATTGACGACAATGAAATGACCCGTGCTGTCCTGCGCGCGATGCTGGTACGCGGTGGTTTGCAGGTTATCGGCGAAGCCAGCAATGGTAACAACGGTTATGAGCTGATCATGAAACTCAAGCCGCAGATAGTCTGTCTTGATATCGTGATGCCGGACATCAGCGGTATCGATGTGCTCAGGCAGTTGCGCGCGGAGTTGGACAGAATGGTGGTGCCGATGGTCAGTGGCGAACGTAGCGTAAAAACCATCAAGCAATGCCTGTCGCTTGGTGCCAGCGGGTCTATCATCAAACCCTTCAATGAAGCGACTGTGCTGAAATCGGTCAGGGACGCCATGTCGCGTGCCGGGATGACGATACCGGACGGGCTGTAAGCGAAAGGGCATATTGTCGGGTGCCACGCGTCGCCGGTATCGTTGCGCGGTACACGGTGTGTCTTTGCCGTTTTTGATGTGAGTCAAAGTTTTTGAGAGATAGCCTCCCTACACTCCGGTCATCAAGTCACGTAACCAGCCTCGGCGTGAATGGCAGCAGGAGCAAAATTGATGGTTTCCCTTATCCCGGTTATTCCGGTTATTCCGGTTATTCCGGTTATTCCGGTTATTCCGGTCACGCCGGTCCCGTCGGTGCGATTCGACGCGGCGCTGATCGGTAAATTCAGGCAGCAGGGTCCGCGCTACACCTCGTACCCGACCGCCGACCGGTTTACCGACGCCTTCCGTTATCGCGATTACCTGCATGCCGTGGCCGGCCTGCGCACCCGGGGCGGGCGCAAGCCGTTATCGCTGTACCTGCATATTCCGTTCTGCGACACGGTTTGCTACTACTGCGCCTGCAACAAGATCGTCACCAAAAAAGTCGAGAAGGCGGCGACCTACCTGACCTACCTCAAGCGCGAAATCGAAATGCAGGGCCAGTTGTTCGCCGACATGAACCAGGTCGAGCAAGTCCATCTCGGTGGCGGCACGCCGACCTATTTTCCGGATGACCAGATAGATGAACTGATGGCGCAGGTGCGGCGCTGGTTCAAGCTGGTACCGGACGACATTGGCGAATATGCTATCGAAGTCGATCCGCGTACGGTCTCGCGCGAACGGATCTTCACGTTGCGCCGGCAGGGCTTCAACCGCATCAGTCTTGGCGTGCAGGATTTCGATCCCGACGTGCAAAAAGCCGTCAATCGGGTCCAGCCGGAAAGCGACACGCTGGCCATTATCGAGGCCGCACGCGATGCCAAATTCCGTTCGGTCAGCATCGACCTGATCTACGGCTTGCCGAAGCAAAACGTGATGACGATGGCGCGTACGCTGAGCAAGGTCATTGCGGCCAGCCCGGATCGCATTGCGATCTACAATTATGCGCACCTGCCGCATGTCTTCAAGCCACAGCGTCGCATCCTCGACGCCGACCTGCCCGGTAGCGCCACCCGGCTCGACCTGCTGGCGCTGTGTATCCGTCGCCTGACCGAAGCCGGTTATGTCTACATCGGCATGGACCACTTTGCCCGTCCCGCCGACGACCTGGCGATTGCGCAAGGGCAGGGCCGGCTGCATCGCAATTTTCAGGGTTACTCGACCCATGCCGAACTGGACCTGGTGTCGTGCGGGGTCTCGGCCATCAGCGCGGTGGCGGCGACCTACAGCCAGAACGCCAAGACGCTGGAGGCCTATTACGCCCATCTCGACAAGAATGAATTGCCGGTCGTGCGCGGCATCAAGCTGGGCATGGACGATCTCTTGCGACGCGCGATCATCCAGCTGCTGATGTGTAATTTCGAGATGTCGATCGCCTCCATCGAGCAGGCTTATCCGATCACCATGGCGACCTATTTTGCCGCCGAACTGGCGCAGTTGCGGGTACTGGCGCACGACGGCTTGCTGACCATCGATGACGAGTGGATCAGCGTTACGCCGCAAGGCCGGCTACTGATCCGCAACATCTGCATGGTGTTTGACCGCTACTTGAGTGCGGCTGTCGATCCGCTGCGCCATTCGAAGACGATCTGACGCGCATACCAGATGACAGCCCTTTCCCTCCTGCCGTTTTTTGTCATCGGCCTGCTTGCCAGTGTGCACTGTGTCGGCATGTGCGGCGGCATCGTGACGGCCTTGTCAGTGGCACCGGCGGCGCGGCCGTTTCCGGTGGCAGTGATGGCGGCGGTGCCGGCGGACCGCATGTTGCGGGTGCTGTCGTACAACGCCGGACGCATCGGCAGTTATACGCTGGCCGGTGCGGTGCTGGGTGGTGTGGCCAACGGCGCGCGCATGCTGACGGGATTGGCGACGTTCCAGCTGGCAGGCCTCTGGCTGGCCAACCTGATGCTGGTCGTTCTGGGCTTGTATCTGATGGGTGCCTGGCAGGGACTGGCCCGCGTTGAGTCCCTCGGCCAGTCGCTCTGGAAGTCACTGCAGCCGCTGACCCGCCATCTGTTGCCGCTCGACAGTCCGCTCAAAATGTTTGCCATGGGTAGTCTGTGGGGCTGGCTACCGTGCGGCATGGTCTACAGCGTGCTGCTCACTGCGATGCTGACCGGTTCAGCATTATCCGGTGCGAGCGTGATGCTGGCGTTCGGGCTGGGCACCTTGCCGACGTTGCTGGTGATGGGCGTGCTCGGCACGCAATTGCGGGTGGTGATGCAAAAGCCCGCCGTGGGCATTGGCAGTGGCTTGCTGGTACTGACGTTCGGACTGCTCGGTATCTGGCGGGCAGCACATGGCATGCCGGATAGCTGGCTCGATGCGGTGTGCATCACGCCGATGGGGTCATGAACAACTGCTTTCATTGCAGTTTGCCGGTGCCGGCGGGTAGCGCCTGGCAAGTCACGATTGATGCCGTGGTCCAGTCGATGTGCTGCCCCGGTTGCGCAGCGGTCGCGCAAAGTATTGTCGACAACGGCTTTAGCGATTATTACCGCACGCGCGAAGGCTATGCGGCGACCGCCATCCACGATGGCCTGATCCCGCCCGGGCTCACGCTCTATGACACCGGAGTGATTGCCGGCATCGACGTGGGCAGTGACAGCGCCGAAGCGATTTTCCTGATTGAAGACATCCGCTGCGCCGCCTGTGTCTGGTTGATCGAACGCCGGCTGGCACGCTTGCCCGGCGTGCAGGCCGTCGCCATGAATGCCGCCACAGAGCGCCTGCAGGTCAGCTGGAACCATAGCCATTGCAAGCCCAGCGACATCCTGATCGCGCTGCGTGAAATCGGTTACACCGCCATGCCGTACGACCCGGTGCGCCACGGCGCGCAACTCGAGCGCGCCCGCAAGACGCTGTTTCGTCAACTGTTCATCGCCGGCTTGTCGATGATGCAGGTGATGATGTATGTGCTGCCGGGATACCTGGCCAGCGACGGCTCGATGGATGCCGAGATGGCCAGCCTGATGCGCTGGGCCAGCCTGCTGCTGACCTTGCCGGCGCTGCTGTATTCGGCCCGGCCGTTTTTTCGCGGCGCATGGATTAACCTGAAAAGTCGCCAGCCCGGCATGGATGTGCCGGTCGCACTCGGCATCGGCGCGGCGTTCGCCGGCAGCGTCGTGGCCACCTTGCGCGGTGGCGGCGAGGTGTACTTCGACTCGATCACGATGTTCATCTTCCTGCTGCTGTGCAGCCGCTATCTGGAACTGTCGGCACGGCGCAAGGCGGCCTCGGCACTGAATAGGTTGCAATCGGCCTTGCCGGCCTCGGCCTGGTTCATGCCCGGTTATCCGGACGACCGCGCGCTGGTGCTGATGGCCGCCGGCCAGCTGCGCGAAGGCGACGTGATCCTGGTGCGACCCGGCGAAGCGATTGCCGCCGATGGGCTGGTGCTCGAAGGCGACAGCGCTGTCGACCTGTCGTTGCTGACCGGAGAAAGCCGGCCGCTGCGCAAGTGCGTCGGTGCGACGCTGCCAGGTGGCGCGGTCAATGCGACGCAGCCGCTTGTCGTACGCATCACGCAGGCTGCACGTGACAGTACCTTGTCGATTCTGGTCAAGCTGATCGAACGGGCCGGGCAGGGCAAGCCGCAACTGGCGCAATGGGCCGATCAGGTTGCGGCGTGGTTTGTCGGCATCCTGTTGTTGTTTGCGCTGGCGGTATTTTTCTACTGGCAATGGGCGGACGCGGCGCGGGCCTGGCCGATTGCGATTGCGGTGCTGGTGGTGTCGTGCCCGTGTGCGCTGTCGCTGGCCACCCCGACTGCGCTGGCGGCAGCGACCGACCGGCTGGTGCGGCGCGGCATCCTGATCGTGCAACCGCATGTACTGGAAACCCTGCATCGCGCCACCCACGTCATCTTCGACAAGACCGGTACGCTGACCGCCGGCAAGCCGGTCCTGCGGCATGTCGCACTGCTGGCCACCGCATCGCGGGACTGGTGCGTGCAACTGGCCGCAGCAATGGAAAAATCCAGCGCTCATCCGCTGGCCGCCGCCCTTGTTGCGGCGGCGCAGGATATTCCGGGACCGGCGTTGCAGGTGTCCGATGTGCGGCAAGTGGCGGGGTGCGGACTGGAGGCCATCTTCGAGGGCCGCACCGTCCGATTGGGCACAGCCACGTTTGTTGCTGAACTCGCCGGTGCGTCCGACGATGCTGGCTCGCCCGATGCCACCGCCGTCTATCTCGGCAACCATGGCGGCTGGCTGGTGCGCTTCGATCTGGCCGATGGGGTGCGCAGCGACGCGCGCGAAGTCGTGGCCCATTTTCAGCGTGCCGGCAAGACTGTCATCCTGCTCAGCGGCGACCGGCAAGCCGTCGCGCAGCAAGTCGCGAGCGGACTGGGCATAGGCACGGCGCTCGGTGATGTCTTGCCCGGGCAGAAACTCGCTTACGTGCAAGCCTTGCAGCGCGATGGTGCCATCGTCGCGATGGTCGGCGATGGCATCAATGATGCGGCCGTACTGAGCGGTGTCGATGTGTCGTTCGCGATGGGCGGCGGCACGGCGCTGGCGCAGTTGCACGCCGATTGCGTGCTGTTGTCGGGACACTTGTCGGCCCTGTGCGAGGTCGACACCACCGCCGCACAAACGCTGGCGGTGATCGGGCAAAACCTCGGCTGGGCGACGCTGTACAACGTCGTGGCAATCCCGGCTGCGGCGCTGGGCTGGCTCAGTCCGTGGATGACCGGTATCGGCATGTCGGTCAGTTCCGCCGTGGTGGTGTTGAATGCGTTACGCCTGCGTCGGGTACGACCTTTTTCGGGAAAGAATTCCTGATCATGGAAGCGCTCTTCCTGCTGGTTCCGCTGAGTGTCGGCGTCGTGTTTGCCGCGATCTGGTTTTTTTTCGGGGCGTCCGATAATGGTCAGTTCGATGATCTGGTGAGTCCCGGCTGGCGCGTGCTGCATGATGATGACCGGCCACAAGTCAATGCGCACGATCACGATCCCGAGGATAGTGCCTGAGTGTTCGCAGCAGCGTTGGCTGCAGGTGGTGACCAAATACGGATTTCTACAGGAGCGCTGATGACCGTAAGTGTTTGTAAGTGGACAGGCACGGCACTGGCCAGCCATTTATCGTGGGGTTGTGCATCAAGTCTGCTCCTCTCCCAACTGACTAATGGGTTCATCCACGTGCGATCACGCGCGTGGATTTTTTTTGCGCGCGCGTAGTAGAGTGGCGGCAATTAAATCATCACAACAGTTAGTCCTGCGCGCCTGAATTGGAGTATAAACATGCCCAACTTGCCCGCGTCAAAGACCGGCCTCCGAATAATTTTAGTGAGTACTCATGAAGACACTGACCTTGATTTCCCGTGCCGCGATCGTGCTGGCGTCAGTCACCGGCCTGGCGGCCTGCGGCGGTGGCAGCAATGTATCGAATATCAGTGTGGGCGGCACTGTGACCGGTCTGTCGACCGGCACGCTGACGCTCAATAATGGCTATTCCAGCATCACGTTGCCGACCAATACCAGTACCTTTACCTTCACCGCGCGGGTTCCGACCGGCTATGGCTTTCTCACGGTAGTGACGGCGAAGTCACCTGATCTAACTTGCCGCGTGACCAATGGCAGCGGCGTGGCCAAAGCGGATGTGACCAATGTGCTGGTGGCGTGCGTACCGAATCAGACGCTGGGCGGTAATGTCTACGGGCTGACGGCAAGTGGGCTGGTACTGGCCAATGGGAGTGACACCGTCAGCGTGCCGGTGAATACGGCCCCCTTTGTTTTTCCGACCAAAATTGGTGACGGCTTCGCCTACGGCGTGACGGTGCTGACCCAGCCAACCGGCCTGAAGTGCGTGGTACAGAACGGTGCCGGTACGATGAGCACGACCAATGTCAGTAATGTCGTGGTCAACTGCGCACCGTAATCTGCCGTCCGGATCACTTGCGATTCCATTTGATTTTTCTCTCCGTTTCCGAAAGCCTGCAATGACTACACTCACTTCTACTCTGCGCCTGCCTGCCGCGCTGCTCCTGTCTTGCGCATTGGCAGCGTGCGGCGGTTACACCGCCGTCAATCTGGGCGGTGCGGTGGCCGGCCTGACCACCAGCGGTCTGGTGCTCGCCAACGGTACCGCCAGCACCGTCAGCATTCCGGCCAATGCGACGATTTATACCTTTCCAAACCAGATCGATGTCAATGCCGCGTTCGCGATCAAGGTGCAGACCCAGCCGGCCCGGCTGACCTGTGCGGTGGCCAACGCCACCGGCAGCGCCAGCGGCATTGCGATCACCACCGCCAATGTTATTTGCGTACCGAACAAGTACACGTTGGGCGGCACCATCGCCAGCCTGAACACGGCTGGTCTTGTGCTGACCAATGGAAGTGATACGGTCAGCCCGGCCGCGGGTGCGCAGTCATTTACGTTGCCGACGACGGTAGCTGATGGCACGGTCTATGGCGTCGCGGTACTGACTCAGCCTGCAGGGCAGACTTGCCGCGTGGTCGCTGGTACAGGAACGGCGGTGATGGGTTCGGCGCCGGTTACGTCGGTGCAGGTTTCCTGCGCTTAATACATTGCGTGGGTTGATCGCGGTGTGGCGTGTCCGCGTAGTGGCGCATGTTGCCGGTGCACCGGATGACGCCCGGGGGATGGTGGCATGTCGCCATGTTACTGCCGGCCCTGTTCCCGATCAAAGCGTCGCTCGGCTTCTGTCAGGTGGCTGATGACAATGTGTGAAATCAGGTTGATACCGATCCCGGCAAAGATAGCTGGGATCAGATAAAGCGCGACCGAGATTTCGGACGAAAAAATCCGGTCGTCGAGCAGCGATGGGGTGGCGCTCGCCATCTTGCGCAACAGCTGCAACAAAAAAACATTCCCGCCGGCGATGATAATCAGCGTCACTGCAAACAGCAGCACGGACACGCGCGAGATCGACTTTTTCCACATCATGACGCTGTACAGGGCAATGGGGACGATGATCACGGAGATCAGCAGCAGGATGAATTCGGATTCGACGAAGAGGGATCGGGTCATGGTGAGTGGTACTTGCCGGTTGCGTGGTGAGAGTGGGTCGAGAATACCGTGGTCGCTCCCGTTGGATGTGTGTGCTTTGTTACGGATGTGTTCGGGATGATTGTTTGTGCTCCCGGTCGCGCGTTTGCGGTTCATTCGCATGGGCACGATATTACTGTGCTCACCTTCTGGCTGACCTTTGGCGCCGCCAACCCGACGCGCAAGTTCGTCCTGTCTAATTTTTAATTCGCGGCAACGGGCAATGAGGGGCATTGCACCGTCCTTGCTGATTCCTCAATGACTGTTCCACCACGCTTGCCAATTTGATTCACATCAAGGATTTTTAAGCTCCCGACTCTTACTCTCCATCCCGTCAGCGTTGCTATTTCGGGAGAGCATTTGTGGGAACGGAACTGAACTATAACTACAAGGTCGTCAAGCAGTTCACGATCGCTACGGTGGTGTGGGGAGTCATCGGCATGCTGGTTGGCGTGCTCATCGCGGCGCAGCTGGCGTGGCCGGCGCTGAACTTCGATATTGCCTGGCTGACCTATGGCCGGCTGCGCCCGTTACATACCAATGCGGTGATATTTGCGTTCGGTATTTGCGGTCTGTTTGCAACCTCGTATTACGTGGTCCAGCGCACCTGCCAGGTCCGGCTGTTCTCGGACCGGCTGGCGGCGTTCACGTTCTGGGGCTGGCAGCTGGTGCTCATTGGCGCAACGATTTCGCTGCCGCTCGGCTTCACACGCGGTAAGGAATACGCCGAACTCGAATGGCCAATCGCGTTGCTGATCACGGTGGTCTGGGTCGCTTACGCGGTGGTATTTTTTGGTACGCTGGTCAAGCGCAAGGTCAAGCATATCTATGTCGCCAACTGGTTCTTCGGTGCCTTCATCCTGGCTGTCGCGATCCTGCATATCGTCAACGGTGCCAGCATGCCGGCCTCGTTCACCAAATCGTATTCGGCCTATTCGGGCGTGCAGGACGCGATGATCCAGTGGTGGTACGGCCATAACGCGGTGGGTTTCATCCTGACCGCCGGCTACCTCGGCATGGTCTATTACTTCATCCCCAAACAAGCCGAGCGCCCGGTGTATTCGTACCGGCTGTCGATCGTCCACTTCTGGGCACTGATCTTCACGTACATGTGGGCCGGTCCGCATCACCTGCATTACACCGCCTTGCCGGACTGGACCCAGTCGCTGGCGGTCGTGTTCTCGCTGATCCTGCTGGCACCGTCGTGGGGCGGGATGATCAACGGCATCATGACGCTCTCCGGTGCCTGGCACAAACTGCGTTCGGATCCGATCCTGAAATTCATGATCGTGTCGCTATCGTTCTACGGCATGTCGACTTTCGAAGGCCCGATGATGTCGATCAAGACCATCAATTCGCTGTCGCACTACACCGACTGGACGATTGCCCATGTCCATTCCGGCGCGCTGGGCTGGGTCGGTTTCATTACGATGGGCTCGATCTATTACCTGATCCCGCGTCTGTCCGGCAAGAACGCGATGTGGAGCACGCGTCTGGTCGATACCCACTTCTGGGTCGCCACCACCGGTGTTGTCCTGTACATCGCCTCGATGTGGATTGCCGGCGTGATGCAGGGGCTGATGTGGCGCGCCGTCAATGCCGACGGCACGCTGACCTACAGTTTTGTCGAAGGCGTCAAGGCCACTTATCCGTACTACGTGATCCGCGTCAGCGGTGGCCTGCTGTACTTCTCCGGGATGGTGATGATGGCATTTAACACCTTCATGACGATGCGCGACGGCACGGCAGTCGAAGCACGCATTCCTTCCCTTTTACCCAGCCAAGCCTGATCAGGAGCCAGTCATGAAATTTTCCCATGCGTGGATTGAAAAGAATCCGTGGTTACTGATCGCGCTGGTACTGGTGGTCATCAGCATCGGTGGTCTGGTTGAAATCGTGCCCCTGTTTTTCCAGAGTTCGACCACCGAGCCGATCACCGGCCTGAAACCGTACCCGGCATTGCGGCTGTCGGGGCGCGACATTTATGTGCGCGAAGGCTGCTACAACTGCCATTCGCAAATGATCCGGCCGCTGCGTGCCGAGACCGAACGCTATGGCCATTATTCGGTGGCCGGCGAGTTCGTCTATGACCGTCCGTTCCAGTGGGGATCAAAACGTACCGGCCCGGATCTGGCCCGCGTCGGCGCCCGCTACAGCGATGACTGGCATGCCATCCACCTCAACAACCCGCGCGATCTGGTGCCGGAATCGAACATGCCCGGTTATCCGTGGCTGGCCAAGACCCCGCTGGTGCCGGGTGACGTGACCGCAAAAATGCGTGCGTTGCAGCGTCTCGGCACGCCGTACAGCGAACAGGAAGTCAAGGACGGTCCCGGCACGCTGGCAGGCAAGACCGAGCAGGACGCACTGATCGCCTACCTGCAAGGGCTGGGCACGTTGATCAAGACAAGGAACTGAAATGGCCATCGCTCTCATTTTTAACGACCTCAGCAGTGTCATGACCGTGGTCAGCCTGACCACCTTCGTCGGCATTCTCTGGTGGGCCTTTGTGCTCAATCGGAGTGCCGATTTTGACGAGGCCGCGCACCTGCCGTTTGCAGATGACGCCGACGGCGGCCCACGCAACACGACGGAGAACAAGCATGGCTGACTTTACCAGCGGTTTCTGGAATAGTTTCATCACCGTGCTGACCTTGCTGGGCGTGTCCGGTTGCGGCTTGTTGCTGTGGACGCAGTCGCGTCAACAGGTGGTCATCAAGCCAGGTGCCGATGGCCAGGTCGACACCACCGGGCATATCTGGGATGAGAACCTGACCGAGCTGAACACACCGATGCCACGCTGGTGGATGTGGCTGTTTTATATCACGATCGTCTTCGGCCTCGTCTACCTGTACCTGTATCCGGGCTTGGGTTCCTACCCCGGCAAGCTGGGCTGGACCTCTTCCGGTCAATACACCGAAGAGCTGAAAAAAGCCGATGCCGAATATGGTCCGCTGTTTGACGGTTACCTGAAACAGGACCTGAAGGTGGTCGCGGCCGATCCGCAAGCACATGCCATCGGCGAGCGCTTGTTCCTGACGTATTGCGCGCAATGCCATGGTTCGGATGCGCACGGCAGCAAGGGCTTTCCAAACCTGACCGACAAGGACTGGCTGTACGGTGGCGATCCGGAGACCATCAAGACCACGCTGCTGCATGGTCGTAACGGCATCATGCCGCCCATGGGTGCGGCGCTCGGCTCGGATCAGGATGTCGGGAACGTGGCGCAGTACGTACTCAGTCTGTCGGGCGCGACCTCGGATCCGATCAAGCGCGTGCTCGGACAATCGAAGTTCGCGGTCTGTGCGGCCTGTCATGGTGCCGATGCAAAAGGCAATCAGGCACTCGGCTCGCCAAACCTGACCGACAAGATCTGGCTGTATGGCGGCAGCGCCGACACCATCATGGAAACCATCCGCAAGGGCCGCAACAACGTGATGCCGGCGTTCCAGGATTTCCTCGGCGAAGCCAAGGTGCATGTGCTGGCGGCCTATGTGTGGAGTTTGTCGAATGATCCAGCGGCGCAGAAGTAGCAGCCTGACCAGCCAACGTAACTTGTTTACAGGACAAAGCAGTCGCTTATGAGTACGCCCGAAGTCTCGGTTATCAAAATGTACGCCGCCCGCGAAGAAATCTACCCGCGAGAAATCAAAGGTCGTTACGCGACCTTGCGCTGGCTGTGCGTGTGGCTCACGCAAGGGGTGTTTTACGGTTTGCCGTGGCTGCAATGGAATGACCGGCAGGCGATGTTGTTCGACCTGGGTGCGCGCAAGTTTTACATCTTCGGCATCGTGCTGTGGCCGCAGGATTTCATTTATCTGGCGGTGTTGCTGATCATTTGTGCCTACGGCTTGTTCCTCGTGACTGCGGTGGCAGGCCGGGTCTGGTGCGGTTTCGCCTGTCCGCAAACGGTCTATACCGAAGTTTTCATGTGGATCGAGCGCCAGATCGAAGGGCCACGCAGCGCCCGCATGCGTCTCGACAAGCAGCCGTGGGGCATTGACAAGCTCTGGCGCAAGACGGCCAAGCACCTGACCTGGGGCGCGCTCGCACTCTGGACCGGGCTGACCTTTGTCGGTTACTTCACGCCGATCCGTTCGCTGATCGGTGCCGTCGCCAGTCCGGGACCCGGACCATGGGAATGGTTCTGGATCCTGTTCTATGCGCTGGCCACCTACGGCAATGCCGGCTGGATGCGCGAGCAGGTCTGCAAGTACATCTGTCCGTACACCCGCTTCCAGAGTGCGATGTTCGACAAGGACACGCTGATCATCACATACGACAACGAGCGTGGCGAACCACGTGGTCCGCGCAGCAAGAAAACCGCTGGCCCTTCCTCCGCAGCAAAAGTGCAGGGCGACTGCATCGACTGTTCGATGTGTGTGCAGGTCTGCCCGACCGGCATTGATATTCGCGATGGTCTGCAATACGAATGTATCGGTTGCGCGGCCTGCATCGATGCCTGCAATGGCGTGATGGCGAAGATCGATTTGCCGGCGGGCCTGATCCGCTATTCGACCGATCATGCGATCACGAAAAAGTGGTCGTTCAAGCAGATGCAGGCCCGCGTGCTGCGAGCGCGCGTGCTGATCTACAGCGCGATTCTGGCGCTGATCATTACGGCGTTTTTTGTTTCGCTGTTCCTGCGCACGCCGCTAAAAATGGATGTAATCCGCGACCGTGGCAGCATGGGGCGCGAAGTCGAGGACGGCATGATCGAAAACGTCTACCGGCTGCAGATCATGAACACCGACGAAGCCAGCCATCACTTCAAGATCTCGGTGTCCGGCATCGACAGTATTGCGCTGGCCTCAGCCGATGAACTCGACCTCGAAGGCACCGGTTCGCGTGCGGTGCCGGTGCGGGTCAGGGTCGCCGCAGGCGAGGGCGAAGCGGGCTCGAACAAGATTCGATTCACCCTTGTCGCGACCGACCATGTCAGCCGGCAGGTCACCGAAAAGGCGGTCTTTTTCGTCCCGCGCGGCGCCGGTCGCAAGGACCATGACGACCATGACAAGCACGACGATCCTCATTAAAAGGAGAACACCATGCATGCCTCAACGCTCATTCACAAGTCCGCTCCCTGGTACACGCATCGCTGGCCGTGGCTGCTGATGCTCGGTCCGTTTCTGGTCATTGTGGCCGGTTCGGTGACGGTCTGGCTCGCCGTCACGCATCAGGATGCGCTGGTCGTCGATGACTACTACCGGCAGGGCAAGGCCATCAATCAGGACTTGCGACGCGATCGCGTAGCGAGCTCGCTGGGGCTGTCATTCAACGGGCAGATCGATGCAGTCAGCGATACGCTCAGTGGCAACGTACTCGCCGCCGGCAAACCGGTGAGCGGAAAAATCCGTATCCATCTGGCGCATCCGACCTTGCCCGAAAAGGATGTCCAGCTGCTCGCACCGCTCGACGTGAATGGTCATTTCCGGGTGGCGTTGCCGCTGCTGGACCGTGCCGTCTGGCAGATTCTGATCGAGGGCGAGCAGCGTGACTGGCGTCTCAATGGCGAATGGCGCTGGCCCGGGCAAAAAACGCTGACGCTGTCCGCCGACATGCCGGCGCTGCAATAGAAAGGCGAACCCATGCTGCGACTGGTGATGATGATTCTCTGGCCTTCTTTCCTTGTCGCGATTGCCGCGACCGGACTGTTTTTTTCGCTGTTTGATCCGGCCGAGCTGTGGCTGCATGTCAGCGGCGACACCGGCTTGCCCGATATCGCCTGCTATACGATCGGGTTTCTTGCGAGCTGGTTGTTCTGTGCGCTGTCGAGCATGCTGACGGTCTACCTGGCGCAAGGTCCGGATGAGCGGACCATTCCGTTCTGACGATCGTGCTGGTCGCGCGCGCTACATCGGCGTGCAGTTTTCCGTCCCGGCTGCCAGCGCCCGCAGCATGACTACATCGGTCAGGCGGACTTCGCGTTTGTCGACTTCCATCCAGCCCTGCTTCTTGAAGCGCGACAGCAAACGGCTGATGCTCTCGATGGTCAGTCCGAGATAGTTGCCGATGTCTTCGCGCGACATGCGCAACTGGAAGCTGGTCGGCGAATAACCGCGCGCTGCATAGCGTGACGACAGGTTGACCAGAAAGGCAGCGAAGCGCTGTTCGGCGCGCATGTTCCCGAGTAACAGCATGACGTTTTGTTCGCGCATGATTTCCTGGCTCATGATGCGGTGGAAGTGATGCAGCAGGCGCGGGATTTCACCGAACAGTTCTTCGAGCCGGGCGAATGGAATTGCGCAGACTTCGCTGTCTTCGAGTGCGACGGCATCGCAATGATGGCGCTCGGTACTGATCGCATCCATGCCCAGCAACTCGCCGGCCATCTGGAATCCGGTGATGTGAGTGTCCCCGCCGTGATTGATCTGAAAAGTTTTGAAGTGGCCGAAACGGATCGCGTAGAGGTTGCGAAACGGGTCGTCCATCCGGTACAGGATTTCATCGCGCTGCAGGCGACGGCGACGGCCGATGATTTCGTCGAGCCGGTTGATATCGCCTTCATCGAGACCCATCGGCAGGCATAACTGATGCAGGCTGCAGCCCGCGCAACTGGCCTTGAGAGCGTGGATGGTTTGCGCAGGCGTAGGGGCGTAAGTCAGTGGTTGGGTCATGAGTCTGTATGCATCACGAAAGTACCGTTGGGTACGCATACTGGCAGGTAATAATGACAACAAGCTGACAGCGGCGTCCAATGATCAGACTCCGACACTGTTTGAAATCAACGCTTCTCCAGTAGCGCAAACAAGCCCATCCCGGCCAGCATGGCCGCAATAAACAACAATGCCTGAAAACCGCTACTGGCCAGCGATGCCAGTGCCGGACCCGGACAATAGCCGGCCAATCCCCAGCCGACGCCAAATGTAATGCCACCCAGCACCAGGCGGCGATCAATTTGGCGAGTGGTCGGTATGTGCATCGCGTCGCCGAGGAAGGCTTTGGTGCGACGTGCGCTGAAGCGGAAGGTCACCAGTCCGACCAGCACCGCGCCGCCCATGACCAGTCCGAGCGACGGGTCCCAGTTGCCGGCAAGATCAAGGAATCCGATCACTTTCGCCGGGTCGGTCATGCCCGACAGGATCAGGCCGAGGCCAAACACCAGACCGGCCAGCAATGCCAGTAGCAGCTTCATCATCTTCATCTCCTCAGGCCAACACGTGGCGGACGATATAGACACAGGCAAAACCGGCCAGCATGAATGCTGCCGTTGCCACCATCGAACGCGGCGACAGGCGCGCCAGTCCGCAGACACCATGACCGCTGGTGCACCCGGAGCCGTAGCGGGTACCGAGTCCGACCAGCAGGCCGGCGACGATCAGCGTGACGTTACCGGCTTCGATGCGCACGACCGGCAATGCCGCGAATAGTCCCCACGCCAGCGGTGCAACAACCAGTCCCAGCACGAACGCGATGCGCCATCCGGCGTCGCCGCGCACTGGTCGCAACAGGCCACCGAGAATGCCGCTGATGCCGGCAATCCGGCCATTAAAAAACAGCAGCAAGGCCGCTGCAAGTCCGATCAGCACGCCGCCGGCTAGCGAGGACCAGGGGGTGAAATGCGACCAGTCGATGGTCATAGAGTGATTCCTTTTTCAGGTGGACAAAATTGTTCGTAGAGCACTTGCATGATGGTGAGTGCCTGTGTGCTGGCGATACGGTAAAAGATCTGTTTACCTTCGCGTCGGGTGCTCACCAGCGCTTCGGCACGCAGAATGGTGAGCTGTTGCGACAGCGTCGGCTGGCGGATTCCGGTCAGGGTTTCGAGATCGCCGACGCAGTATTCGCCCTGGCCTATCTGGCACAGCAACAGCAAGCGGGTCGGATTGGATAGCGCTTTCAGCAGCGCAGCCGCTTGTGCGGCGGCGGCTTGTAACTGTTCCAGCGGAATAGGTGAGGACGGTGAGGATGACATCGAGGGGTGACAAAATTTAAAAACACATTATATGTATTTATATTTTGTTTTGGGAAATTTATCCTTTCCCGAGCGTGCGAGTCGCTGGTGTTGGTCAATTATTGCGATTTGGCCGTACATTCGCGCGGGCACGATCAAGTCGTGCCCGCGCCACGATGCGTTATCCCGCGTTCGCAAACAGCTTGTCATAGGCTGCCAGCAAAGTCTGATGCATCGCGCTGCCCTCCATGTCGGCATCCAGCGTGGGTAATCCGAAGAAGCGTTCGCTGCGGTCCAGCAGGGCGACGGCCTGGCGCACCGTATCGGCACCGTACAGCAGCACCAGTGCGCGCTGGTAATCTGCCGTTTCGCCGAGTTGCATCAGGCTGTCGATGCAACGGTAGACCAACCGGCGTGCCGGATTCATCTGCTTGTACTGGTGAATCCAGTCGCAGCCTTCGCGGATGGCTTCGTCGTCGCCGACAGCCAGCGCCAGCAGGGTTTTCAGTTCGCCGATGCGCAACTCTTTCCAGGTCGTGCCGACCGGGATGGCCAGGCCGAGAATTTCCCACAAGGGCCGCTCATCGTTGAGGTTCGAGGTCTGCAGGTAGTCGAGCAACTGCGCGCATTCCTCCTCGTTGAGGGCATCAAGGCGCACCAGCGCCGGACGGATGTCGTTACCGACGCTATTGTTTTCCCATTCGAGGTCATCGACCGGATAGATTTCGGACATGCCGGGTACTAGGATGCGGCAGCTGTACGCGCCTTGTTCGCTGAAGTCCGAGACGTAGATATCCTTGTCTTCGGCGTGAACAGCAGTGCACAGCCAGTTGTAATCTTCTTCAGTGGTGCTGCTGAAGTTCCAGTCGGCGAACGGAAAGTCCGGCGTGTCGCCAAGGAAATTCCAGCTGACCACGCCGCTCGAATCGACAAAATGGATTTCGAGATTGGCCACCGCAGTGATTTCATCCATGTCAAAGCCCGGCTCGGGAAAGCCTTCGAGCGAAGCCAGCGCACGGCCTTGCAGCAGTTCGGTCAAGGCCCGTTCAAGTGCGATTTCAAAGCGCGGATGCGCACCGAAACTGGCGAACAAGCCCTGGTCGCCGGGATGCAGCAAGGTCACGCACATGACCGGATAGCGACCGCCCAGTGAGGCATCGCGCACCAGAATGCCGAAGCCGGCGTCGCGCAAACCCTTGATGCCGGCAGCGATGCCGGGATAACGGGCGATCACTTCATCCGGTACTTCTGGCAGGCACAGGCCTTCACTAATGATGCGGTACTTGATGTGGCGCTCAAAAATTTCGGATAAAGCCTGGCTGCGCGCTTCCATCATCGTATTGCCGGCGGCCATACCGTTGCTGACGTATAAATTGCCGATGATGTTGACCGGTATCAAGGTTTGCGCACCATCGCGCAGACGCGTGTACGGTAGCGTACAAATGCCACGGGCGATGTTGCCCGAGTTCAGATCAACCAGTACCTGGCTATCGATTTCGCTGTCGGGATTGTAAAAGTCCTGCAGTTCGGGGTTCAGCATCTCGACCGGCCAGCGGCCGTCGGCGCTCGGTGCAAACCAGCGTTCCTGCGGATAGTGAACGAACGGACGGTTGGCGCGGGTCGCGCCGAGATAAAAATGGGTCCAGAAATAATGCGTGCCGAGTCGCTCGAAAAACTCACCCAGTGCACTGGCGCGCGCAGCAAGCTCGGTTGCACCCTTGCCGTTCGAAAACAGCATCGGGCACTCGTGGTCTTTCATGTGCACCGACCAGATTGCCTCGACCGGATTGAGCAGCGAGGATTCGTCCAGGTGGAAACCACGCTCCGCTAGCTTGGCCTGCATCGTGCGGATCGTCGATTCGAGGGAGGCGTCTTTGCCGGGAATAAAGCTTTCTGTTTGCATAGCGGGCAATCGGTGGGTTGTGGGGGCGAGGGTGGGTGTTGCGGCAAACTTAACGAGGCTGGTATGCTACCGCAAACTCCACGGGCCGCCTCGTGGTTTCGACCTACGGAAATAAAACGATTGGTTGTCTGTGAAGGTACTACTTAGTTGTTACACTTCTCTCACTCAATCGATAACTAAAAAAGTAGTACTACAGAGAAGCGGTGCTCCCATGTCAGACAGCAGCGTAGTAATTCCCCCGTTGGCGCCGCAACCACGGCCGGAACAATCCGATACCAGTAAGGCAGATGATATGCTCATCCGTAGCTTTTGTGACGGTGAGTTGCGTGCCTTCGAAGTGCTTGTCATTAAATACCAGCGTCGCGTGGCCGCGTTGATCAATGCTTCTGTTCACAACAATGCGGTGGCTGAAGAGATTACCCAAGAGACGTTCCTGCGCGCTTACCGCAGTCTGCCGGGTTTCCGTTTTGAAAGCGGATTCGCGACCTGGCTTTACACTATTGCGCGCAACCTTGTTACTTCGTATCATCGCGACGGCCATGGCAAAGCCGATAATCGGGTGTCGCTCGATGGTATGGAGGAAACTCTCGGCCTGGCGGCAACCGAATGTCTGCAAGGTACCGTTGATAGTCCAGAAGAGCTGCTGGTCGAGCAGCAACTCGCTGCCGGCATCCGGCGTTCGATCGACGGCTTGTCGGCACCGATGAAGAATGCATTGATGCTGCGCGAGGAGCAGGGTCTGAGCTATGCCCAGATCGCCGAATCGATGGAATTGCCGCTCAACACTGTTCGCTCAAATATTTTTCGTGCACGTGCAACTATTGCCGATGCGATTCGTCCTTTGCTGGACAGGACCATTACCCAGAGATTTCTTTGACTTTCACATCACGTATCGACAGCCAGGTAATTGCATCAATGCTTCTCGACGACGAGATGAGCCAATCAGAGTTCGATGCCGCCCTCGCGGTCATCAAGGCCGATCCGGCCATGATGACCGCGCTGGCAGCATCCCAGTTTGTCAACGATGCGCTGCAAGGTCATCTTTGCCTCGACGACAATTTCACTGCCAGAATCATGCAGTACATTGCAGTGAGCGAGGCAGAGCGACTTGCAGTGTCAGGCGACAAATCCGGCCGCGGGTAGGGTTACTGAAAACTCCACACCTCGCTATTTACGCGGTGGGGAACTGTCGGTAATAACATGATCATCGGAGAATCGTTCATGGATGCAGTCACAATTGGTCAGTACGAATTGGTCTACAACGCCTTTTCATTTGCAATCGCTGTCATGGGAGCGGCAACAATATTTTTCTTTCTGGGCCGTTCGCAAGTCGCCCCGGCTTACCGTACCGCCCTTAGCATCACCGGCCTGGTCACCCTGATCGCGGCTTACCACTATCTGCGAATTTTCAATTCGTGGGAAGCTGCTTTCGTCATCACCGGCGACCAGATCAAAGCCTCGGGTATCAAGTTCAATGATGCCTATCGTTATGTTGACTGGCTGCTCACCGTGCCATTGCTGTTGATCGAATTGATCCTGGTGATGCGTTTGTCACGTGCCGAAACCATCGCCAAAAGCACCAAGCTCGGCCTGCTGGCTGCGCTGATGGTAGTACTTGGTTACCCAGGCGAAATCTCGGCCGACGGCGGCACCCGCTGGATGTGGTGGGCCCTGGCCATGATCCCGTTCCTGATCATTGTCTATGACCTGTTTGTCGGCTTGAAAAAATCGATTGACTCGCAACCGGTCGCTGCCCGCGGTCTGATCAGTACTGCACGCTGGGTCACCGTCATTTCATGGTGTTTCTATCCGGTCGTATTCGTGTTTCCGATGATCGGTTTCACCGGTAGCAGCGCTGCCACCGCCGTGCAAGTGGGTTACACCGTCTCCGACATCGTCGCCAAGGCCATGTTCGGCGTATTGATCTATATGATCGCAGTACGCAAATCCGAAGCAGAAGGCCAGCACGCCTGATTAGTGTGATGCCAGACCGTCGCAGCGTCGCTGCGGCGGTCGTTTCTGTCTTCACCGGAGTACTGCAATGACTGCTTTATCCCTGTCTGCTT
This sequence comes from Bradyrhizobium sp., assembly GCA_047621665.1. Taxonomy (GTDB): domain Bacteria; phylum Pseudomonadota; class Gammaproteobacteria; order Burkholderiales; family Burkholderiaceae_D; genus Actimicrobium. The sequence goes on along the minus strand of JBLHMB010000003.1, from coordinate 76,679 downwards.
TTCCCTCTTTGACCGGCCAGAGCGAGAGTTTGTCCGCACTGGTTGAAATCCGTATGGCCGAACTGGCCAAAGTCAGCTTGCCGTCGACGCTGGTGGGTGCGCTGTCGCACCACCTCGACTCCGGCGGTCAGCGCGTCCGCGCGCGACTGGCGCTGCACGCGGGTCGTGCATTAAACCTATCCGACGACGATGCGGTGACGATTGCCGTGACCGTCGAATTGCTGCACAACGCGTCGCTGATCCATGATGATCTGCAGGACCGCGACCTGCAACGGCGCGGTTGCGCGACACTCTGGGCCGGATTCGGTGAGAACGTTGCGATCTGTGCCGGCGATTTATTGCTGTCGGCTGCGTATGGCAATTTGTGCCGCTTCAGCGATAGCGCCCGGTTGCCGCAGTTGCTCGCGCAAGTGCATGCTGCCACGGCCTGTGCGGTGCAAGGCCAGTGCGCCGATCTGTCCGGCCAAGCCTGCGATATTGCCCTGTATGAAAAAATTGCCGCCGCCAAGTCCGGTGCCCTGCTGGGCTTGCCGCTTGCATTGGTACTCATTGCTACCGGTCGGGAGAATTATCTGGCGACCGCGCATCAGGCCGCCGATGCCTTTGCCGTCGGCTACCAGATCGTCGATGACATCGATGACATCGACAAGGACCGCGGATCCGACGGTCAGCCGGCCGGGCTCAATGCCTGCCTGATACTGGTCGCTGATCATGGCGATTTTGCGCACATGGTGGCGCGGCAGTTGGCGCTGGCACGTTTCGAGCAGGCGGTCCGGTTGGCATCGTGTTTGCCTGATGATGCCGGCGCACTGCTGGCCAGTCTTGCGCTCACCCTATCGGCGCGGCTATGAACATGTCTGATCCGCTAGTGCCCGCATCACAGCATGCCATTGTCATCGGTGCCGGTTACGGCGGCATCGCCTCGGCCTTGCGTCTGCGTGCCAAAGGTTACGAAGTGACCTTGCTGGACCGCTGCGCTGCGCTGGGTGGACGGGCACAAGTATTCCGCCGTCATGGTTACACCCATGATGCCGGTCCGACTGTGATCACCGCACCGTTCCTGTTCGAAGAACTGTTCGCGCTGTTTGGCGAACAGTTGGCCGACCATTTGACGCTGGTGCCGTTGACGCCGTGGTACCGCTTCCGCTTTGCCGACGGCGACACGTTCGATTACGGCGGCACGCTGGAACAGACGCTGGCGGAAATCCGCCGCATCGCACCGCGCGACGAAGCCGGTTATCTGGCGCTGCTGGCACATTCGAAACGGATTTACGATGTCGCCTTCACCGAGCTGTCGGCGTTGCCGTTCGACCGCTTCCTGACGATGGTGCGGCAAATTCCGCGACTCATTGGTTTGCGCAGCTACCAGACAGTCTGGGGCCTGGTCTCGACCTATCTGTCGCATCCGAAATTACGCCAGGCGTTCTCGATCCAGCCGTTGCTGGTTGGCGGCAATCCGTTCGACACGACCAGCATTTACGGCCTGATCCATTTTCTTGAACGGGCGCATGGCGTGCACTTTGCAATGGGCGGTACCGGAGCGATTACGCAGGCGCTGGGGGCATTGATGACACGGCACGGCATCAAGATCCGGTTGCAGACAACGGTCACCTCCATTCGCATCGAACAGCAGGTGGCCACCGGTGTGCGGCTTGCGGATGGCAGCGAACTGGCGGCCGATGTGGTGGTCTCGAATGCCGATGCCGCGCATCTGTACGGGGCGATGGTCAAGCCGGCCGAGCAGGCCGGCGCAACCCGCCTGAAGCTGGCGGCGGCCCATTATTCGATGGGCTTGTTTGTGCTGTATTTCGGCACCACGCGCACCTATCCGGATGTCGCGCACCACACGATCACAATGGGTGAGCGCTACGAAGCGCTGCTCAAGGATATTTTCGATCGCAAGATTCTGACCGAAGATTTCTCGCTGTACCTGCACCGGCCGACTGCCACGGATGCCAGCTTTGCGCCGCCCGGATGCGACAGTTTTTACGTTCTCTGTCCTGTACCTAATCTGCAAGGCAACGTCAACTGGGATGTCGAAGGACCGCGTCTGCGTGAGCGCATTATCGCCAACCTTGAAGCGACCTTGCTGCCCGGCCTGTCTGACTGCATGACCGCTGATTTTTACATGACGCCGGCCGATTTTCAGCATGACTACCTGAGCACGCACGGTGCCGGATTTTCGATTGCGCCGCTGTTCCGGCAATCGGCGTGGTTCCGTTTTCATAATCGTGCCGAAGGAATCGGTCAGCTCTATCTGACCGGTGCCGGCACCCATCCCGGGGCGGGTTTGCCCGGCGTGTTGTGTTCGGCCAAAGTGGTCGATGCACTGATTCCGGCACTGCGGTGAGTACCGCCACCGCCAATACAGCAGCCCGTCTTGCACTGGATGCTGCGGACGCGGTGCTGGTGCAAAAAGGCCGCAGTTTCCATTGGGCCCGCCGTTTGCTCGGGGCCGGCCACGCGGCACGCGCAACCCGCTTGTACGGCTTTTGCCGGCGCATCGACGACATCGCCGACGAGTCGGGTTCGCCGGAACTCGCCAGAGTCGCGCTGGCGAACATCAGTGTCGCGATTGCCCGTGGTGAGCCCGATGGCGACGAGCCGGTAGTTGCCGATATGCTCGCTCTGATGGCCGAGTGCCACATCGCGCCGGAGATCGTGCTCGAGCTGTTGCATGGCATGGATTGCGATCTGGATCCGGTGCGCTTCGCCGACGAAGCCGAACTGCTGCGCTACTGTTACCGCGTCGCCGGCACCGTCGGGCTGATGATGTGCAAGGTACTCGATGTGCATGATCCGCAAGCCCTGCATCACGCAATTGATCTTGGTATCGGCATGCAGCTGACCAATATTTGCCGCGATGTATGCGAAGACGCCCGCATCGACCGGCGCTATTTGCCGGCGACGCTGGTCGGTGCGCTGGCGCCCGCATTGCTGATCGATCCCGCACCCGCATTGCAACCGGCGGTGCGGGGCGCGATGGTGGTCTTGCTTGCTGTTGCTGACCAGTATTACCGCAGCGGTGAGCTGGGGTTGGCCTACTTGCCGCTGCGGGCGCGGGCCGGCATGCTTGTAGCGGGGCGGGTGTACCGCGCGATCGGCACGCAGCTGCGCCACGCCAACCATGCGTGCTGGCAGGGTCGGGCAATTGTTCCGACCCGCACCAAGGCCGGCTTGACGGTGCTGGCTTTGCTGAAACTGGTCAGTCATCGTGATTACTTGCATCCGGCGGGACGGCATGACAAGGCGCTGCATGGTGCGTTGCACGGATTGCCCTATGTCGACTGAACCCGCACTGTTGATCCTCGGCGGCGGTTGCGCCGGCCTGAGTCTGGCGATGCAGCTGGCGGCGCTCGGACGCGACTGCCCGCGTACCGTCATCATCGAGCCGCGTACCGCGTACACTAACGACCGCACCTGGTGCTTCTGGGGCAGTGCCGCTGCGCCACTGGCCGACCTGAGCTGCCACCAGTGGTCAACCATGATGGTGCGGGCAGGCCGGCGGATTACGTTTGTTGATTGTGCTGCTACACCGTACCGGATGATTGCCGCAGCGGACTTTTATGCGGCGGCACTGCGGGCCATTGCCGGCAATGCGCGCATCACGCTGGCTGCCGGCGAGCGCGTGACAGCCGCACCGTTGAAGCAGGACGGGCGCTGGCAGGTCACCACGGGTAGTGCCAGTTATACCGCTGCAACCGTGGTCGATACCCGCCCGGGTGCGCCTGCGGAGCGGGGCGGCGCAACACTCTGGCAATCGTTTTCCGGCGTCGAGGTTGATTGCGACGGCGCCGTATTCGATCCGGTCTGCGTAGACCTGATGGATTTTTCGCTGGCAGATCCGCACCGTATTCAGTTCACTTATGTGTTGCCGTTGTCGGCGCAGCGCGCATTGATCGAAGTCACGGTGTTCGATGCATTGCCGCTGACCGCAGCCGATCTGGCCACGTCGCTTGAACAGGCGGTGGCGGCGCGCGTGCATGGCTTGTCGTATCGAATCCGTCGGTCCGAGCAGGGCATCTTGCCGATGGGGAGTGTGCCGACCGGCGCACCGAACGATCCCACTTATGTGCACGCCGGTCTTGGTAACGGCGGGGCCCGGCCCAGTTCCGGCTATGCGTTCCAGCGTATCCAGCGCTGGGCCGGCCAGTGTGCGGCCCGCATTGCTGCCGGTCTGCCGCTGCAGGGACATGTGGCTGATCCCTTCTTGCTGCAGGCGATGGACCAATTATTTTTATCGGTGCTGCAATCGCAACCTGCCAGCGCTCCGGCCTTGTTCGTGGCGCTGTTCGGGCAACGGGATGGCGCACGCGTGCTGCGTTTTCTGAGTGATAAAGGTTCGCCGGCCGATTATCTCGGCCTGATCGCGGCGTTGCCGGCACGTCCTTTCCTGCAGCAAATCCCGGCCACACTGCGGCGCGTACTGCGCCAGCGCCGTGCTGCAGCCGTATGACTGCGCTGCGCTGGCAGGGCTTGCTGTTCAGTACCGTTGCCTTGCTGGTGGCGCTGGCCAGCCTGCCGGCCAGCAGCAGCAACATTGCCGGCGGGCAGGCGATGTTGCTGCTGCTGGCCGGTTTGATCGTCGTGCTGGGCGTGCCGCACGGTGCGTTCGACCCGCTGTTTGCGCAGCGCCTGCATGCGCTGGCAGGCGTGCGCGACTGGAGCTTGTTTTCGCTGGCGTATCTGCTGCCGGCCCTGCTCGTGGCGCTGCTCTGGCAGCTCGCACCGGGCATTTTTCTGAGTGGCTTTCTGCTGCTATCGCTGATCCATTTTTCAGGCGATCCGGAAGCCGGTAGCGGAATATTTTTTCGCTTGCTGTACGGCGGGCTGGTGATCGTGCTGCCGGCTTTTTTGCATGTCGACGAAGTGACACGGCTATTCGGGATGCTGGCCGATCCGGACGCGGCAGCGACGCTGGCCGGTTGGCTGCATCTGGCCTCAGGGCCGTGGCTGCTGGCGACTTTTTTTGCCGTGCTGTCAGCGTCGCGCCGGCGCTGGCAGGCTGCGCTGGAAATGCTCGCCGTGACGGTGCTGGCGGTTGTTGCACCACCATTGGTTGCGTTCACGGTCTTTTTTTGTGGCATGCACGGGGCCCGGCATTTTTTGCGCACGTTGGCGTATGCCGGTCCGGGTGCGGCCCGGGCCGGGCTCCGTTTTGCGGTACTGCCGCTGATCGCTGTGGCGATCATGTTTGCTGCGGCGCTTTGGATCTGGCGCGATGTCGCGCTGGAAGAGCGGCTGGTGCGGCTGATCTTCATTGGACTGGCGGCACTCACGGTGCCGCACATGGGATTGGTCGAGCGGGTACGGTTCAGTGGCCACTGGTAATGCCGCAGGGATAGCGGGATAACAGTACGTAAAAAAGCCACCGATACCTGTCCGGTGGCCAGTGGTCGCTTGCCGGAAAAATCAGCGCGTGCCGCTGACTTCCACCTCGACGCGCCGGTCCGGTTGCAGGCACGCGATCAGTGCCGGTGTGATCCGGGTACCGACGCATTCACCTGGCTTGGTGACGGGTTCGGCACCGTTGATGCCGCGGGTGCTGATCCGGCTTGCCGGGATGCCGGCCGCGGTTACCAGTTCATTCTTGACCGCGTCGGCACGGCGGCTCGACAAGGCCAGGTTGTAGGCATGGCTGCCGATGCGGTCGGTGTGACCGGTGACGGTAATTTGCTGGTACTCGGTGCCGGCCAGTTCGCTGGAAAATTTGCCCAGTGCCAGCTTGCCGGCCGGCGTGATGTCGGCGCGGTCGAAGGCAAACAGGGAGTCGGCAGAAAAGCTGACCTTGCGCGGTACCGGCGTTGGTGGCGGTGGCGGTGGCGGCACGATGGCGGCGACCGGTGGTGGCAGATAGGTGACGGGCTCGGCTGCCCGCGCTACCGGCGCACTGGTCTTGTCGCCGAAGCGGTAGACCAGGCCGACCGACACCATGTCAACGTCGCCGCGGTTGCCGATGGCATCGTTGATCCGATACCGTTCTGCCTCGACGCGCAGGTCCAGTGCTTCGGTGAAGGCGTATTGCAGGCCGAGGCCGAACTTGATGTTGGTGTCACGCTTTTCGGGTGCTGGCGTGAGTACATTGACCGCGCCGCTGCCGCTGAAGTGGTCGCGTGCCTGCGCATAATTGACGCCAACGCGGCCAAACGCCGACAGCTTGCCGGTGATCGGCAGGATGCCAACCGCATCGAGGTTCAATCCCTTCAGACGGATGTTGCCATCGAGGGTGCCGGCGGGCACCGTAGTGGCATGATAGCCAAATCGGCCCAGGTCGAAGTACCCGCCTTCGAGGGCAAAGTTGCGATTGAACTGATAGCCGCCAAAGACCTTGAAGGCGTTGGCGCGGTTGTCGTCGACGATCGACGTGGTGGCGAATCCGCTGCCGAGTAGCCCGCTGCTGATGCGCTGGTCGTCGATGCTGGCGCGCGCGCGCCCGGCATTGAGTCCGCCGTACCAGCCGGTTTCGTCAGCCAGTGCCAGCGGGCTGGCAAGGACCGCCAGTGCGACGAGTCCGGCACTGCCCGCGACTTTGAATGAGTGCATGTTGTGTTTCTCCTGCTAGATGATGGGGGTCCTGCGCGGCCAGGCTGGCAGCACAGGTGTCAGGTCGATCTGTCAGTGCCGTATTACGGTGCGGGTACGTTGATGATGGTGTTGACCAGCGTCACCGAGGCGCCCAGCGACAAGGCGCGTCCGTTGAGGGTCACGGGGTTGACATTGCCCGCTGTCGAGAATGCCGCACCGGCTTGCGAAACGATGGTACCCACCATCGTGCCGCCACCGGCCGCATTGATCGTCGCGGCACTGCCGACTTGCCAGAACACGTTTTTGGCTTGCGCGCCACCCGCCAGAATGATGTTGCGCGGGAAGGCGGCACCGGGACCACCGACGGTCAGCGTAGTTGCCATCTGGAACACGAATACCGCATTCGGATTGCCCTGCGCATCCAGGGTCAGGTCGCTGCCTTGCAATTTGAACGAACCTGAGGCCGAGGTGTAGACACCTGGCGCGAGCACCAGGCCAGACAGGCTGCCAGCGCCTGGATCGCTACCGGCAGGCAAGGCTGCCAGCGCGTTGTACAAGGTCAGCGTATCAGCACGCACCTTGGTCGCAATGGAGAACGTGCTGGCATTGCCTTCGGACGGACAGGCGGCCGTCGGTGGCGGTGCGGCGGTATAGATCAGGCCGTTGACAAAGCCGGCGTTGCTGCCGGTTTCCGTGTAGGTGCAACCCGGACCCGCGTCATGCAGGCCGGTGACAGAGGTCGACACCGCAGTAGTACCAATGTCGCCATGAATGACCGTCAAGATCCCCATGTTGGTAATGCCGGCGGAGCCACCGAACGTACCGAAGGTTGCTGCGGCGCCCAATGGAAACTGGTTCGCAGACGGCGCCGGGCAACTTGCGCTGGTCGTGCCGGCCGTGAAGCGCCATGCATAATCGCTCGCCATCGTGTTGCCCGGCACGGCCAGGTCACGCACGCCAGTTGCACCACCCTTGAGGGTAGCCGTGTAGGTGACGCCGGCGATCAGGGGGCTGGCCGGGGTGAAGGTGGCAATGGTGCCGGTCGTATTATCCAGCGCTACCGACGAAGCGATCACGGCGCTCGGGCCGGTCACGGTGAAGCTGCTGGTCGTGATGCTGGACGGATCCATTTGCAAGCCGGACGGCACGGTAAAGGTGGCGTTGATTGCTGCGGCGGTGCATACGCCGTTGGCGTTGGCCTGCGGGTTGGTCGAGGTGACTGCCGGATTGCCGGCAGGCGCCGCCGCGGCTGTCGTAAAACGCCAGGCGTAATTGCTGGCAGCAGGTAGTGCGGCCTGATTACCGGCCAGCGCATTACCGGCCAGGTCGGTTGCTGCCGTGGTGATGGTCGCGGTGTAGGTCGTTCCAGTGGTCAATGGCGCGGCAGGAACGAACACTGCCGTTCGACTGTCGACCGCATAGCTGACGGTTCCCTGCGGTGCGACGCACGGTGCTGCGCATGTCAAGGTAAAACTGGACGCATTAATTGAACCGGCCAACATGGCCTTGGTAAATGTTGCCGCCAGCGCGGCGTTATTTGCTGCACCGGTTGCCGGGCCGGGCGTCACTGTTGCGGGTGCCGTACTGGCTACGCGCGGGCGTGTCGCATCGATTTGTACAGCGGCTGAGATGCCCGGGGTGCCAAGGATCGGATCGCGACTGCTACCGCCGCAACCGGCCAGCAGTGCGCCAGCCAGCAAGGTCAGGCCCATCAGGCGAACTGTCGTCGACCCGCACCGGCGGGTGTGATTTTTTTTCATTTTGTGTCCTCGTGACGGGAAGCGCCAGCGCCATTGCCTGAACGGTTGTCGACGTGCGCGCAGCGTCCCGGACCGGAGTATCCGCTTTCGCTGAAAGGTATCCGTTCGGTACCGAACACAACCCGAAGAATTTCTATTTTATTATCTTTTTGTTGCCGGTCGGCCTGCCGGAAAGGCAGAATCCGCAACCGTACGGCGATGCTCGCGCAGCAGGGTTAGCACTTTACTGTGCTTTACATGGCGCTAATCGAGCTGGTCCGGCTCTGTGGTCGCTGGTAATGCAGCAGGGGTGGCGGTGCGACTGGTCGATACGGACGGGTCGGCAGCAGGCGCGAGAATTCGCGTCTGACCACGTCGTAGCATTCGCAAGACTGCGATTCCAGACCGGCCCGGTCGACGACGGTGATGTGGCCGCGGCGAGTGCGGATCAAGCCGAGTTCCTGCAACTTGCCAGCCGCTTCGGTGATGCCTTCACGACGCACCCCCAACATTGTCGCAATCAGTTCCTGGGTCATCTTCAGTTCGCAGTTGTCGGTGCGGTCGACTGTAAGCAGTAGCCAGCGGCATAGCTGTTGATCCACCGAGTGATGGCGGTTGCAGACTGCCGTCTGGGCCATCTGTGTCAACAGCGCCTGCGTATAGCGCAGCATCAGGTGCATCACGCATTGCGAGCGCTTGAATTCATCGAGCAAGGTGCGGGCGGCGATCCGGTAGCCGTATCCGCCGGTCTGCACCGTTGCCCGGCTCGGGGTGGTCAGTCCCCCCATAAATAGCGACACGCCAAGTACGCCTTCATTGCCGACACCGGTGATTTCGGACGAGCTGCCGTTTTGTAGCTGGCAATGCAGTGACAGGATGGCACTGGTCGGGAAGTAGACATACTTGAGCTTGCCGCCGGACTCGGACAGGACTTCGCCAAGCAGTAGCGGAACCAGTTCGAGATGCGGTGCCAGGCGAGCGAATTCGGCCTGCGGCAAGGCGGCCAATAAGTGATTTTGAGTTGGATCGTGCAGAAAAGCCATAGTGTATGGGTCCTGGTCGATGACGGTGGAAGTGCGGAATTCCGCTTGCGTTGCACGAAGCCATATCGCGCCGATTCAAGTTATCACGCTGTTCCGGCAGATCCATCGATCGTTACCTTTTGACACTATCTATGTACTTTTTAGCAATTACTATGCGCTTCTTGTGATACTGCCCGGATCAGATTGCGGCGCAGTATTCCGGCATGCGGTTTGCTGACTAAGCGCCATGGCATTAAATTGCAATACGCGCCAGCGCCTCAACCGCTACTATGGCGACCTTTAATCAACGAGAGCATGCATCATGAAAAAAACCGGAATGGCCAAGACCGATGCCAAGAAACTGATGGGCAAGACAGCCGCACCCGGCCTGAGCGGATTCGAGAATGTCGAGGTGGCCACGGTCGACCGGCGCGAGCAGCGCAAGCGTGACCAGGCACTGGGTTTGGTGCCGTTTGCGGTCAAGCTCAACAGTGACCTGGTGCTGCAATTGCAGGCATTGGCCAAAACGCGTGGCCTGGACCTCAATGTGCTGGTTGCCGAATTGCTGGTTAAAGGTATGGCTGACTGATTTCAATGGCGCCGGGGGGCGTTGCCGATTGGTGTAATACCCTTCGGTTATTGCACCTTGCGTCCTGATGGCGGCGCCGGCGACGTCTTCATCGGCCCTCATGATTTCTCGCAGCGGGTGCACTATCCGCAGGGCAGTGCACCAACTGGACTGGCGACCCGCACCAGTCCAGTTACCGTCAGTTATGAATTTCCAGCGCCCGATTAATGCGCAGCGCCGCCAGTGTGCACAGCGCGCCCGACGCCAGATACACGCCCACATAGGCGAGGCCGAAGTGCGACGCCAGTGCCAGCGCGACCAATGGCGCAAAACCGGCACCGACCAGCCATGACAGGTCCGACGTCAGGGCTGCGCCGGTGTAGCGATAGCGCGAGGAAAAGTTGGACGTCACGGCACCGGAAGCTTGTCCGTACGACAGGCCCAGCAGGCTAAACCCCACCAGTATGAAAATATTTTCACCCATCGCGCCGCCATCCATCAGCATGGGGACAAATCCGCTGAGGATCGCAATCAGTACCGCGCAAGCGCCTAGCGTGGTGCGCCGGCCGAGATGGTCGGCCACCATTCCGGAGACGACGACGCCGATGGCCATCAGCCCGGCACCGACGACCTGGATCATCAGGAAATCGCTGATCGAACGGCTGGAGTGCAGTGATATCCACGACAGCGGAAACACCGTCACCAGATGGAACAACGCATAGCTCGCCAGTGCTGCCAGCGCGCCGATGAGGATGTTACGACCCTGGGAGCGGGTCAGCTCGACCACGCCGGTCGGTTGGAGTTCGCGCTCTTCCAGCAGGTGGGCATATTCGTTCGTCGAGACCAGCCGGAGGCGGGCGAACAGCGCTACGACGTTGATGGCGAAGGCGACATAAAAAGGATAGCGCCAGCCCCAGTCCATGAATTCGGCACGGGGCAGGCTCGACAGTAAATACGCGAACAGGCCACCGGCGAATATGAAGCCGATGGGTGCACCCAGTTGTCCCAGCATGGCGTACCAGCCGCGACGCTCGGGCGGTGCATTAAGAGCCAGCAGTGACGGCAGGCCATCCCACGAACCGCCGACCGCGATGCCCTGACCGATGCGCAGCAGCGATAGGACTACAATGGAGGCCGTGCCAAGAGTCTCATGACCCGGGAGAAAAGCGACCCCGGCGGTCGATATGCCAAGAATGAAAAGCGCAAGCGTCAGCTTGACTTCACGACCGTGGCGGCGCTGGATTTCCATGAACAGGACGGTGCCCAGCGGTCGTGCCAGAAACGCAAACGAAAAAATCACGAAGGCATACAGAGCACCGTTCAGCGGCGACGCGAACGGGAAAAAGACCGACGGAAAAACCAGTACCGAGGCCATTGCGTAGACAAAAAAATCGAAATATTCGGAGGCTCTGCCAATGATCACGCCGAAGGCGATTTCGGCCGGCTTGATGACGCTGTGATCGTGATCGGCGTGGTGCCGGTCCCTCACTGAGGAATGGGTTTGCGGTGTTCCGGGTTGTACGGGTTGGTGTCCCTGGTTGATTTGCATGGTCTTTATGCCTTCGAGTCTCTGTTATCAGGGGGGGGGTGGACAAAACGTCCAATTGTGCGAATCGGCAGTTAGATTTAAGTTAGCACACTCTGATATATCGAACTGGATTTTCTAGCATGGTTGCCTTGAATTTACGTCGTCTTCTGCTGCTGTCAGCTGCCCTCCCGCTTGCCGGATGTAATACGGTACTGATGAGTCCTTCAGGTTATATCGCGCAACAACAGGGCAACCTGATCGTTGTGTCGACATTGCTGATGCTGCTGATCATCGTGCCGGTGATTGCGTTAATTATCCTGTTTGCCTGGCGCTATCGCAAAAGCAATACCGCGGCGATCTATGAACCTGACTGGGACCATTCGACCCGGCTCGAGCTGATCATCTGGGGTGCGCCACTGCTCATCATTATTGCGCTCGGTACCATCACCTGGATTAGTACACACAAACTTGATCCCTACCGTGCGCTGACACACATTGACGCCAACCGGCCGATTCCCGAGGGCACCAAGCCGTTGATCGTCGAGGTGGTTGCACTGGACTGGAAATGGTTGTTCATTTATCCGGATCTGGGTATTGCCAGCCTCAATGAACTCGCTGCGCCGATCGATGTGCCGATCCGTTTCAAGATCACTTCATCGAGCGTGATGAATTCGTTTTACATCCCGGCGTTGGCCGGTCAGATCTACGCGATGCCGGGGATGCAGACCAGCCTCAATGCAGTCATTAACGAGCAGGGTGTGTACGACGGTTTCTCGGCCAACTACAGCGGCGCCGGTTTCTCTGACATGCGCTTCAAGTTCCACGGCATGAGCAAAGAAGGTTTCGACGGCTGGGTACAAAAAGTACGCAGCGAAGGCAAAGCACTGCATCGCGCCGGTTACGTCCAGCTTGAAAAGCCCAGCGAGCGCGTCGCCGTACAGCGCTTCGGAACAGTGGATGCCGATCTATTCCACGCCATCGTTAATCGTTGTGTCGCTGTTGGCCAGCCGTGCATGGACGCGACAATGAGGGAAGATGCCCATGCGGCGATGGGACACGGTAATGCTAAAGAATAATTTTTTAAACCAGTACCAACAACACCAGTACCAGCGGACGGTTTTGTCCGGGTATGTCGCTATGGTGCGACTGCCTCGTTGCTCGTCTGTCGGGCAGCCTCATTTTGTTTCAGGAAAAAACGATGTTCAATAATATTGATCTGACGAAGTTGATTTTCGGAAGGCTCACCTGGGAAGCAATTCCCCTGCATGAGCCCATCCTTCTGGCGACCTTCATAATGGTAGGGATAGGCGGCGCGGCAGTGCTGGGTGCGCTGACGTATTACCGTCTGTGGGGTCCGCTCTGGCGCGACTGGATCACCAGCATTGACCATAAACGCATCGGTATCATGTACATCGTGTTTGCCCTGATCATGTTGTTGCGCGGGTTTTCCGATGCGCTGATGATGCGCGCCCAGCAGGCATTCGCGTTTGGCGATTCCGGCGGCTTCCTGCCGGCGCATCACTACGACCAGATCTTCACCGCGCACGGTGTGATCATGATTTTCTTCGTCGCGATGCCGTTGGTTACCGGTCTGATGAACTACGTGATTCCGCTGCAAATCGGCGCACGTGACGTGGCTTTTCCGTTCCTGAACAACTTCAGTTTTTGGATGACTGCGTTCGGCGGCATGCTGGTGATGGCGTCATTGTTCGTTGGCGAATTCGCCCGGACCGGCTGGTTGGCTTATCCACCGCTGTCGGGAATACTTTCCAGTCCGGATGTGGGGGTCGACTATTACATCTGGTCGTTACAGGTGGCGGGGGTAGGGACGCTGCTCTCTGGTATTAATCTGATCGCCACCATCGTCAAGATGCGCGCACCAGGCATGACGCTGATGAAGATGCCGATCTTTATCTGGACCTCGTTGTGCACCAACATCCTGGTGGTTGCCGCTTTCCCTGTGCTCGCTGCAGTGCTGGGTATGTTGTCGCTCGACCGTATGGTCGGTACCAATTTCTTTACCAATGACCTTGGTGGAAATTCGATGATGTACGTCAACCTGATCTGGATCTGGGGTCACCCGGAGGTCTACATCCTGATCTTGCCGGCCTTTGGCGTGTTCTCCGAAATCGTCGCCACTTTTTCAAGCAAGCGCATTTTCGGCTACACATCGATGGTGTACGCGACACTGGTCATTACGATCTTGTCGTACCTGGTATGGCTGCATCACTTCTTCACGATGGGTTCGGGGGCCAGCGTCAATTCGTTCTTCGGGATTACGACGATGATTATTTCGATTCCGACCGGCGCGAAGATTTTCAACTGGTTGTTCACGATGTACCGTGGTCGCATCCGTTTCGAAGTACCGATGTTGTGGACAATCGGTTTCATGATCACCTTCGTTATTGGTGGCATGACCGGCGTCTTGCTGGCGGTACCAGCGGCCGACTTCGTGTTGCATAACAGCCTGTTCCTGATTGCGCACTTCCATAACGTGATCATTGGCGGTGTGGTGTTCGGTATGTTCGCCGGTATCAACTACTGGTTCCCGAAAGCCTTCGGCTACAAGTTGGATTCGTACTGGGGCAAGTGGTCGTTCTGGTTGTGGACGATTGGCTTCTATCTCGCCTTTATGCCGCTGTATGTACTTGGTCTGATGGGTGTCACACGTCGTCTGAGCCATTTCGAAGATCCGTCGTTGCAGATCTGGTTCCAGATCGCTGCGGTTGGTGCCGTGCTGATTGCGTTGGGTATCGCTGCCTTCATCATTCAGTTGATCGTCAGCTACATCCGTCGCAAAGAACTGGGCGACTACACGGGTGATCCATGGGGTGGTCGTACGCTGGAATGGTCGACCTCGTCGCCACCACCGTCGTACAACTTCGCCTTCACACCAAAGGTCTATGACACTGATGCCTGGACTGACATGAAGCAAAACGGTTATGTCCGTCCGCTGACTGGTTTCCTGCCGATTCACATGCCAAAAAATACGGCAGCAGGTTTCCTGATTGCGTTGCTCAGTGCAGCGATCGGATTTGCCCTGATCTGGCACATGTGGCTGGTGGCAGGTATGACCTTCGGCATGATGATTGCCGGGATCATTGCCCACACCTTCAACTACAAGCGCGACTTTTACATCCCGGCTGCCGAAGTCACCCGGATCGAAGATAACCGTACAAAACTGTTAGCTAATCATGCGTAATGCCGTGACTTCTCCCTCCACCGACAGCACGCGGTATTACGTGCTGGAGCATCACCCGGAGAACGGCACGACGCTCGGTTTCTGGCTGTATCTGATGAGCGATTGCCTGGTGTTCGCCTGCCTGTTCGCGGTGTACGCCGTGCTCGGCAGGAACTACGCCGGCGGCCCCACCGGGGCCGAGCTGTTCGACTTGCCGCTGGTGGCGCTCAACACCGCGTTTTTGCTGGTGTCGTCGATTACGTATGGTTTTGCGATGCTGGAAATGCAGCGCAAGAAGGTACGCAGCACGCTGATCTGGCTGGCGATTACCGGCCTGATCGGGGCCTGCTTCATCGGCCTCGAAATGTATGAATTCGTCCACCTGATCCGCGAAGGCGCAGGTCCGCAACGCAGCGGTTTCCTGACGGCCTTCTTCACGCTGGTCGGCACCCACGGCTTGCATGTGATGTTCGGCATCATCTGGCTGGTGACGTTGATGTTGCAAGTCAGCGTGCACGGCCTGACGACGGAAAATACCCGTCGCCTGATGTGCCTGTCGATGTTCTGGCACTTCCTTGACGTAGTGTGGATCGGCGTCTTTACCTTTGTTTATCTGATGGGAGTCCTGCCGTGAGCGCCACACATAACCACACGCCGGCCCACGCCGGCGGTCACGACAATCATGACGAAAGCCATCACACGCATGCCGATCATGGTTCGGTAAAAAGCTATCTGACCGGCTTCATCCTGGCCGTGATCCTGACTGCAATTCCGTTCTGGATCGTACTGGGCAAAGTGTTCGAGAATTCGAGCACGACCGCCTTGGTCGTACTTGGGCTGGCAGCAGTGCAGATTGTTGTGCACATGGTGTACTTCCTGCATATGAACACCAAGTCGGAAGGCGGTTGGTCAATTCTGGCGCTGATCTTTACGACGATGCTAGTGGTCATCATGCTGAGCGGTTCGATCTGGGTCATGTATCACCTCAATAACAACATGATGCCGGGCATGATGCCCGACCGGACTGGTGACGCAACCAGCACGTCGATTCAGGGCTCAACAGCGATGCCAGCCATGAAGGGTATGGAAGGCATGGAAGGTATGAAGGGAATGGAAGGCATGAAGGATATGCCTGCCATGCCAGTCGCGCCTAAAGCACCTTGATGCAAGCCGGTACAACGATGATCTTTGTCGCCGGACCGGCATCCTTACCGTGAGCGCGGTCGCCGACGTACCTCAGCCGCGCTCAAAGACCGGCAAGATACTGCTGCTTATTGGTGCCGGCCTGGTCTTTCTGACCTTGCTGGGGCTGGGTAGCTGGCAGGTTGTGCGCTTGCAGTGGAAGCTCGACCTGATCGCGCGTGTCGACGCGCGGGTCAACGCGCCGGCCGTCGATGCACCGGCGGCGGCGGCGTGGCCAGGCGTGACGACCGAATCGGACGCCTACCGGCATGTCCGCGTAACCGGTCAGTACCTCTACGGTCGCACGGTACGGGTGCAAGCCGTCACCGAACGAGGTAGTGGTTTCTGGCTATTGACACCGTTGCGGCGTGCCAGCGGCGAGGTGGTGTTAATTAATCGCGGCTACGTACCTGCCCGCACTGGTGATTGGTTACCGGGAGCGGGTCGTGTTGCCGCCGATGCAGTTGATCGCGCCGGTGCGGTAACGACGGTGACAGGATTGCTGCGTATCACCGAAAAGGGTGGTGCTTTCCTGCGTAGTAACGACCCCGCTAATAATCGCTGGTACTCGCGAGATGTCGGCGCGATTGCTGCTGCCGGCGGTATCCCCGGTGCGATCGGTCCGGTTGCACCGTACTTTGTCGATGCCGAGGCAGCCAGTGCAGGCGGCCAACCCGACGACCCGTCAGGCGAGCAACCGGTCGGCGGACTCACCGTGATTGCGTTTCATAACAGTCATCTTGTCTATGCCATTACCTGGTTCGTGCTTGCTCTGATGCTTGCTGGCGCCATGATATGGAGCCTACGTGAAGAGCGGCGTTCGCAGCGCGCCGGCACGTTCGTGGCGAATGACCTAGACTAAGTCGATGAACCTGATCCGCATGTCCGATATTTCCGAAAGTTTGCAAGCGCTGTCGACGCCATTGGGCGGCGCCAATGTCGAGAGCAATGCCGGGCACAGCAACATGCTGCTGTTAATCCAGTTGCGCTGGATCGCTGTGGTGGGCCAGATCACCACCATCACGGTGGTCATTTTCGGCTTTCATATTGCCTTGCCGTTAATGGATTTGTTGAAGGTGCTGGCTTGCCTGGTGATTTTTAATATCGCCAGCCATTTACGCTGGCGCGTCTCGCGGGTAGTCACCAATCGCGAGCTGTTTTTTGCTTTGCTGGTCGATGCCGCTGCGCTGACCGGTTTGCTGTACCTGACTGGCGGTACCACTAATCCGTTTGCCTTTCTTTATCTGCTTCAAGTGATTCTCGGCGCGGTGCTGCTTGAAGCCTGGTCAACCTGGGTATTTGTCGGCATCACCAGCACCTGCCTGGCTTGTCTGTCGCTGTACGCGAAACCGCTGATCCTGACGTCCGGACCAGTCACCGGCCTGTCCAATTTGTACATCGAAGGGATGCTGTTGTGCTTCGCGCTCAATGCCAGCTTGCTGGTGTTTTTTGTCAGCCGCATCAACCGCAATCTGCGCAGTGGAGCCGCGCAGCTGGCAGACTTGCGTCAGCATGCTGCCGAAGAGGCGCATATCGTTCGCATGGGATTACTGGCATCCGGTGCCGCCCACGAACTTGGCACACCGCTGGCGACCTTGTCGGTAATCCTCGGCGACTGGCGGCGCATGCCCGAGTTCAGGAAGAACATCCAGCTGCTCGATGAACTTGGCGAGATGCAGGCGCAGTTAAAACGTTGCAAGACTATCGTCAGCGGTGTGTTGATGTCGGCCGGAGAAGCCCGTAGCGAATCGTCGATCAAGACGACCATCTGCACGTTTCTTGATGAGCTGGTGCTTGAATGGCGCGCCACCCGGCCGGTGGTGGTGCTGGACTACAGCAACCATATTGAACAAGACCTACCGGTGGTATTTGATTCCGCACTCAAGCAGATGATTTGCAATGTGCTCGACAATGCCTTCGAGTCCTCACCCGCATGGCTGCGCTTCGAAGCCATGCGCGAAGACGGTGTGTTGCGACTGGTTATTACCGATGCCGGCAGTGGATTTCCGGCGCAGATGCTGACGCATTTCGGCAAGCCCTACCAGTCCACCAAGGGACGACCGGGCGGCGGCCTCGGACTGTTTTTTTCCGTGAATGTAGTGCGCAAACTGGGTGGCGTGGTTCATGCCCGCAACCTGGCACAAGGCGGGGCGCTGGTGCAGGTTACCCTGCCGCTGGCGGCAATCAGCCTTGAATAACCCCGACGAGATTTTGGCGCCACCGGCGCGCCAGTTGCTGATCATTGAAGACGATGCGGTCTTTGCCCGCACGCTCGGGCGTTCGTTCGAGCGGCGCGGTTACACGGTTTTCCTGGCCAGTAACCTTGAGGGAGCGACGCTGCTGGTGACGCAGCATGCATTCGGTTTTGCCGTGGTGGATTTGAAACTGGACGGTATTTCATCGGGGCTCGATTGCGTACGCATGCTGAACCTGCACGATCCGACCATTCTGGTGGTGGTGCTGACCGGCTTCGCCAGCATCGTCACGGTAGTCGAAGCGATCAAGCTTGGAGCCTGTCAGTACCTGGCCAAACCGTCGAACACCGACGACATCGAGGCCGCTTTTGGCAACGTCGCCGGCAAGACCGACGTCAGCCTGACCAACCGGTCTACTTCGATCAAGACACTGGAGTGGGAACACATTCACGACGCGTTGCGTGAATCGAACTTCAATATTTCAGAAGCGGCACGCCGGCTCGGGATGCATCGCCGGACGCTGGCGCGCAAGCTGGAAAAGCAGCGGGTTAAGTAGTGTTGTTTGTGCCATCGTCCAGCGCTATTGAATTTGGCCTCGGATAAGTCCGTGAATATTACGGTTCTACAGGGAGCGTATATAAATAGTTGTACCTACCCGAAATATCATTCCAGTTTCGAGCAGATTTCAGGTCATTCAAGGAACACATTCCGAACCTGAAATGTACTTCAGCAGGGAGAAGAACCGGCACCTCCAGTGCAATTGACTCCCCCAACTCAAACAGCCAGTAGTCTCCGGCGCCGCCGGGCACAGCAGCACCGGATTGGTGCTCAGAAATGTCGCTACGCAGGCAACGCTTCACACTACTCACCGCAAAGATTTGATTAACAGCAACCTGGTCAACGTCGAGTGGTACAGCCACTGCTATGTGGGTGATGTCATTCATCACGCGCGCCGGGATACTTTCCCGGCTGATTGCCTGATCACGGGTGTGGTACCACTTTGCGGTTCCTGCGCTGAAGCCATCCAGGTAGGCCGGATTTCTGCGGGGGCCGGTAGGTGCCACAAACAGTAACTCCCCGTCGCGCTGAAGTGTCAGGCCGGTAGGCGCAATGCGCACAGAGTCCTGCTCCAGATATCTGTCCGGCGCTTCCATACGGTACTGTTCTATCGCCGTTCTACGGGAAAGGTGTTTCGCCAGAAATGCAGCTAACCATGCATTTTTCTGTCCGGGTAAAGCCGGAAAAGCGCCTATTCCCACCGCATCAATCGCTTCGGCATAAGGATTCATAGCGGGGTCGGATTGCCCGGCGTCTGGAAACCAGCCGGGATACATCACATAGGCACCGATAAACGGACGGGTTTTTTTAGGTTTGCCGTATTCTTTTTCTCCCTGATGAATCAAGGCGTCACGATACCGGTGCATCTGGTTAAGTGCATCGTCCGGCACCAGGTCTTTTCCGTTTTTTTGTGTCTCAGTATCGATACGGTACTTGGCATCGAAAATCCAGTAAATTAATTCCCCGTTAGGAAAAGTTACCTCCAGCACGATGTCCGGCTTTTGAACCCCATTCCATGAATAAATCCGGTTTATTTCTGATGTGGGTTTTCCGAATACCGGCTCGTGTGCAAGTCGGACCTGCAAATTGTCATCACGCGAAAACCGGAAAGACGCACCCATGCCGTCGTTGAGCTCTTTCTCGAGACCTTTCAGCTTCAGTTTAGCGCTGGACGTTTCCGTTTCTTTAAAGCCCAGCTCCACCAATATTCGCCGTATTTCCAGCAGGCACCACACTTCATAAAGTTCTGCGACCGATTTGACAGAGATGGAAGCATGTCTGCCGAAGACGTCGAGATATTGCTTCAGTTGTTGCCATACCCGGTACACTCCGACATAGCCCGCACGCTGATGCAGCACCAGCGATTCCCTCTCCATACCTTCAAAGCGGCCGACGTTGGCAAACATGGTGTGTGCCATTCGCTGATCAAGTCCCTGCCGCCAGCTGGCGATCTCATTGAAGAACGTATCAGACACGCGCTCATTGTCGGGTTTGCCGTTGTGACTCCGCGCTCTGGCTGCAAATAGTGCGAGCTCCCGGCTGCTATGGCGCAGCACCATCAGCACAAACCTGTTTTCCGCTGTATCCACCGACAGCCTGCGGGTGCCCACCCGGAACATCCGTTCTGTCTCCTTGAGCAGCAGCGCTTCGTGCACACGTTCTTCCAGCCTTGCAGGGATTTTCCCTTTCAAGCGGTCCATCCGTACCCGGCGCGGGGTATCGTTCAACTGCGAATGGGGTGCGTTGCAGACGATGCGAACCTGCTTTAAGAGTTCTTCACGGAGGGACTGGAACAGCGCGAGCCAAAGAAGCGGGAAGCGCTCATGCGGCTCGCGTGAGCGGGAAAGCTCCTGATCTGTTTTTTGCGCAAAAGAAAAGCGCCACAGCGGATAAACAGCGTCAATTGCGGCGTTGATGCCGTTCAGATCCGCCGTCATATCGACTTTGGTGGGCAACACTTCAAAGGCGATCGAATGGTCCTGCCGGCGGCCGTTCAGATCGTAAGTCAATCCGAGCCTGAACCAGCCGATGTTATTACCAAAATTAATCATGCCCCTCAGCGAGCTGCCGGTATCCCGGAAGGCGTCCTGTACGGCATTTAAGCGGTGGGTGATGGTCGCATTGTGCACGCTCTCTGCGAACGTGAATTCGAACTCATAATTCCGGTTCTCAAAAAATATGACCTCCTTCAGAATCAATCCGTTTCCGGTATGACTGGCCATCGGATGAATCTGCTTAATACCGTTTGTATCGAGCCGCAACTCCTGGCGCCGGTCGCAACCCGCCCGCGATTTAATCGTTGCCTGTAATTGCCTCCGGGCAGATGCAACGTCATGGCACCAGACATTCAATGACCACTCTTCACCTTCGATAGCCAGTAAGTCAGGCAAGATGTTGCTCCCTGTTTTTTTTCATTCTCAGGGCCAGAAACTGGTGAAGGCATTGTTAGTCAGCCGCTCTTGCATCCAATCGATTTTTTTGAGGCTTCGCACCGGCACTTGAACCGGTCCGCCTGATGTATCTGTTCTCAAAAGGTCAATTCGCCCCTCTGCTGCCGTAGTTATGGGCAATTGTTTTGTAACGATATCCCGCAGGCTGGTCAGCAGACTTTTTTCTCCGTTTGCCCGCAGCTTCTCAGCGTCACCTTCTACCCGCGGCAACAGCTTTGCCATAAGAAAGTCGTCCCAAACCGCTTCAAGGGCTGCCTCATTCGCAGGGGCGAAGCACTTTACGGCCAACAGCAGCTCATTCAATGCCCGGAATGCAAGTTCAAAGGGCGTGCCGCGCAACGGCTCGTTGATCGCTTTCAGGAACGCAACGGACTTGGCACCGTCAGGGTCGGTTATTACGTCGGCAAGATCGGCTTGATTTGCATGGGAGTAGCGGGCGAATTTGAGCGTCTTCTGTTTCCGGTCAGAGGCAAAAAACTTATCAAATTCATTCGGGAAGAATTCACCGAAATCAATCGTGTATGCGCGGTCGATTACCTTGCGTGAAAAGCCGTGCGTAGTTTCATCCATGTTGACTGTGCCGGCCACAATCAGATTCGGCGGTAAGGGAATGCCGTGATTTAGAAAGTGATTCCACAGGACTTCTTGATCTTTTAGACCTAAGGCGATCTGCAGCTCGGGTAGTGAAGTATCTTTTTCAAGCAACCGGGCAGGGTGAACCAGCGCATCGCATTTGTATTCCTCACTTGACCATTGTCGGGTTTCAAGCACTGCAAGATAATCCGCGAAATACTGTTCAACAGGCGCAAGGTTCATTTCATCCAGGCACGCCCAATAGGTAGTTATTTCTTCTAGTGGGCGAAGTAT
Source organism: Bradyrhizobium sp. (assembly GCA_047621665.1). Lineage (GTDB taxonomy): Bacteria > Pseudomonadota > Gammaproteobacteria > Burkholderiales > Burkholderiaceae_D > Actimicrobium. Next base: position 54,864 of record JBLHMB010000003.1, on the reverse strand, counting down.
GATTTTATCCTCCACGATTTCCGAAAACGCATCGCGCCAGGCAGCGACTATGAACTTGAGAAACGGCGTCGGCACATAGCGCTCACCGTCAATCCGCGTTACGTATCCAAGTAGATCTGATGGTTCGTGCCAGTCTGGCCTGACTGGAATTAGTTGGTAGTTGCTGCGGTCCGTTCTGTCTTGCGATGCGGCTTGATTTCAAACGTATAAGGTCTTGCCGGTACCTGAAATGCCTGCCAAAAGCAAAAATGGCTTTGGTAGAGAATAGCTTTGGTCGAGTTGGAGTAAGAATTCGCGATATTTTTTAATCCCCGCAATATACATTCCATTCCCACTCCTGTTGGTTTCAACCCACTCTGTCTTACCTTCCAGATATTCAGTAAGTTTATCAAGCACGGTGGTCGTTGATATTGAGAAAAGATCCTTGAACCACGTTAACTCATTCTTTGCTAATTTTGTTATAACCGATGCTGTGCCTTTGGAGTATTTTTCGATAGAAGTTTCAGCTAAAGAAAGATTGCTCATCCACTCTCTGAATTTTGCTTCGAGGTTAATAACACTTGGCGGATTATATTTTTGCTTTAAGTTCTCTAGAATTTGGGAATTTGCATTTAATGCTGCAACAACCGAGTTAACATCGAATCGGGTATTTTTTTCGATTCCTTCAAATTCAAATTTTCCGAGGTAGCAAATTAACTTTGTTATAACTGCCGTAAGCTGGTGCGTTTGACTGCCAGAAAGCGTTGTAATCGTATCGAGCTCAGAATTTTCCTTGGCTGTTTCAAAAATAGCCCGATATGATTTTTCCTCATATTGATTAAATAAGTCTTTCTTACTTTCAATATTATTCCATGCATTTTTTGCTGATACATGCGAATTTTTTAAAAATTTTATAAATGCAATAACGACGGAGGTTTTGATAGAAAATGATTTTTTCGCTTTACTGGTAAATGTAATTATTGAAGTGTTGTCGACTGATATTTTTTGCTCACCATTGGATTCAAGCGCTATACAGAAAGATGAAAAGCTCATTTCATCGCCTCAGTAATTGATTTAGCGATTCGAGTTACAACTGGCACAGCAACAGAGTTGCCAAATTGTTTGTATGCCGGTGTTCGCACTTCGGGTATTAAGAATTTTTCGGGGTAGCCTTGCAACCGTGCGCATTCACGTGGTGTTAAAAGGCGTGGGTTCGCGTCACTTTGTGGTGCCAGGCACTCCTTACCATCTTTGCCATATCTGGCAACAAGGGTATTTGACGGTTTATCGAGGTTTGCCGTATGGGCTGTAAAGCCTGTTCCTCGATCAAGGTTCCTTTGCGTTCGCTTTATATGACCCGCCCAGAGCTTATCTGAGATCGTAAATTTAGGGGATGGGGTTGCCTCTAAGATACTCTTCAACGGAAGAAGGTTACCCTCGAAAGATGGAAATTTAAAGTTCACACCGAGATCCTTTTTAAAGCAAACCATGTAGCAACGTCGACGCCGTTGTGGAACCAAAGTTTAGGAATCTATTATTTCATACTTGAAATCATAACCGAGTTCTTCAATTGACGCTTTGATAACAGTAAAAGTTTTACCGCCATCATGTCGCTGAATATTACTTACATTTTCCAGAAACAAAACTTTCGGTTTTTTGACCGATACAATTCGCATGATGTCAAAGAAGAGTGTTCCTTGGGTGTCACATTTAAAACCATGCTGTTTCCCCACTGCATTGCGCGCGGAAACCCCTGCATGACTGAATGGCTGGCAGGGGAATCCACCTGCTAAAATGTCGTGATCCGGAATAAGACTGTCTAATTGTTCATCAGTGACTTCATCAGAAGTAAAAGGAGTAATATCGCCAAAAGGAAGCTCACCGTAATTGTTGAGATATGTTTTTTGTGCGGCAGAATCCCATTCGCTGCTGAAGACGCAGACACCATTCATTTCCTGTAATGCCAGTCTGAATCCACCTATACCAGCAAACAAGTCGATGAACTTAAATTTATGGGTCTGCGGCGGGGGAAAATTGATTTCGTTATAGACAAGTTTTTTAAAAGCTGCTTCGCTTGTATATAATCCTGCCTCTTTGAGTGCTTTAATTAAATCTACTTTTTTAGCAGTGCCGTGGGTATCAGTCTTGGAGCAGATGGCGTGAATCCACTGGTGAATCACTGCTCTTACGTCGCTACCTTTAGGAGGTAATTTTTGCGCAAAAGGATCAAGAGCGACTTCAATACTGCTAATAAATTTATTCATTCTTTTAAATGCGCTTGATAAAAGTGGTTACTGTTGAAATAGATAGGTGGATAACTACTTTGGTAATGACGATGAATTGATACGCAAATTAAGGCCGCACAATAGTGTAGCGGTATCGCGTATTTCACATTCCCAGATTACTTGCACGTTCCAGCCTTGTTGTTTCAACAGGGTTTGATTCCTCGTATCCCGGCAGACATTATCAGCCAGTTTTCCGGACCAGAATCCAGTATTCGTCTTAGGTGTGCCGGAGTCTTTGCACCCGTGCGAGTGCCAGAAGCACCCATGAACAAAGATCACAGTTTTGTACTTAGGCAGAACGATATCCGGCCTGCCGGGTAGGTCCTTCCGGTGTAATCTGAACCGGTAACCGGCTTTGTGCAGCACTTTGCGTACGGCCAGCTCAGGTGCTGTGTTCTGCCCCTTGATGCGTGACATGTTCCAGGAGCGTTTTTCCGGTGTGAGTTTGTCCGTCACGATAAAACGCCTTTAACTACGGTACTTGGTGCAGACAGAATTATGTAATCAGTTGCAGACCAATCAGTCGACGACCGTCCGGTAACTCGTAGAACGTCGCTCTCATATCGAAGTCGGTAAGGCGATAAATTGACCCGGAGGAAGTTACTCCCCCTGACTGCTGGCATTCTAATACGTAAAGTGATTACTGCTGATGTGACTGAGTTCGGTCGACGGGGCTCAGGATGCCGCTACGGGATTAAGAGCCGGAAAGCAAAAAGGCCAATCGTGTGATTGGCCTGATTCTTTGATTCTATTGGTCGGGACGGAGTGATTCGAACACTCGACCCCGTGCACCCCATGCACGTACGCTACCAGGCTGCGCTACGCCCCGACGAACTTCGAAGTATAGCAGAGCAAGTCGTTATGCCGCCATGCCGGCGCGGTATTTTGTGCGGCCAGGCTGTCGTGGAAAATCCTTTATCATGACCATCACACGACAACCCGCACACGCGTTTTCGTGTCCATGGCTGTCGCCGCCCCTCCTTTCAAGAATCGACCTCCATGTCCATCAAGATCAGCCAACAGTTCGATGCCGGCGCCATCGAGATCATCGACGCAACAAACCTGCAACAGATCGATTTGCACATCCGTAAGGACAGCCACGCCGACTTCGCGCAGTGGTTTTATTTTCGGCTGCAAGGTGCGCGTAACGAAGCCTGTCAACTACGCTTTCTGAATGCGGGTCAAACGACTTTTCCGGGTGGTTGGGAAAACTACCAGGCGGTTGCCAGCTATGACCGCGAGAGCTGGTTTCGCGTCCCGACCACGTTTGATGGTCAGGTCATGACCATTGCGCACACTCCTGAACGCGACAGCATCTATTACGCGTATTTCGAGCCGTATTCGTGGGAGCGGCATTTGCAGTTGCTCGGTGATGCGGAAGCGTCGCCACTGGCACGTATCATTGATCTGGCCACCACATTGGATGGCCGGGACGTCAACGCGATCGTCATCGGCAACCCGGCAGCCGCCAAAAAAATCTGGGTCATTGCGCGTCAACATCCTGGCGAGACCATGGCCGAATGGTTTGTTGAGGGCATGGTTGGTGCGTTGCTCGATCCGGATAATCCGGTTGCCGTGGCGCTGCTCGAGAAGGCGGTACTGTACATCGTGCCCAACATGAATCCGGATGGCTCGGTACGTGGCAACCTGCGCACCAACGCCGCCGGTGCCAATCTGAACCGGGAATGGATGACGCCGTCGCTGGAAAATAGTCCGGAAGTGCTGGGCGTCAAAGCAAAGATCCACGAAACGGGTTGCGATCTGTTTCTCGATATCCACGGCGATGAAGCACTGCCGTACGTGTTCGTGGCCGGCAGCGAAATGCTGGAAGATTTTAGTGTCGAACAAGCCAGTGCACAGCAGCGTTTTATTGATTGTTTCGTCCAGGCGAGTCCTGATTTCCAGACTAAGTTCGGTTACGGCACCGGCAAGTATCGTGCTGAAGTGCTGAAGCTGGCATCGAAGTACATCGCACACAACTTCAAGTGCGTGTCGCTGACACTGGAAATGCCATTCAAGGACAATGCAATCCAGCCGGATGCCCGTATTGGCTGGGATGGCGATCGCAGCGCGCAACTCGGGGCTGCCATGCTTGTGCCGGTATTGGACGCGATGTGATTTTTTGCACCTGTTCCGGCGCAAGTTGATGGTGTTAGCTAGAGCGATCAGTGTGGTTAGTGCAATACCCGAAAGGCATTGCACCGGACTATCCCGATCGCTCTAGTCAAATCAGCCCGGCAAGCGCAGCAGGGTGTTCATTTGCGCAGGTGTCGTCAAGCGTGCAACGTCGGTGACGATGAACGCGCTGACTTCCTCGAGCAGCAGTACGGTCTGATTGCGCATGCTCTCGGCAGCGGCAGCAGCTTGCTCGACCAGCGCAGCGTTTTGCTGTGTCATGTCGTCCATCTGCGTAATGGCCTGGTTAATTTGCTCGATACCGGCGCGTTGTTCCTGGCTGGCGGCGGTGATTTCCTGCATGATGCCGGCCACCTGGCCGACGCTGCTAACGACATCGTTCATCGTCTTGCCGGCTTCGTCGACCTGCCGGTTGCCTTGTTCGACCTGCCTGACCGAGTCGCTGATCAGGGTTTTGATTTCTTTCGCAGCACTGGCACTGCGTTGCGCCAGGTTGCGTACTTCGGCAGCCACGACGGCAAAGCCGCGGCCCTGTTCGCCGGCGCGGGCAGCTTCGACAGCGGCATTGAGCGCGAGGATATTGGTCTGGAATGCGATGCCGTCTATGACGCCGATGATGTCGACGATCTTGCGCGAACTGTCGTTGATGGCCGCCATGGTCGTGACGACCTGCCGCACCACGGCACCACCCTTGACGGCTACACCGCTAGCCGACACGGCGAGTTGATTGGCCTGATGCGCATGGTCAGCATTCTGGCGTACGGTGCCGGTCAGTTCTTCCATCGCGCCGGCGGTTTCTTCGAGCGAACTGGCTTGGGACTCAGTGCGGTTGGACAAGTCGGCATTGCCGGAGGCAATTTGCTGCGCCGAAACGCTGATGTGGTCGGTGGCGTTGCGCACACCTGTTATCAGCGTCGACAGGTTCGTCACCATCGCTTGCAAGGCGTCGATCAACTGACCAGTTTCGTCACGTCGATCACTGCGGATCGTCACGCTCAGGTTGCCACGGGCAACCTCGCGCGCAAAACTGACCGCCTTGGCGAGTGGCCCGGTGATCGAGCGTGTCAGCAGCCACGATACGAGTGCACCCAGGATCAGCATGACTGCACCGAGCGCTAGCATCAGGTTGCGACCGGCTTGGTAATTCGCTTCGATATCCAAGGCGGTCTGGTCGATCTGGAGACGTTCTTCGTTTTGTAATTCTTCGATCTTGAGCAGGTAGCGTTTTGCTGCCGGCGTAAAAGTCTGGTCCAGCAGTTGGTTGGCTTCGTCGAGTTTGCCTTCTTTTTTCAGGGTGACGATGCGGTCCCGGCTCGACAGGTATATCTTGCGCAACTCGCCGACCTCGGCGAATACGGTCTTTTCCCTATCGTTGCGCATGCGCTTGCCGATGGCCAGTTGCAGTTCGCTGGAGTTTTTTGTCGAGCTGGCCTGATCCTCTGCAAAAAAAGCGCCGAGTGACGGGTCACTACTACGCGCAATGGCTGACGTGCGGCGCACGCCGGCGCTGATATTGCGATTCCAGTCACTTACCAGTCGCTCGGTGGCGAGTGGTTCCTTGAGTAAGTCGCGGGTAGCGCTAGCGATGGCATTGAGCCGGGTGATACCGATGGCAATGACGACCAGCGAGAGCATCAACAAGACAGCGAAGCCAAGTCCGAGGCGCTTGCCGATGGTCAGATCGCGGATGGTTTGTGGGATCATTGTTTTCACCGTAGGAAATAATAGTCGACAGTCTATAGCGACAGATCATTGGTACGGTAAAAATACTTTCAAGAAACTTAAATAAGCGGTTCCCTGTCGTTGCGCGTGAAAAAGCAGTACACCCTGCGCACTATTTATCCACGGGCAAGAATGGTATGGCGATTTTTTTTGCGACAGTAATAGGCTGTCCAGATTGCTTGTTTGAGGCGCATGCCGCTATAGCTAACCCGGCCGGACCCACCACGGACCCGGGCGTGATGGCCACAGTTGGCAGGGTCGGCACTGATGTATTGTGCCCGCGCCGGGGGAGCAGCGCATGACCGTAATTGACAAACCTTGTCGGTGCGTGGGCGTGGGCGTGGGCACACAGGGCTGTGCCCACGCTACTGATCGTCAAAATCCTATTGCACCGGACACTCCCGATTCTTTTTGTCAACTCAACCCGGCAAGCGCAGCAGGGTGTTCATTTGCACAGGTGGCATGATGTGTGCGCCGTCGGTGATGATAAACGCACTGACTTCGTCGAGCAGCAGCACAGTCTGATTGCGCATGCTCTCGGCAGCGGCAGCAGCCTGCTCGACCAGCGCGGCGTTTTGCTGCGTCATGTCATCCATCTGCGTGATGGCCTGGTTAATTTGCTCGATGCCTGCGCGCTGTTCCTGGCTGGCGGCGGTGATTTCCTGCATGATGCCGGCGACCTGACCGACGCTGCCAACCACATCGTTCATCGTCTTGCCAGCTTCGTCGACTTGGCGGTTGCCCTGTTCGACCTGCGTGACCGAGTCGCTGATCAGCGTTTTGATTTCTTTGGCCGCACTGGCACTGCGTTGCGCCAGATTACGTACTTCGGCCGCCACGACGGCAAAGCCGCGGCCCTGTTCGCCGGCACGGGCGGCTTCGACAGCGGCATTGAGCGCGAGGATATTGGTCTGGAAGGCGATGCCGTCGATGACACCGATGATATCGACGATTTTGCGCGAACTGTGGTTGATGGCGGCCATCGTTGTGACGACCTGGCGCACCACGGCACCTCCCTTGATGGCGACGCCGCTAGCCGACACCGCGAGCTGGTTGGCTTGATGCGCATGGTCGGCACTCTGGCGAACGGTGCCGGTCAATTGTTCCATTGCGCTGGCGGTTTCTTCGAGCGAGCTTGCCTGGGACTCAGTGCGGTGGGACAAGTCGGCATTGCCCGAAGCAATCTGCTGCGCCGAAACGCTGATGTTGTCGGTGGCGACGCGCACGCTCGTCACCAGCGTTGACAGGCTCGTGACCATCGCTTGCAGGGCATCGATTAACTGACCGGTTTCGTCACCCCGATTACTGCGGATCGTCACGCTCAAATTGCCACGGGCAACTTCGCGCGCAAAACTGACCGCCTTGGCGAGTGGCTCGGTGATCGAACGGGTCAGTAACCACGACACCAGTGTTCCCAGGATCAGCATCACGGCGCCGAAGAGCAGCATCAGGTTGCGACCTTGCAGGTAATTCTCTTCAATACCCACGGCGGCCTGATCGATCTGGCGACGTTGCTCGTTTTGTAGCTCTTCAACCTTGAGAATGTAACGCTTGGATGCGGGGGTGAACGTTTGTTCCAGCATCTGGTTGGCTTCGTCGAACTTGCCTTCTTTTTTAAGGGCCACAATGGCATTGCGGCTCGACAAGTATGCCTTGCGTAGCTCACCGATTTCGGAGAATACGGTTTTTTCCCGGTCGCTTTGCAGGCGCGTGCCGATGGCTAGTTGCAGTTCGCTGGCTTTTTTTGTTGTGTAGTCCTGGTCACTTGCGAAAAAAGCGCTCAGTGACTGGTCGCTGCTGCGGGCAATGGCTGCGGTGCGTCGCACGGCCGCATTGATCACGAGATTCCATTCACTGACGAAGCGCTCCGTTGCGAGTGGCTCTTTCAGCAGTTCGCGTGTGGCCCCTGCTACAGCATTGAGACGGGTGATGCCAATCAGGATAGCTACCATGGACAGCAACAGCAGGATGGCGAAGCCCAGACCAAGGCGATTGCCGATGTTCAGATTGCGAACGAATTGAGGAGTCATTTTTTTCTACATTTAAAAGTGAGCCTTATTTTAAGCGGTGAGTCATCAATATGTCAGGAATACATTTCTTAAAAGAAATAATGCGAGGGTATTACAGTGAATCCTCTCAGGTTGCCGCTTTTTCCATCTGCTGTGCAGAGAGCATCAGTGCATGCACCGCCCGTTCGAATAGCGGTGCAGTTTCGCTGAAGCCGACCCGGCCGAGACCTAGCAGGCGCAGAAACATCCTGACGCTCAGCATCGACGGCGCGGCGTGGTCGTCCATTTGAAGCAGCAATGTTGTGGTGTGCTGGTCGATCCAGTGGAGCCTGCCGGAACCGGGGATGGTGCCGAGTGTGATGGTGATGGCGACGCCGCTACGCAATCTCGCGAGGATTTCACCGGTATCGCTCTGGCTTTCGACTGTCGTGTCCGGCGAGGCGTCACGCTCCAGCATCGGATCAAGCAACTCTAGCGCTGCGTCGGTTTCGTGCAGGGCTTCGGTGAGGAATCCGTCGTGATGCGGATTGTCACCGGCAACTTCGAGAGTTGCTACCGGAACTTCATTGGTGACATGGTCAGGTACTTTAGTGAACAACGCGAAATGCTGCTGCATGGTTTCGAGCAACAAGTCCGGTCTGCCGGCTTCGATGCCGCGCAGTGCACGACTGTGAACGTCGACCAGCCAGTTCAAGACGTCAAGTCGTTCGATGCCTGTCATGTTCTCTTGCAGCATGCCCTCGCGCAAAATGCCGACCAGGCCCGGCAGCATGCCGATCAGTTTGTTGCGCTGTGCAGCGGAGTGCTTGGGAATAATGCTCCACAAGAGATCCGGTACAAGCCGGCGGAAGCGGGTGGCCGTTGGGTCGTTCTTGCGCTCGGCGCGCTCGATGACACGGACCCAAGTCGTTGTCAGGAAATTTTTCAGGAACGGATCGAGGTGTAGTCCGTCGAGCACTTCCGCGAGTGCGGCACTGAGGCGGGCAAAGCGCAGCGTGCGGCTCTGCGCTTTTTCGAGCGCCTGCACGGCGAGATCGACCGGACCATCATGTCCGCGTAACTCGTGTGCAATAAAGGCGTCGAACTGGTTCAGCATCCCGGTAAAAAGAGGGGTATTTTCGCTCTGGTCGGACAGCAGGATTTCGACGATACGGCTGATTTCAGTGCCGATGCGCAGGGCACCCGGATCGGTATGCCTGATGCCGACCGAGATCGATCCAATCCGGTTCACCAGCAGTCGCGCCGGATGACTCTTGTCGGTGAGCAGCGACCTTTCGCGCAGTGCGATCTTGAGTACGATGAATTGGAGTCGCGCTAGCTGGGCGCGCACTTCGGCCGGTATCTGCAGGTCGCGCAGAATGAATTCGAACAGCATGGCAACGACATCGATGGTCATCTGCTCATGGCTGTCCGTGGTCGCGGCACTGAGCGCTTCACGTTGCTCGAAAATCAGATTGCGCAGATCGCCGCTCGCCAGTGCCATCTGTCCGGCAGGCGGAACTGCATCGCTCATCAGGGCGTCGAGGGAGTCGCGCAACGAACTGCTCAGTGGCTTGCCAGGTGACCCGTTATCGGGCGCGCTGTCAAGGCCGGCAGCGGCATCTACCAAAGACATATGGCCCGGGGCTCCGGTGAATAATTTCTGTAGTGTAGCGACCAGTCCTTGCGTCCCCGGCCAGCCGTTGCCGGGATTCCTACCCGCTGGGTTACCTGCGTTACCTGCGTTACCTGCGTTACCTGAGCCACCTGAGTTATCTGCGTTACCCGCGTTACCGACACCGGCTGGAGTGGCGTCCACCCCGGCCGGTGCCGGCGCAAACCGTCGGGCAATCTGGCGCACTGCATCGACCAGTTGTTCGACCCGGTTGCGCGGCGTGTCACTCGATAAGGCGCGCGTGCCGGTATCGACCTTGCGCGGATCCACGGCTCCGGCTGGCAGTTCATCCGTACCGGAGCCTGCACCGGCGTCATTGGCTATTCGGGTATCACTGGTTTTCTCGATACGGAGTTGCAACTGTGCAGCGATACCGTGACGCGCTAAGTATGCGTTGACAGCATCGTAAATCGTGACAATTTCAGCGCGCATGTCTTCCGCCAGTTGATCGAATAGCGTGCTGTTCGTGTCGGCTTGCTGCCCGAGGTTGTCGATGGCGTTTGCCATCGCGCGTGACAACAGGAATGGCCGGAACGGGTTTTCGCGTTCATTGATGCGGTCTTGTTCGAACAGGATTGCGATACGAATATTGAGGTCGCGCAACTGGCTGTCGGCGGCATGCCGGAAGCGCGCAGTTACTTCGTTAATACGAAGCAAGTCTTCGTGCACCGTGGTGTCGAGTAGTGACAGGCCATCCGTCTGGAAGCTATCTGAAAAAGAGGGACGAAAGGTGCTGTAAGTTGTCTGAAAGCTGCGATTGAGCAACTGGTCCATGCTCTGTCGCATTTGCCTGTTCAGTGCAATTTCGCCCTCACGCAATAGGCCATACGCGCCCAGCAAGCGGCGCTGATCGATTGCTGAAAACGTGGTTTCCGCAGTGCGTAACAGGGTTGCGGCGGTGCGTGCTGAAGCCCTGTCAATTGCCAGCATGAATGCACGCAGGAATTCTTCGCGGGTCGTCGTCAGCAGTGCATCGCGATCCATGGCTTCTCTGGTGGTTGTTAAACGATCAGTCCTGACGTTGGTGTAATCGCATCATCAATGGAAATGTGGGGTGCTTTGTGGCGCATCTTCCGGCATCTCGGCATGAACCAGTTCTCCTTCCGGATCCGGGAACAACGGTGCACCGCAGTCATCGCAGAATTCCAGCGGGAAGCGGTCCGGATGCTGAATGATGCGTGTCACACCGGCATCGCGCAACAAGGCGGTAATTTCTTCCAGCGGGGTCGGATGCGGTACTTCACCGGCGGCCAGGCGCTGCAAAGGTAATTCGGCAGGATCACCCATGTCCTCTTCGTCCTCTTCGCCATACAGCGGCCAGACGACGCCATAGACCACCTCGCCATCGCTGCTGCCGCTGAAGCCGATCCGGTACTCGTCCGCGCGGCCATTAATTGTGTCTTCGCCGAAACTGCCGATGCTGGCTTGCAGGTCGCGTGTTTCGATGGCTAGCGTGTGATGCAGAAAATGGACGGCGGCGCTGATCGAGGCCGGGCGGATTTGCCGGTCGCCCTCGCGGCAGGCGACGTAATACGCTTCAGGTAACAGCAATTCGATGCCGCAGCCGGGCAGTAGTCGCGTCACGTTCGGTAATGCCTGCGCCTGCCATCGGGCCAGCGCGAGGTCGCGGTCGGCCAGGTCCAGTGAGGCTTGCCAGCGCATCAATGGCGCACCCGCCGGCACGACAACGACGACCAGCAGATAGCGTGTGTCGGCCAGGAACGGGGCGGTTTCGGGTACGCCGGTGGGGGTGCGCAAGACCGTATTCTTGAGAGCGGCCTGGGCCAGCCGGTGCGTCACGGTCCAGGTTTCGACATGTGAGCGTGGCAACTGGTCGATCGCAAACAGCGTCGGTGCCATCGCCATCCTGACGTCCGGCGCCAGCACATGCGCGTGCAAGTGGGCGCTCAACGTCAGGACCACATCGGCCGGAATCGGGCCGGAAGCAATCGAGAACCGGGTCCAGGCCAGCACCGGAACGGCTAGTAGCAACGCGTCGTAGAGCTGATCATCGTGCTCCAGTACGGCTGATTCGCTATTGGCTTCTGCCGCTTCCATCAGTACGTCATAAGCCATCGCATCGGACTGGAACAGCAGGTCGAGTGCGCTATCGATGATGGCCTGATGATCGGCTTTCAGCAGTTTCTGTAACAAGGCATCGAGCTGGCTTTCCCAGCCGCGCTCTTCGATACGACTCGATGACAGTACGATGGCTGAAGAAAAAGTCGCCAGGCGCTGGCTGTCGGCAGAAAGTTTGTGAGAACCGGTTTTGTTTTGACGACGCATGGGAGGTAGGTGTAGTGACTGAAACGCAATCCTGCATTGTAGAGGATTCGAGGGGCTGATAGGGAGCCCTGAACAGATCGGTTTATACGGTTTTTTGCAGATAGTTTTTCGATCGACGAAAAAAAACGCCGGACGAATCCGGCGCTTTGCTCTGCATGAACCTGAACCGGATTACGCGGCCAGTAACTGGCGCAACACGAATGGCAGGATGCCGCCATGCTTGTAGTAATCGACTTCGATCGGGGTGTCGATACGCAGCAGTACTTTGACGTCTTGCGAGCTGCCATCGGCGCGATGAATTACCAGCGTGGCTTCCTGTTGCGGCTTGATGTCGCTTTCGATCCCTTTCAGGTCGAAAGTTTCACTGCCGGTGATGCCCAGCGTAACGGTGCTGTCGTTGCCCAGGAATTGCAGTGGCAAGACGCCCATGCCGACCAGGTTCGAGCGATGGATACGCTCGAACGAACGGGCGAACACGGCTTTCACGCCGAGCAGTTGGGTACCTTTGGCAGCCCAGTCACGTGACGAACCGGTGCCGTATTCTTCACCGGCAAACACCATCGTCGGTGTGCCGGCTTCAACATACGCCATCGCTGCATCGTAGATCGACATTTCTGCGCCCGTTGGCTGGAAGCGTGTGATACCGCCTTCGACCAGTGAGCCGTCGGCCTTGGCAGGAATCATCAGGTTCTTGATCCGGACGTTGGCGAAGGTGCCGCGCATCATGATTTCGTGATTGCCGCGACGCGAACCGTACGAGTTGAAATCCGCCAGCAACACGCCGTTGGCCTTGAGCCATTTACCGGCCGGGCTCGATTCCTTGATCGCGCCGGCTGGCGAAATATGGTCGGTGGTGATCGAGTCGCCGAACACGCCCAGGGCCCGCGCGCCGGTGATGCCGGTGGCAGCGGCTTTCGGCTCCATCGTGAAGTCGGCGAAAAACGGCGGCTCGGCGATGTAGGTCGATTTTGGCCAGTTGTAGACTTCATCCTTGGCGGCATCCTTGATGTCTTCCCACAGCTTGCCCGGCGCGCCCTTGACGGCAGCGTAGTTCTCCTTGAAGGTCTTCGCATTCATCGCGTACTTCATCAGCTTGGCGATCTCTTTCGAGGTTGGCCAGATGTCACCCAGGAAAATGTCCTTGCCATTGACCGTGCCAACCGGCTCGGTCATCAGGTCGCGCGTCATGTTGCCCGCGATCGCGTACGCCACCACTAACGGCGGCGAGGCGAGGAAGTTCGAACGGATGTTCGGATGGATCCGCGCTTCGAAGTTGCGGTTGCCTGACAGGATCGCGGAGGCGACCACGTCATGCTTGGCGATGGCTTCGTTCATTGCCGGTGTCAGGTCGCCGGCATTGCCGATGCAGGTGGTGCAGCCATAAGCGGTGACGCCGAAGCCGAGCTTTTCGAGGTACGGCAACAGGCCGGCCGCTTCGAGGTACTTGGTGACGACGCGCGAGCCGGGAGCCAGCGACGTCTTGATGTGCGGGGAGACGACCAGACCGGCTTCGACCGCTTTCTTGGCCAGCAGGCCGGCGGCAATCATCACGCTCGGGTTCGAGGTGTTGGTGCAGGAGGTGATTGCGGCGATCAGTACGTCGCCGTTCATCAGTTTCACGCCATCGGTGTTGGTGTACTCAGCGTCGAGGTCAGCGGCCTTCTTGTTGAAACCGTTGTCGGAGACCGACTTCGAGAACAGGTCGGCGAAGGTCGACTTGACTGCGCCGATTTCGATACGGTCTTGCGGACGCTTCGGGCCGGCCAGTGACGGCGCGACCTTGCCGAGGTCCAGGCTGACGACGTTGGTGTAGTCGATGTCGCCGTCTTTTGGAATGCCGAACAGCCCTTGGGCACGGAAGTACGCTTCGAACGATTCGATCTCGGACTTGCTGCGGCCCGTACCCTTGAAGTACTCGATGGTCTGGTCGTCTACCGGGAAGAAGCCCATCGTGGCGCCGTATTCCGGTGCCATGTTGGCGATGGTGGCGCGGTCGGTTAGCGACAGTGTTTCGGTGCCTTCGCCGAAGAACTCGACGAACTTGCCGACGACTTTTTCCTTGCGCAGCATTTCGGTGATGGTCAGGACCAGATCGGTCGCGGTCACGCCTTCACGCAGCATGCCGGTCAGGTTCACGCCAACCACGTCAGGGGTCAGGAAATAGACTGGCTGGCCCAGCATGCCGGCTTCAGCTTCAATGCCGCCGACGCCCCAGCCGACCACGCCGATACCGTTGATCATGGTGGTGTGGGAATCAGTACCGACCAATGTGTCCGGGTAGTACACCTTGTCTTCGGTCTTATGGACGCCGCGCGCCAGATATTCCAGATTGACCTGATGGACAATGCCGAAGCCCGGTGGCACGACGCCGAAGGTATCGAATGCCTGCATGCCCCATTTCATGAACTGGTAGCGCTCCTTGTTGCGCGAGAATTCCAGTTTCATGTTCAGGTCGAGCGCGTCTTTTTCGCGGAAATGATCGATCTGGATCGAGTGATCGACCACCAGATCGACCGGCACCAGTGGCTCGATATTCTTGGCCTTGATGCCCATTTTGGCGGCGACATTACGCATTGCGGCGAGGTCGGCCAGCAGTGGCACACCAGTGAAGTCCTGCAGTACCACGCGCGCGACGACGAACGGGATTTCATTGATCCGGGCTGCTTTGGCACCCCAGTTCGCCAGTTCATGGATATGCGCTTCGGTAACTTTTTTACCATCGCAATTGCGTAGTACGGACTCCAGTACGATACGGATCGAGATTGGCAGGCGCGAGATGTCGATACCGAGTTTTTTTTGCAGTGCTGGCAGCGAGTAGAACTTGCCTTTTTTGGAATCGGACAGCTTGAATTCCTTGAGCGTATTAAGCGTATTGCAGGCCATGACCTCTCCTATGATTGCGGGGTAACAAGTGAAATGTAGTTTCCGGGAAGAGTCTTGCGCTCCACGCCGGCAGGATATTCGAATAATTAGCTGTTGGCGCTGTCAGTCGCCGCGGCCAGTGCCATCTGGGCCGGATCCTTGCATTCGTTCGCCAGTTGCTGACCCTTGCGCGAGTCAAGCAGCAAGCCCTTGGCCGGGATGCCGATCCAGACCAGGCCGGAACGCTTGTTTTCGAAACGGTGCGCGCCGGTGGTCGTGGTGACCCGCTTCATGCGGGTGACCACCTTGTGCCAGCGCAGCGCGATGTAGTTGTCGTCTCCGTCGTTGCGGAAAATCGTCAGCGTATTGCCGAGTTCGCATTTGTATTCGGTGGCGGGCGCAATGGCGACATCAATGGGCGCACCGGTGTCGTCATCATCCGGTGCGGCCAGTTCGTAGGCGGCCGGTGGAGCGGCGACGTCTTTTTTGGAGTGCGATTTTTTCTTGATGACTTTCTTGACGGCGGGTGCACCTGTTTCGGTGGCGGCAAAGACGGCCGGGGCAGTCAGTGCCAGGCCGGAAACGAGTAGGCCGGTCAGGAGAGCGGAAAACAGTTTGGTCATGAATCAATCTCCGGAATCAGGTGGATAACAAATGGGCAACGCTGTCGGGGAGCGGCAAACCGCTCGCGCGTGCACGCTGCAGGATAGTCCAGTAGTAGCGATAACTGGCGCGATCATGCAGCCTGCCGTTGTGTTTGATCGGTCCCCACGACGCGGACTGGGCATCGGTGAGAATTTGTGCTGCCTCGGCCACCTCGGAGCTACGTGGCATGAACGACTTGACGATCGGTTTGATCTGGTCAGGATGGATGCTCCACATCCGGGTGTAACCGCAGTCGGTGCCGGCCCGGCTCGCATCATTGGCAGCGATACCGCTGTCCTTGACGTCGGTCGTGACATTGTGCGAGGGAACCTTGCCGTGGGCATGGCAGGCGGCCGAAATAGCCAGCTTGGCGCGCATGACCAATGGATGGGTAAATTGACCGGGTGTGCGCATTGCGCTGGCCGGAATCGCGCCGTAGTGCGCCGAGACAAAATCCATGATGCCGAACGACAGGCACTCGACTTGCTCCAGTGCGGCAATCGCAAACACATCGGCCAGCGCACCATGCGTCTCGATCAGTACGTGGATTGGCAGCACATCCCGTCCGGCATGACGCGCATGGGTATTGATGACGTCGATTGCCTCGATGACTTCGAGCACGCTTTCGGCTTTCGGGATCACCAGATAAGCCAGGCGACGGGCCGCACCGTTGCAAATAATGGCGACGTCCTGGATGAAAAATTCGCTGTGCACATCGTGCACGCGCGCGCCGATGCGATTGAACCGGTTGGCATCGCTGGCAATGAGTGAGGCGACCAGTTCGGCGTGCGACTGTTCGACGCCGGCGGCGGCACCATCTTCGCAATCGAAGGTGATGTCGAAGACCGGGCCAAGCTCTTGTTGCAGGGCGATCGACTTGCGCATCAGCTTGTCGGAGCCGGCGTAATGATCGCAGACCGGGAGTGACACCGGTGGACGTTTTCCCTGAAATAAGACCTCGGATGGATGCATGAGCAATCAACAAAAAAGTGCTGCTGTAAAAATCCGGAAAACCACCGGTGCTGCATCGTACAGTGCAGCGCCGGTAGTCAGGACCTGACGACCTGGCTGGCTTAGCCGACCAGGTGCTTGACGCCTTCGCGCTCTTCCAGCAATTCGTTGAGCGTCACGTTGATGCGCTCACGTGAAAATTCATCGATGACCAGTCCGGCGACGATTTTGTACTCGCCATTTTCGGTGGTGACCGGGAAACCGAAAATCGTGCCTTCAGGGATATCGTACGAACCGTCGGAAGCAATGCCCATAGTGGTCCATTTGCCAGCGGTACCCAATACCCAGTCATGCATGTGATCGATAGCTGCATTGGCTGCCGATGCCGCCGACGACAAGCCGCGTGCTTCGATGATCGCACCGCCGCGTTTGCCCACTGTCGGCAGGAACGACTCCTTGTTCCATGCCGCGTCGTTGATCATGTCCTTGACTGACTGACCATCAATGGTGGCGAAGCGGTAATCTGCGTACATCGTTGGCGAGTGGTTGCCCCAGACGCACAGTTTTTCGATGGAAGCGACGGGCTTGCCGGTTTTGGCCGCGATTTGCGAGAGGGCGCGGTTGTGATCGAGGCGCAACATTGCGGTGAAATTCTTCGCTGGCAGGTTCGGTGCCGATTTCATCGCGATGTAGGCGTTGGTGTTAGCCGGGTTGCCGACGACCAGCACCTTGACATTGCGCGAAGCGACCGCGTCAAGTGCCTTGCCTTGTACCGTGAAGATCTGAGCGTTGGCTTCGAGCAAATCCTTGCGTTCCATGCCGGGGCCGCGCGGGCGGGCACCGACCAGTAGCGCTACGTCAATGTCCTTGAAGCCGGTCATTGGATCGCTATGTGCAGTCATGCCGGCCAGCAATGGGAAAGCACAGTCGTCGATTTCCATCATCACGCCCTTGAGGGCTTTCTGGGCTTTTTCGTCAGGGATTTCAAGCAATTGCAGGATGACCGGTTGGTCCTTGCCGAGCATGTCGCCGTTGGCGATGCGGAACAACAATGAGTAACCGATCTGGCCGGCCGCGCCGGTCACTGCAACACGCATTGGGGCTTTTGCCATGATGAATCTCCAAGTGGGTAGAAAAACAATGCAGGAAACCGGTTTGCCGGTTTCCGACAGCTCGCAATGATACCGCTGAAAACCTGGCTGGTCAGCCAGTCTTCGCAAACCTGTCCTGTTTTGGATAGCAAATCAAAGCACACGCTGGCATGGTGTTTGTTTTATATCCGTATTAACCGGTCCGGCATCAAAATTGAACAACAGTTTAGGCGTGCAGGTGATGGCTGTCAATCTTCATCTTATGTCTTATATAAGACATATCACAACACAGTTTTTGCTGGACGAGCGGTTGTTTTCGTGTTGAAATCTCGCCCCATGATCAATCCGATGCCTCCCCCTGTCAGTCAAGTTACCGCGCCAGCCAGTGCTGCCGTGGCGCCGACCTTCAGCCCGCTTTATCAGCAGATCAAGGTATTGATTACGGCTAGTTTGCAGGCGGGCGAATGGAAACCGGGTGAGCTTATTCCGAGCGAAGTCGAACTGGCCGGTCGCTTCAAGGTGAGTCAGGGTACGGTGCGCAAGGCGATCGATGAGCTGTCTTCCGAAAATCTGGTGGTGCGGCGTCAGGGTAAGGGTACTTTTGTTGCGACGCATCATGAAGTGCGTGCCCAGTTTCGTTTTTTGCGCCTGATGCCCGATACGGGGATTGCTCATCAGGCTGACAACTTGATCATTGAAGTCAAGCGCCAGCGCGCGCCGGCTGACGTGGCCCGCCTGCTTGACATGAAGCCGGCCGATGCGGTGATCTTCATTAAACGCGTACAGTCATTCGATGGAGCGCCGGCAATTCTCGAGGAATTATGGCTGCCCGGGACTATTTTCAAGGGTCTGACGTCTGAGCGACTGGTTGAATACAAGGGGCCGATGTATGGCTTGTTCGAGACTGAATTTGGCACCCGGATGATTCGCGCAGCTGAAAAAATCCGCGCGGTTCATGCCGATCATGTGGCTTGCGGCTGGCTGCAGGTGCCAATCGACACGCCGCTGCTGAGCGTCGAGCGGGTATCCCTGACATATGGCGACAAACCGGTCGAAGTTCGACGCGGATTGTATCGAACCGATAGTCATCACTACCAGAGCGAGTTGATTTAGGGTGGTTCCGTGCCGAGCAGGCATGGCGGTAAAGGGCTATATTGTCGAGGTTCGCCGATTAAGTATGGTGTGGCGCACAAAATCGGTAAAATCAAGGAATTATCAAGTCGGGGAGATGTTTGCATGTCTGAAGTAACCAAAAAAAATAGGCCGGAATTCAGGAACATTCACGTCACGCAACTGGCAAACTACCGCCTTCCGCTGGCAGGAGTGATCTCGATTCTCCATCGCATCAGTGGCTTTCTGATGTTTGCACTATTGCCTGTGATTCTGTACCTGATGGATCAGAGCCTGATGTCCGAAGGGACTTTCGAGTACTTCAAGGGCATCACGTCTAACTGGTTCGCCAAACTGGTATTGCTAGCTGTGTCCTGGGCATTCATCCATCATTTCTGCGGCGGTATCCGTCACTTGTTTATGGATAACCATATCGGTATCGAGAAAGATTCCGCACGCAAATCAGCCGTTATCGTGTTTTCTGTCAGTTTGCCGCTGACCGCGTTAGTGGCACTGAAACTGTTCGGAGCGTTTTAATGGCTAATAATAATATCGGACCAAAACGCCTGGTCGTCGGTGCCCACTACGGGCTCAAGGACTGGTTAGCGCAACGTATTACCGCTGCCGTCATGGCGGTCTATACCGTGATTCTGTTGGCGGTATTTTTCAAGGCGCAGAATTTCAGTTATGAAGGCTGGGCCGGACTGTTTGCCCAGCAGTGGTTCAGAATCGCCACTTTTGTGACGTTTTTGGCCTTGTTCTACCACGCCTGGATTGGCATGCGGGACATTTGGATGGATTACATCAAGCCCGTTTCTGTTCGTATTTCTTTGCAAGTCGCCACTATCCTGTGGCTGATCGCTTGTGCCGGATGGACCGCACAAATTATCTGGAGAGCTTAATCGTGTCAGTTATCAAATCAGCTATTCCTTCACGTCGTTTCGATGCAGTAATCATCGGTGCGGGCGGCTCGGGCATGCGCGCATCGTTGCAGCTTGCCGAAGCAGGTCTGAACGTCGCCGTACTTTCAAAAGTTTTTCCTACCCGGTCGCATACCGTGGCTGCCCAGGGCGGCATCGGTGCGTCACTCGGTAACATGGCCGAGGACAGCTGGTTCTGGCACATGTTCGATACCGTCAAAGGTGGCGATTACCTGGGTGACCAGGATGCGATCGAATTCATGTGTCGCGAAGCACCGAAAGTAGTCTACGAACTCGAACACTTCGGTATGCCCTTTGACCGCAATCCGGACGGCACGATTTATCAGCGTCCATTCGGCGGCCATACAGCCAACTTCGGTGAAAAGCCGGTGCAGCGCGCCTGTGCCGCCGCTGACCGTACCGGTCACGCGATGCTGCACACGCTGTATCAGCGCAATGTGCGCGCCAAGACGCATTTCTTCGTCGAATGGATGGCACTGGATCTGATCCGCGATGCCGACGGCGATGTCATCGGCGTGGTTGCGCTGGAGATGGAAACCGGCGAATGCATGGTCCTCGAAGCCAAGACAACGATCATGGCGACCGGTGGTGCAGGCCGCATCTGGGCCGCATCGACCAATGCCTTCATCAATACCGGCGACGGTATGGGCATGGCGGCGCGTGCCGGTTTGCCACTCGAAGACATGGAATTCTGGCAGTTCCACCCGACCGGCGTAGCTGGCGCGGGCGTGCTGATCACCGAAGGTGTGCGCGGCGAAGGCGGCATCCTGATCAACAGTGAAGGCGAGCGTTTCATGGAGCGTTACGCACCGACACTGAAAGATCTGGCGCCGCGTGACTTCGTGTCCCGTTCGATGGACCAGGAAATCAAGGAAGGCCGTGGTTGCGGTCCGAATAAAGACCACGTGCTGCTCGACTTGCGTCACATCGGTGCCGAGACGATCCAGAAGCGCTTGCCATCGATTCTCGAAATCGGTCATAAGTTTGCCAACGTCGATGCGACCAAAGAGCCGATTCCGGTTGTGCCAACGATTCACTACCAGATGGGTGGTATTCCGACCAATATTCACGGTCAGGTTGTCGCTCCAAAAGACGGCAATCCGAACTCAGTGGTCAATGGTTTGTATGCCATCGGTGAGTGTGCGTGCGTATCGGTTCACGGCGCCAATCGTCTCGGTACCAACTCGTTGCTCGACTTGCTGGTTTTCGGCCGTGCGGCGGGAAATCATATCGTCGCCAGCGGTCTGAAAGAGCGTAGCAACAAGCCGTTGCCGGAGGGTGCTGCGGACTTCGCGATGGATCGTCTGAACAAGCTCGAAAACTCGACCGGTACCGAAAAAGTACAACACGTCGCCAACGATATCCGCGCAGCGATGCAGCGTTATTGCGGTGTGTTCCGCACCGATGCACTGCTGCAGAGCGGCTATAACGTGATCATGGAACTCGACGAGCGGCGCAAGAATGTGTCGTTCAAGGACAAGTCGAAGGTCTTCAACACAGCCCGTGTCGAAGCGCTCGAACTGGACAATATGATCGAAGCTGCCAAAGCGACTATTGCTTCGGCCCTGGCACGTAAGGAATCGCGCGGCGCGCATGCGCAAAGTGATTACGAGACGCGCGACGATGCAAATTGGATGAAGCATTCGTTGTGGTATTCGGAACAAAACCGGATGGAGTACAAGCCAGTGGTGACTAAGCCGCTGACCGTTGAGACTTTCCAGCCGAAAGCCCGTACGTTTTAATACGCCGGCGAACGGGTCTGGCTCTGCCGGACCCGACCTCGCCCACCGATTGAATGTCGAGAGCCCGACCGCGCAGTGCGCGACCCGGTTCCGCAAAAAAGGTATTTATGCCACGCACTCTGAATTTTGAAATCTACCGTTACGATCCGGACAAGGATGCCAAGCCGTACATGCAAAAGCTGACCGTCGAGTTGCAAGACACGGACAAGATGCTGCTCGATGCACTGCAACGCATCAAGGCCGATGTCGATGACTCGCTGGCGCTGCGCCGCTCATGCCGTGAAGGTGTCTGTGGTTCCGACGCGATGAACATCAATGGCAAAAACGGTCTGGCCTGCACCACTAACCTGAAGGAACTGAAACAGCCGATCGTGTTACGTCCGCTGCCGGGCTTGCCCGTCATCCGCGACCTGATCGTCGATATGACTCAGTTTTTCAAGCAATACAATTCGATCAAGCCATTCCTGATCAACACGACGATCCCGCCGGAAAAAGAGCGGTTGCAATCGCCGGCCGAACGCGAAGAACTCGATGGTTTGTACGAGTGCATCCTGTGTGCTTGCTGCTCGACTTCGTGCCCGTCGTTCTGGTGGAATCCGGACAAGTTCGTCGGACCGGCCGGCCTGTTGCAAGCCTACCGCTTCATCGCCGACACACGCGACGAAGCAACAGCCGAGCGACTCGACAACCTCGAAGATCCGTATCGCTTGTTCCGCTGCCATTCGATCATGAATTGCGTCGATGTCTGCCCTAAGGGTTTGAACCCGAACAAGGCGATCGGCAAGATCAAAGAGATGATGGTGCGTCGCGCAGTCTGAGCCAGACTGCTTTACCGAACTGCCCCGCGAGCGCGCAAGCCCCGCGGGGCTTCTGACAAGAATGACCGTAGCCCATGTCCACCACGCATCAGTCTGACCCCGCCAACCGTTCCCGCCTGCGCTGGCGCGCACGCCGTGGCCTGCTGGAAAATGACCTGATCCTGACCCGTTTTCTCGATGAACACGAAGCCGGTCTGACCGACGATGAAGTCGACGCGTTCACCCGTATTCTCGACGTTTCCGATAATGACCTGATGGACCTGATCCTGGCTCGCAAAGAGCCCGAGGGTGCCGACGATCTGCCGCGTGTTCACGCTTTGCTGACCCGTTTGCGGGCAGCCTGAAGCACTTGTTTCCGTTTCTCGTTTCCTGTATGTCCAGTTCTTACCCATTCACCGACTCACCGTTCAAGAGAAGGAACAGCCATGTCCCAAACCGCTGATACAACCGCCACCCTGTCGTTTTCCGACGGCAGTCCGTCGCTGGAAATGCCGATCTACAAAGGCACTGTCGGACCGGACGTTATCGATATCCGCAAGCTCTACGGTGCTACCGGCAAGTTCACCTATGACCCGGGCTTCATGTCGACCGCCGCGTGTAACTCGGCCATTACTTACATCGACGGCGACAAGGGCGAGCTGCTGTATCGCGGTTACCCGATCGAGCAACTGGCGGTGAATTGTGATTTCCTTGAAACTTGTTACCTGTTGCTCAACGGTGAACTGCCGACCGTCGACGAGCGCAGCAAGTTCGTCGATACCGTCACGCAACACACGATGATCCACGATCAGATGCAATTTTTCTTCCGTGGTTTCCGGCGTGATGCGCATCCGATGGCCGTACTGGTCGGTACCGTCGGCGCGCTGTCGTCGTTCTATCACGACTCGCTCGACATCACCGATCCGCATCACCGCGAAGTGTCGGCCGTCCGCCTGATCGCCAAGTTGCCAACGCTCGTTGCGATGGCCTACAAGTACAACGTCGGCCAGCCGTTCGTGTATCCGCGCAACGACCTGTCGTACAGCGCCAACTTCATGCGGATGATGTTCTCGAATCCGTGCGAAGAATACAAGGTCAACGATGTGCTGGTGCGTGCGCTCGACCGTATCCTGATCCTGCACGCTGACCATGAACAGAATGCCTCGACCTCGACTGTCCGTCTGGCCGGTTCGAGCGGTGCCAATCCGTTTGCCTGTATCGCCGCCGGTATCGCTTGCCTGTGGGGTCCTGCACACGGTGGTGCCAACGAAGCCGCACTGAACATGCTCAAGGAAATCGGTACTGTTGACAAGATTCCCGAATTCATTGCCAAGGTCAAGGACAAGAATTCCGGCGTCAAGCTGATGGGTTTTGGTCATCGCGTCTACAAGAATTTTGACCCGCGTGCCAAGCTGATGCGCGAAACCTGCTATGAAGTGCTGGAAGAGCTGGGCCTGCAAGATGACCCATTGTTCAAGCTCGCCATGGCACTGGAAAAAATCGCGCTGGAAGACGAGTACTTCGTTTCTCGCAAGCTCTATCCGAACGTCGACTTCTATTCGGGCATCGTGCAATCGGCTCTGGGTATACCGGTCTCGCTGTTCACCGGTATTTTCGCAATGGCACGTACCGTTGGCTGGATCGCGCAATGGAACGAAATGATCTCCGATCCGGAGCAGAAAATCGGCCGTCCGCGCCAGCTGTTCGTCGGCGAAGTCGCACGTGACGTGACGCCAATCGCCGAACGGTAATGGCTGCTGCGGACTGAATCAGGTCCAGCAGCACAATAAAAATCCCCGCCAGCACAGCCTGCTCGCGGGGATTTTTTATTATCGGCTGGCGTGTGTGCTGATCCAGTCTGCCATGACGCCGACCGCCTCCTGTTCCATCCCGACAAAGCCATGCCAGTGCTGCCCGGCGCAAACGTCGCCAGTCGGATTGCTGCCGCCCCCGGCGAAAATCAATTGTTTGTCCGATGGCGGCACGTTGATGAGTCCGTCGATGATGCGATGGGCGTCGGCCGGACTGCATACCCGGCAAGCATCCCTGGCGTGATGCAGCACCAGCACCGGAATGCGGATGGCGGGCAGGTCCTGTGCCGGCACGTTACCAATTTTTGCGCGGCTGACAACGCTCGATGACAGCACAACCCCGGCCAGTTGGGTATTCCCGAAGGCGATCGCTGCGGCGGTGGCGGAGACCGTGCCGCGGCTGGTACCGATCAACCACGGCCTTTGTCCGGAAAGCTGGCGCACGGCAGCGACGACTTTCTCCAGATCGCCAATGTGCTCGGTACTGATGCGGTAGTTGTACTCCAGATCGGCCACGTCGGATGCGCGGCCGACCACGGCGACATTGAGCTTGCGCTCGGCGAAATCGTTACGGCTGCGCACCAGGAAATTTCCACCCGTGGGCACGCCATCGACAATATTGCCGAAACTACCGCTACCGCCTGGAAGCAAAATGACAGTGGCGACGGCATCCGGTCGCACCATCCAGAATACCGGGACGCTGGCATTCGGACGGACCGGGACATTAATGAGCTGGTTGGCGGCGAGGGCGCTCGGTGACACAAGCGCGAGCCAGAGCAGCAAGGGGAGGGCACGGGATGGCAGGTTCATGGCAGGCGGGAGCAGGGAAGGGGAGGCATTGTCGCCTGAATGCTGCGGCAACGGTGCATGGGCACAATGCGCGAGCGCGGGTCATGCCGGTTGCAGGCGTTAGAATGGACGCCGCTGATTCCATTCACCCTTTGTATTGATCCCCGATGTTCTTAACTTCCCTGCAAACCTGGTTGCTACGTCTGACCCGTGGCGACGCGCTGTTTGCCCTCGTGTTGCAAATTTTCGTTGTTGTGTTGATGGTCGTGGTGTTCAATTTTTTTCTGCGTCGCTTGCTGGCAAAGCTGGAGCAGCGTACCCGTATGACCGAAACACCGTGGGATTATGCGTTGGTATCGGCGCTGCGCAAGCCTCTGACCGTACTGGCCTGGATCATCGGTCTGGCGTTCGTCGGGCACTTGCTGGATACCGAAACAGAAGCGACGATCTTCGAGCTGGTCGCGCCGGCGCGTACGATCGGGGTCATCGGCTGTCTCACCTGGTTTCTGTTGCGCCTGATCCGTAACGTACAGGATGGCGTCATCGCGCAACGTACCGCGCGCAACAAGCCGGCTGATCGCACCACCGTCGATGCGGTCGGAAAATTGCTGAGGGTATCGGTACTGATCACGGCCGCGCTGGTGGTGTTGCAGAGCCTGGGATTTTCGATCTCCGGCGTGCTGGCTTTTGGCGGTGTCGGCGGCATTGCAGTCGGTTTTGCCGCCAAGGATTTGCTGGCGAATTTTTTTGGCGGGCTGATGGTGTATTGGGATAGGCCGTTCGAAGTCGGTGACTGGATCCGTTCTCCCGACAAGGAAATTGAAGGCACGGTCGAAGACATCGGCTGGCGCCTGACCCGTATCCGTACCTTCGACATGCGGCCGCTGTATGTGCCCAATGGCTTGTTCAACACGATCGCGGTCGAGAATGCGTCGCGCATGACCAACCGGCGCATCGACGAAACGTTTCGACTGCGTCTGCACGACATCGACAAGGTGGCCGGCATCGTCTCCGATATCAAGGCCATGCTGGTGGCCCACCCTGAAATTGATCAGAACCAGGTCACCATCGTCAACTTGCTGAAGTTCGGTGCGTCGTCGCTCGACATCCTGGTCTATACCTTTACGCGCACGACCGCGTGGGTTGCCTTCCATGAAATCAAGCAGGACGTGATGTTGCAGATCGTCGCCATCATTACGCGTCACGAGGCCGAGCTTGCGTTGCCGGCGCAGCACTTGAACTTGCACGATTCCGGCGAGCGTTTGGCCGGGCCGGCACCAGCACCAGCACCAGCACCATTGCCAGCGCAGGGGCGCTGAGCAGGGCCATGGTCGCATTGCCGCGCCGCGCCAGACAGCGCAAGAATGATCGCCACTGTCATCATCGCTTACGCTCAACGTGCTATTGTGTCGGCTGTTCCAAAAAGTACCCGAATACCCAGCCCTTCCCCACAACTTGATGTGCAATCCGCTAACCGGTCAGGCCGTGTCGCGGAAGGTTAAGCTAACCCGCTAATCTCGCGAAACGCGAAGAAAGGTGCGCAATATGATGCAGCAGTTCCGTTCCAACTCTTATCTGTCCGGAGGGAACGCCCCGTACATCGAAGACCTGTACGAGTCGTATCTTGACAATCCCGGTTCCGTGCCCGACAACTGGCGTTCGTATTTCGATGCGATGCAGCACGTCCCGGCCGTTGATGGATCCGACAAGCCTGACGTCGCTCACGCTCCCGTTGTTGCCTCTTTTGCCGAACGTGCCAAGCAAGGCCCGATCCGCACGGTCGTTGCGTCGGTTGATATCGAAATGGGTCGCAAGCGTGTCGCCGTCACCCAATTGATCGCTGCGTACCGCTTCCTCGGCAGCCATTGGGCCAACCTCGATCCGCTACAACGTCAGGAACGCCCGACCATTCCCGAACTGGAACCAAGTTTTTACGCGTTCTCCGATGCCGACATGGACATCGTGTTCAACATCAGCAATACCTATTTCGGTGGCGAAACTTCGACCCTGCGCGACATCCTCAATGCGCTGCGCGACACCTACTGCCGTTCGATCGGTGCCGAATTCATGTACATCAGCGATCCGGGCGAAAAGCGCTGGTTGCAGGAGCGTCTTGAATCAAGCCGCGCTTCCGCGAACTTCAGCACTGAAAAGAAAAAACACATCCTCGACCGGCTGACCGCTGCCGAAGGTCTCGAGCGCTACCTGCACACCCGCTATGTCGGCCAGAAGCGTTTCTCACTCGAAGGTAGCGAAAGTTTCATTGCATCGCTCGATGAAACCATCCAGCGCGCCGGCGAAAGTGGCGTGCAGGAAATCGTGATCGGCATGGCCCATCGTGGTCGCCTCAATGTCCTGGTCAATATCCTCGGCAAAACACCGCAAGAGCTGTTCTCCGAATTCGAAGGCAAGCACGCTGACGATCTGCCTGCCGGCGACGTCAAATACCATCAAGGTTTTTCGTCCGACATCACCTCGCCGGGCGGCCCGGTGCACTTGTCGCTCGCGTTCAACCCGTCGCATCTTGAAATCGTCAACCCGGTCGTCGAGGGTTCGGTCAAGGCCCGGATGGACCGTCGCGGCGACAAGGATGGCTCGCAAGTGTTGCCGATTCTGGTACACGGCGACGCGGCTTTTGCCGGTCAGGGCGTGGTCATGGAAACCTTGAATCTGGCCCAGACCCGCGGCTACGGCACGGGCGGCACGATGCATATCGTGATCAACAACCAGATCGGTTTCACGACCTCGGATCCGCGCGATTCCCGCTCGACACTGTATTGCTCGGACGTGGTCAAGATGATCGAAGCGCCGGTGCTGCACGTCAACGGTGATGATCCTGAAGCGGTCGTGTTTGCCACGCAAATTGCGATGGACTACCGTATCGAGTTCAAGAAAGACATCGTCGTCGACATCATTTGCTACCGCAAACTGGGCCACAACGAGCAAGACACACCAGCGCTGACGCAGCCGCTGATGTACAAAAAAATTGGTCTGCATCCGGGCACCCGCAAGCTGTACGCCGACAAGCTCGTCGCACAGGGCGCGATTGCTGCCGATGACGGCGACACCATGGTCAAGGCATTCCGTGATGCGATGGATGCCGGTCACCACACGGTTGACCCGGTCATTTCCAATTTCAAGAGCAAGTACGCAGTCGACTGGATGCCGTTCCTGAACCGCAAATGGACCGACGCAGCCGATACCGCCGTGCCACTGGCCGAACTCAAGCGCCTGTCGCTGCGCGTGACCGCCGTGCCGGAAAATTTCAAGGTTCATCCGCTGGTCGAAAAAGTCTTGAACGATCGCGCCAGCATGGGTCGCGGCGAGCTCAATCTCGATTGGGGCATGGGCGAACATCTGGCCTACGCCACGCTGGTGTCGTCCGGCTATGCAATTCGTCTGACCGGCCAGGATAGCGGTCGCGGTACCTTCGTTCACCGTCATGCGGTGTTGCATGACCAGAATCGTGAGCGCTGGGATGCCGGCAGCTACATTCCGCTGCAAAACATTTCCGAACAGCAAGCGCCGTTCAAGGTCATTGACTCGGTTCTGTCCGAAGAAGCGGTACTGGCATTTGAATACGGTTACTCGACCGCCGAGCCAAATACGCTGACGATCTGGGAAGCCCAGTTCGGCGATTTCGCCAATGGTGCACAGGTCGTGATCGACCAGTTCATCAGCTCCGGCGAAGTGAAATGGGGCCGTGCTTCAGGTCTGGTCATGATGCTGCCGCACGGCTATGAAGGCCAGGGTCCGGAGCACTCCTCCGCACGTCCCGAGCGCTTCCTGCAACTGTGCGCCGACAACAACATGCAAGTGGTGCAACCGACCACGTCGGCGCAGATTTTCCACCTGTTGCGCCGTCAGATGATCCGCTTGTTCCGCAAGCCGCTGGTCATCATGACGCCAAAGTCGCTGTTGCGGAACAAGGATGCCGGTTCGCCGCTGTCCGACCTCGCCACCGGCAGCTTCAAGACCGTCATCGGTGAATGCGATGACAAGATCGATGCCAAGAAGGTCAAGCGCATCATCGCGTGTTCCGGCAAGGTCTACTACGACCTGGTCAATGCACGCAAGGAACGCGGACAAGTCGATACAGCTATTTTCCGTATCGAGCAGTTGTATCCGTTCCCGCACAAGACGCTGGCTGCTGAACTGAAAAAATTCCCGAACTTTACGGAATTGGTCTGGGCACAAGATGAGCCACAGAATCAGGGACCCTGGTTCCAGATCCAGCACAACATCTTCGAGAATCTCGTTGATGGCCAGAAACTGGCGTATGCCGGTCGTCCTGCCAGCGCCTCGCCGGCGGTTGGTTACTACGACAAGCACTATGCACAGCAAAAGGCGCTGATCGACATCGCGTTTTCGAAGCTGAAGGGCTTCGTCCTTACCAAGTAATTGACACGGCGGCGCACCGGAAACCGGCGCGCCGCCCGAACACACCGAATCGGAGTTTTACATGGCAATCCTAGAAGTCAAAGTCCCGCAGTTATCAGAATCTGTCGCTGAAGCGACCCTGCTGCACTGGCACAAGCGTGTCGGCGAGCCGGTCAGCCGCGATGAAAACATGATCGACATCGAGACTGATAAAGTCGTGCTCGAACTGCCAGCCCCGGCTGACGGCATCATCACGCAGTTGATGCAACCGGATGGCGCAACCGTCGTCGCCGGACAGATCATTGCTCTAATCGATACCGACGGCTCGGCCAAGGTCAGCCCGATGGAAGTCTCGTCGCTGCCCGTACCGCAACCGCATCCTGAATCTGCACCGGCCGCCGCCACACCGGCTGATCCGGTCGCTGCAGCCATCTCTTCGCTGGGTTCGAAAGCTGCCGCGAATGTCGCGATGCCGGCTGCCGCAAAAATGCTGGCCGAGAACAATATGACCACCGCACAGGTTGACGGTACCGGCAAAGATGGCCGCGTCACCAAGGGCGACGTCATCAACCAGCTGGAAAAGAAACCGGCTGCTGCTGCACCTGCACCGGCTCCTGCACCAGCTCCTGCCGCTGCTGCCAAACCAGCGCTGCAGCAAGTTGCCACCGGCCCCGGACCTAACTTCGGCGAGCGCCCTGAACAGCGCGTGCCGATGAGCCGTTTGCGCGCCCGTATCGCCGAGCGTCTGGTGCAATCGCAACAGACCAACGCCATTCTGACTACGTTCAACGAAGTCAACATGGCGCCGGTCATGGAGTTGCGCAACAAGTACAAGGACAAGTTCGAGAAAGAGCACGGCGTCAAGCTGGGCTTCATGTCGTTCTTCGTCAAGGCGGCAGTCGCGGCGCTGAAAAAATACCCGGTAGTCAACGGGTCGGTCGATGGCAATGACATCGTCTACCACGGCTATTTCGACATCGGTATTGCCGTCGGTTCACCGCGCGGTCTGGTGGTGCCCGTGCTGCGCAATGCCGACCAGATGTCGATTGCCGAGATCGAAAAGAAAATCGGCGAATTCGGTGCCAAGGCCAAGGACGGCAAGCTGACCATGGATGACCTGACCGGCGGCACCTTCTCGATCTCGAACGGCGGTACGTTCGGTTCGATGTTGTCGACCCCGATCATTAATCCGCCGCAATCAGCCATCCTCGGTGTGCATGCAACCAAGGACCGTGCTGTGGTTGAAAACGGCCAGATCGTGATCCGTCCGATGAACTACCTGGCCCTGTCATACGATCACCGGATCATCGATGGTCGCGAAGCCGTACTCGCCCTGGTGGCGATGAAAGAAGCGCTGGAAGATCCTGCACGGTTGTTGCTGGACCTGTAAATAGTCTTCACCAGAGCGGCCCGCGCACCATTGCGCCGGCCGCTTTGGCGTCTGTTGAGTCAACAAGGAAAAGAACATGTCGAAAAATTTTGATGTTGTCGTCATCGGTGGTGGCCCTGGTGGCTACATCGCGGCGATTCGCGCTGCACAATTAGGTTTCTCGGTCGCCTGTATCGATGAATGGAAAAATGCTGCCGGCGGTCCGGCACCGGGCGGCACTTGCACCAACGTCGGTTGCATTCCGTCGAAAGCACTGCTGCAATCGTCCGAACATTTTGAACACGCCGGTCATGCGTTTGCTGACCACGGGATCGATATCAAGGGCCTCAGCCTGAACTTGCCGCAAATGCTGTCGCGCAAGGAGAACGTCGTCAAGCAGAACAATGACGGCATCCTGTATCTGTTCAAGAAAAACAAGATCACGTTCTTTCATGGTCGCGGAGCGTTCGTCAAGAACGATGCCAGCGGTACCGAAGTGTCAGTCACCGGCAAGACGGAAGAGTCCCTGATTGCCAAGCATGTCGTCATCGCGACCGGCTCGAATGCGCGCTCGTTGCCAGGTACACCGTTCGATGAAAAAATGATTCTGTCGAATACCGGTGCACTCGCCATCGGTGCGGTACCGAAACGTCTCGGCGTCATCGGTGCCGGCGTCATCGGGCTCGAAATGGGTAGCGTCTGGCGTCGTCTCGGATCAGCGGTCACGATGCTCGAAGCCTTGCCGACGTTCCTCGGTGCGGTCGACGAGCAGATCGCCAAGGAAGCGTTCAAGCTGTTCACCAAGCAGGGTCTCGGTATCCAGTTGGGCGTGAAGATTGGTGCCATCACGACAGGCAAGAAAGACGTCACCGTCGAGTACGTCGATGCCAAGGGCGAAGCGCAAAAAGCCGTCTTCGACAAGCTGATTATCTCGATCGGCCGCACGCCGAACACGATCGGTCTGAATGCCGAAGCCATCGGCCTGAAGCTCGATGAGCGCGGTTTTGTCGTGGTCGATGACGACTGCAAATCCAGCGTTGCCAACGTCTGGGCGGTGGGTGATGTGGTGCGCGGACCGATGCTTGCTCACAAGGCCGAAGAAGAAGGTGTCGCTGTGGCCGAGCGTATCGCCGGTCAGCACGGGCATGTTAATTTCAATACGGTGCCGTGGGTGATTTATACCTCGCCGGAAATTTCGTGGGTCGGCAAGAACGAACAGGAATTGAAGGCCGAGGGAATCGCTTACAAGGCCGGTTCATTCCCGTTCCTGGCCAACGGTCGCGCGCGCGCATTGGGCGATACCAACGGGATGGTCAAGTTTCTGGCGGACGCCAAGACCGATGAAATCCTCGGCGTACACATCATCGGGCCGTCGGCTTCCGAGCTGATTTCGGAAGCAGTCGTAGCGATGGAATTCCGTGCGTCGGCGGAAGACATTGCGCGTATCTGCCATGCGCATCCTTCCTTGTCGGAAGCGACCAAGGAAGCGGCATTGGCGGTTGACAAGCGGGCCTTGAATTTCTGATTTTGTGTGTAAGCGTGGGTACGACGAAACCGTACCCACGCGTGCTAACTCTGCTGAACGCTTTGCAAATCGTTCGGCCTGAGCTGGTTGATGACATCGAATTGCCGGTGTCAGCCAGCTCAATCCAAACGGTTTCCGGGACGAACTGTTTTTATCCCTGTACGACCGATTCTGAAAGAATGCCGAGTGAATCCGAAGCCGATGACTGTGATGGAATTTTACGAACACGCGCTCGCCGAGCGCGGATTCACTACCGATCCGGCGCAGCGCGCCGCAGTAGAACGGCTGCAGCAAAGCTATGACGCCTGGATTGCTTTCAAGTCACAGCGTTCGAGTGGTTTCAAGCGATTGATCAACCGGCCTGATGTACCTCGCGGAGTGTATTTCTGGGGTGGAGTCGGCCGCGGAAAATCGTTTTTGATGGACAGTTTTTATTCGGTGGTACCGGTGGTGCGCAAGACCCGCGTTCACTTCCATGAATTCATGCGCGACGTGCATCGCCAACTCGATGCGCTGAAAAAAGTCGCCGATCCGCTCGATGTGGTGGCACGCCAGATTGCTAAAAAATACCGCTTGATCTGCTTCGACGAATTCCATGTCTCCGACATCGCCGATGCGATGATCCTGTATAACCTGATGCGGGCGTTGTTTGCCAACGGCGTATCGTTTGTCATTACCTCGAATTACGCTCCGGACACCTTGTATCCGGACGGCCTGCATCGTGACCGCATGCTGCCGACCATCGCGCTGCTCAAGCTGCATCTGGACGTCATGAATGTCGATGCCGGCAATGATTATCGCAAGCGTGCGCTCGAGCAGGTCGATGCGTATCACACGCCACTCAATGCCGTATCCGACAAGGCCTTGCGCGACGCATTCGCCAGTGTTGCCGATACCGCTGATGAAGATCCGCGGGTGCGCATCGAAGCGCGTGAGATCCGTGCATTGCGAAAAGCCGGCGGAGCGATCTGGTTCGATTTCGCCACGCTGTGCGGCGGCCCGCGGTCACAGAATGACTACCTGGAGATCGCCAGCCGGTTCCACACGGTGGTGCTGTCTGGCATTCCTGAAATGTCGGCGTCGATGTCGTCGGAAGCGCGTCGCTTTACCTGGCTCATCGACGTGTTTTACGATCACAAGATCAAACTGCTGATGTCTGCCGCCGTCGGGCCGCAGGAGCTCTATACGCAAGGCACGCTGGCCAATGAATTCCACCGGACTGTGTCGCGCATCATTGAAATGCAATCGCGCGAGTACATGGAAGCACCGCGCCGCAATGACATCGACATCGATATTGCGGTCTGAACCTGAAAGATTTCGAATCATGATATCCGCGCTTAATTTTTCCCCGGCCTGCCGCATTTTGCGACTTACGTTTCTGGCGGTCAGCATCAGTCTGGCCAGTGCCTGTTCCGTGCTGACTCCGTCTGCGGAAGGGGATGCGCCGCTCCCTGCGTCCGGCTTGCGGCTGGATTGGCCGTCCGGTTCCATTGTGACCGCTGAACTGGCTGCGCAAGCGTTGAGTGATGCGACGGCACGGCGCACGATGATCGAGCAGGATTATGTGCGTACGCAAGGTGTCTGTTTTGAACAATTCTTCATGACGGCATGTAACGATCGCGGCAAAGAGCGCCGACGCATCGCGCTGGCTGAAGTGCGTGCGGTCGAAGTCGAGGCCAATTATATTAACCGGCGTGATCGCGCCGACCAGCGCGACAAGGCACTCGCCGAGCGCACGGCAAAAGAGCAGGCGGAAGCACCGCAGTGCTTGCTTGATCTGAAGGCACGTGAAAAAGCGGCTGCACTGAAAGCTGCTGATCGCGCCCGGAATGCCCGGAGCGAACAAGAGACTGCGCAACGGCAGGTCGGTGCCGATCCGCAGGCCAGGCAGCGCGCTTTTGACCTCAAGGCCGGACAGCAACAAGCCGATGACCAGGCTAGTGAGGGACGACGCGCCGCCAATGTGACGGCATTCGAGAAAAAACAGAGAGATGTCGCCGCACGCCAGAAACAGTTAGCTGAACGCAAGGCGGCACAAATAGTTGAGCGGCAGGAAAAAGCAACTGCGTTGAAAGCGGCTGGCGAGAAGGCAGCGGCGGAGGCGGAGGCGGCGGCAGCGAAGCAGTAGGGTTGGAGCGAAGGTGGACCGCTGAAGGAAAAAATCGGGCAGCCAGTTCACCGGCATCAAGGCGTTAGTTGTTGCATCTGCCTACGCGGCCACCAGCTTTATCACGGCCAGTGTGCAATTGTCGGCGCTGCTGCCAACGGCTCGTTCCCGCGCTTTTTCAACCAGTCGTTCAGAGCACTGACGGGGCGTATATTTGGCAACCGCCGCCCCGATTTCCCGTTTGTTGAAGTACTGCCAGAGACCGTCGGAACAGAGCAGAAACGCATCGCCGGCTTTCAGGCCATCATACCGGCCCAGCGTTACGAATGGTTCTGTTTTCAGGCTACCCAGCACGTTGATGAGGATGTTTGACAGACGATGGTGAGCGACCTCTTCGGGTTTGAGTTTGCCTTGATCGATCAGGCGTTCGACAAACGAGTGGTCGATGGTCCGCTCCGCGAAAGCCGGACCGCTGTAGCGATATAGCCGTGAATCACCGGCATGGGCCCAATGGGCCGTTCCGGTAGGTGTCAGTACTAGCGCGACGAGCGTACTGTGGGGCTCTTTTTCGGCACTCAGTCCGCTGAGTTTGATGATGGTGTGCGCTTCAATGGCGATCGTGTGTAACATCACGTCGACGTCGTCGCTCAGTGGTGAAAATTCGTCGAACAACTGGCGTGCGGTGCGGATCACCTGTTCAGCGGCCATCGAGCCTCCGGTGCGACCACCCATCCCGTCTGCCAGTACGGCCATCATGAACCCGGGGGCCTTGGCAGCGCCAAACAGGGCGACGCGATCCTGTTGTTCTTGCCTGTCGCCGAGATACTGGCCGGTTGCTGCTTCTATCTTGTATTGGCTCATGGACCGGGGTAGATTAAACTGCGTTGAAGATTTTTTATTGTACGTAATAATTACACGGCAAAACCTGGAGTCAAATGAATTCCCACTTTTTATGGCACTTCTGCGAGCGGCACCGCGTCACGATTGCGACACCGGTGTTGGTGCATCATGAGTAATCCGCCGTCGAACGATGTGCGCCGGCGCATCATCGAACTGGAAGTCGAACATCGCGATCTCGATGCCGTTATCGATACGCTGATCCGCGACACCCGCCACGAAGAATTGCAATTGCGACGCCTCAAGAAACGCAAACTGCAACTCAAAGATCACATCACGCTGCTGAAAATGCAGCTCATTCCCGACATTCCGGCCTGAATCCGCAGCATGCTGCCCGCTAGCCTTAAAGATTGCTTCCTTGACTGAAGAACTTCCAGACGGCGCTCTCGCGACCGTAGCTCCCCTCACACCCGGTGTCCATGATGCTGATGTCGAACGGCTGTTTGGCGAAGGTGGTGCGCTGAGCCAGGCCGTACGCGGTTTCCGTTCGCGCCATGCACAAACCGAAATGGCCAAGGCGATCGGCAATGCCATTGCCGGTCAGGAAACTCTCATCGCCGAGGCCGGTACCGGTACCGGCAAGACGTTTGCCTATCTGGTTCCGGCGCTGCTGTGGGGCGGCAAGGTGATTATTTCAACCGGGACCAAGAACTTGCAGGATCAGCTTTTCTCCCGCGATATTCCGACGGTGCGCAAAGCACTCAACGCACCGGTCTCGGTGGCGTTACTCAAAGGGCGCTCGAATTATCTGTGTCATTTCCATCTGGAACGCACGCAGCAGAACGGGCGCATGACTTCACGCGATGACATTGGCAACCTGCGTGAAATTTCGCGCTTCATGAAGACCACGACGACCGGCGATAAGTCCGAGTTGTCGCGCGTGCCGGAGAACGCGATGATCTGGAACCTGGTGACGTCGACGCGCGATACCTGCATGGGTGCCGAATGTCAGTACTACCAGGATTGCTTCGTGATGAAGGCGCGCAAGGAAGCCCAGCAAGCCGATGTGGTGGTGGTCAACCATCATCTGTTCTTTGCCGATGTCGCACTCAAGGAAACCGGCATGGCCGAATTGCTGCCTTCGGCTAACACCATCATTTTCGATGAAGCCCACCAATTGCCGGATACGGCGACACTGTTTTTTGGCGAGACGATTTCGACTTCACAAATTATCGAGTTGTGCCGCGACGTGCAGGCCGAAGGCTTGTCGCACGCGCGCGACGGGGCCGACTGGGCTCGCGTGGTCGCGCCGGTCGACCGTGCTGCGCGTGACTTGCGACTGGCATTTCCGCAGGATGTGATGCGGCTGGCAGTCAGCCAGATTGCGCCATCGAGTGCGTTCTTCCCGGCGTTGTTGACCTTGCAGACCGAGTTGCAGGGCATGGTCGCGGTGCTCGAAAAGCAGGCCGAGCGCGCCGAAACCATCGAGTTGTGCCGCGTACGCACGATCGAACTGGGCAATCAGTTGTCAGCTTGGCTGGTGGCCACAGACGCGGCGGTGACGGTGGCCGATACGGAGCAGGAAAATGTCCTATGGGTCGAGGCGTTTTCCAGTTCGCTG
Source organism: Bradyrhizobium sp. (assembly GCA_047621665.1). Taxonomy (GTDB): domain Bacteria; phylum Pseudomonadota; class Gammaproteobacteria; order Burkholderiales; family Burkholderiaceae_D; genus Actimicrobium. The sequence continues at coordinate 18,215 of JBLHMB010000003.1, read as the reverse complement.
CAATTGCACCAGACGCCGTTGTCGATCGCGCCGATCTTCAGCAAACAGCGCGAAGGCTCGCCACGTGCGTGGATTTTCACGTCCGCCACGCTGGCGGTCAAAAACGATTTTCATCATTTCACGGATCAGATGGGGCTGGCCGACGTGGTCGCGCGCTCGTGGCCCAGTCCGTTCGATTATGAACAGCAGGGTTTGCTCTACGTGCCACACAACATGCCGCAGCCGAATTCGCCTTACTACACCGACGCGGTGATTGACGCGGCACTGCCGGTTATCGAAGCCGCCGGTGGTCGCACCTTTCTGCTCTGTACGACGTTACGCGCGGTCAGTCGCGCTGCAGAACGGTTACGCGACGAATTCGCCCGGCGCAACCTGCCGTTTCCGTTGATGGTGCAGGGTGAGGCAGGACGCAATGAATTGCTCGACCGCTTCCGCGCAGCAGGTAATGCGGTACTGATCGGTAGCCAGAGTTTCTGGGAAGGGGTCGACGTGCGCGGCGACGCATTGTCGCTGGTCATCATCGACAAGTTGCCCTTTTCACCGCCGGATGATCCGGTGCTGGCGGCGCGCATCGCGGCGCTCGAACGTAAGGGCCGGAACGGCTTTATTCATCATCAATTGCCGGAAGCCATCATCAATCTGAAGCAGGGGGCCGGTCGGCTGATCCGTGATGAAAGCGATCGCGGCGTGCTGATGTTGTGCGATCCGCGCCTGCTTTCCAAGCCGTACGGAAAACGTATCTGGCAAAGTTTGCCGGCCTTCAAGCGCACCCGTGAACGCGATGCGGTACTCGCCTTTTTTTCCGCCGTACCTTAGAAGCCGTGCCATGACGGAGCGAAGTATTTCTCGAGTAACTTCTAAGCAATAGTTGTTATACTTGGGCACATTTTTTTCGGGCTTCATGGTACTCGGGCAGACAATGCGTCAAGCCGACCCCGCGCCTGATTCAGAAGGGTGTGCATGTCCGAGTCTCTTGCTCTGATTCCTGTACGTGCCTCCGAAATCATCGTCGGAAAACCGCTGCCACGCGCCATTTATGATTACCACGGCAACCTGCTGCTGGCTTCCGGTTTTGTGATCGATAATCCTGACAAGATCGCTGGTGTGCTGGAAAACGGCTATTACCACCAAGGCGGTTGGGAGCGGCCGGCCGGCCCTATCCCGGCAGAACACAACACCAAACGCCTGGTTGAGGCCACTGTCGCACCGAAGCCGGAAGCGGCCGAGCGCGAGATTGCCGTCAACATGCAGGATGTGCGCTGGAACATCGGCGAAACGATGATGTTGCAGATGCAGGACAAGCCGTCCATCCGCTACAGCGTCAAGCTGATCGGCTTCGTCAAGGGAAAAACCGTTTATGTGACGGCGCCCATGCTGGACGGCAAGTACGAACTGATTCGCGATGGCCAGAGCTTTGTGGTCCGTGCCTTTTCTGGCAAAAAAGCGTACGCGTTCATCGCCGCTGCCGTGCGCTCGGTCCACACCCCGCATCCCTACCTCCATCTTTCTTATCCGAAGCAATTACGTTGTACTGTCGTGCGACAAACCGCACGGGTTGCTGTGCGATTGATTTCTGCGGTTTCGCTCGGGCATCCCGAGCGCAATGCGGCTGCCACCATCACCGATCTGAGCATGGGCGGGGCATCGGCGATTGCCAGGGGAAGCCTCGGTGAAAAAGGCGAAAGTGGTCGCATCAAGATGAAGGTCTATGTGGCCGAGCAGGATCTGTTTCTGAACTTGCAAACGGTGTTGCGTTCGGTCGCGCCATCGGATGCCGGCGACGGTTTCCGGCATGGATTCGAATTTGTCGATGTGTCCGTGCAGGATCGCCTGGTCCTGTCGGCTTATGTGCATCAGACGCTGGTCGAGACGGATAGCTGAGTTTCTTTTTCAGTGGTACTGGCGGCTGCGCCAGAGGGTGGTTGTCAAATTTTTCCGGCCAGAGGTGCGTTAATATTTTTGGTTGTCCATGGTTTTTTATTGACAATTAAGCCTATGGAAAATTTGTCTTTTCCTGGTAACAACTTTATATGGATCAAGAGAAATTTCCTTTTTGCAACCATAAAGTCTCAGGTAAAGTGTCAACCGGCAGGGAAAAGGAGTCATTTCTACTGCGCGCCATTTCCGGGATAAGCCGATCCTGCCTTAGCCATTAACATCATTATGTAGTGCACCACCCGTGGAGAATTGTCGTTGCTTGATCTCTTTTTTTGCAGCGTCATTCGTGCTGTTTTCGGCCGTCTTGCCGGCAGGTCGGGCAAGCTGTTGTCTGCTGTATTACGCGGACTCGCATTCATACTAGGACTAGGTGTCCTGAGCCTGCCGGTGCTGGCAATTGCTGCGACGCCAAGCGTGGCCTTCTATTACGGTGCGCAACCACCGCTGATTGATTTGCAAGCGTTTGATATTGCCGTGGTTGAGCCCGATCACGTCAGTAATCCCGTAAGTCACGCACGTTCCGGTGCTGCCGGCGAGCATGCGCTTTTTGCCTACGTGTCACTGGGCGAGGTGCAGCCGACACGCACTTACTATTCACAATTACCTGCCGGGGTATTGCGTGGTGATAACGCGGCCTGGGGCAGCAGGGTGATCGACCAGGTCGCACCGGGCTGGAACGAGTTTTTCCTTGCCAATATCATTGCACCGCTGTGGCAGCAAGGCTGGCGCGGCTTCTTCCTAGATACCCTCGACTCCTATCAATTGTTTGCCACCACCGATGCCGAGCGGGAACGGCAGCGTACTGCGATGGTGGCCTTGCTGCGGGAATTCAAGCGCCGTTATCCGGATGCTAAGCTGATTCTCAATCGCGGTTTCGAATTGCTGCCCGAGGTTGCGCCACTGGTGTTTGCGGTCGCCGCCGAATCACTCTATCAGGGCTACGATGCCGCCCGCCAGCAGTACCGTCCGGTGCCGCCGGCCGACCGGACCTGGCTGATGGCGCAGATGCAGACCGTGCGCGAGCGCTACCACTTGCCGGTTATCGCGATCGATTATGTCGATCCGGCCGATCCTGCTTCGCGCGCACTGGCGCGCCGCACGGCCCGACAACTTGCCAGTGACGGTTTCATTCCCTGGGTGGCCGATGGTGGCTTGAATTCGCTAGGGGTGGGCAGCATTGAAGTGCTGCCGCGCACGGTGCTGGTATTGGTGGACAACCTGGAACTGGATTTCCAGTACACGTCGGCGCAGCGGTTCCTGGGCATGCCGCTCAATTATCTTGGTATGCGCTACGAAATACTCGATCTGGCGACTCAGTCGCTGCCCGATGGCATTCTGGCGGGGCGTTATGCCGGCATCGTCAGCTGGCTGAGTCCGGGTGTCGATCACCCGACGCTGGCCACCTGGTTGCGGCGTCAGATCGCCAGCGGTGTGCGCATCGCGATCTTCGATACGTTCGGTTTCAATGTGGAAGGGCAAAATGCTGCTGCGCTCGGTTTGCGCCAGCTGGTGGTGCCGCGTCCCGAGCGGCTGACGGTACGTAGTCGTGACACTGCGCTGCTCGACTTTGAAGTGGCAGCCTTGCCGGATCGCTCGCAGCTCGAGCCGTTGCAACTGCTGCCGCAGCAGGGCCGCAGTCTGCTCAGTCTGCAGGACGGCGCCGGCAACACGTTTGATGCGGTCGCACTGACGGCATGGGGCGGTTTTGCACTGAGTCCGTTCACGACGCGCTCGCTGTCCGGACTGGACCAGGATCGCTGGATTGTGCAACCGATCCGCTTCCTGCAAGCTGCCCTGCAACTGCCGGATCTACCGGTGCCGGATGTCACGACCGAAGGCGGTCAGCGCATGCTGATGGCGCATATCGATGCCGATGGATTTCCGTCACGCGCAATTTTGCCGGGGCGCCCGTTTGCGGCTGAGGTGTTGCAAAAGCAGATCCTGTCGCGCTACCGGTTGCCAACCGCCGTGTCGGTGATCGAAGCCGAAGTGAGTCCTAACGGTGTCTATCCGGCCCTGTCGGCCGAGCTGGAACCGCTGGCACGAAAAATTTTTGCGCTACCTTTTGTGGAAGCGGCCAGCCATTCGTACTCGCATCCGTTTTCGTGGGCCAAAGCAATGGGGGCAAACAGTTCAGGTGACGACGACGTCTCCGACAAGTCGTATGGCTTGCCGTTGCCAGGTTATCGCTTCGACCTCAAGCGCGAAGTGCAGGGCTCGATGGATTACATCAACACGCGCCTGATGCCGGCCAACAAGAAAGCGGAGCTATTTCTGTGGACCGGCGGTTGCGTACCACCAGCGGCGGCGATTGCCGAAACGGTCCAAAACGGTTTCCTGAACATGAATGGCGGCGATACCCGCATCACCAATAGCAATAATTCGTGGACTGCGATTGCCGCGCAAGGCGTGCGCAAAAACGGCTGGTATCAGGTATTCGCGCCTAACCAGAATGAAAACGTCTACACCAATAACTGGACCGGTCCGTTCTACGGTTTCGAGCGCGTCATCGAAACCTACAAGCTGACCGGCGCACCGTATCGCTTCAAGCCGGTCGATATCTATTACCACACCTACTCGGCCACCAAACCCGCTTCGATCGCCGCGCTGCACAAGGTGTATGGCTGGGCCATTGCACAGCCGTTCACGCGGGTTTTTCCGACGCAATATGTCCGCAAGGTGCTCGATTTCGAAGCCACCAGCATGGCTCGCGAGCTGGCGTCAGGCGACCTGCTGGTGCGCACCGGTGCCAGCTTGCGCACGCTGCGCATGCCGCCGGGGGCCGCCTTGCCGTCACTGCGCGACAGCACAGGCGTGGCCGGTATCACGGCTGGTCCGTCCGGAGATTATCTGACCCTGACGTCAGCGCAGGTCCGCTTGTCGACCTTGCCGGATCGGGGTGGTGTGCGGGTCGAGCGGATCAACGGCAGCATCAGCGAATTCACGCGTACGCGGGATGGTGCCACCGAACAGTTGCGTTTTACGGCCAGCGCCAATGAGGCGATCACGTTGACGCTGGCGCAGGCCAGCGCTTGTCGCGTCAGTGCCGATGGCAAACCGGTTGCGGCCAGCGGCGACAGTCAGCGTTACGTGCTCGATGACACCGGCACGTTGCCGCAGCGTCGTGTCGTTACTGTACGTTGTGCCTCGTGATGGCTAAGCCGGGGGCGTTGCGCCCGCGTCCGGTCAACCAGCGCCAAGGTGCCTGGTATGCGCGCGACAACAGCTACCAGCGCATGGCGCTGTTCTCGCCGTGGACTATCGCCGGCTTCGGACTGGCGGTCGGACTGGGCTTGTTGCTGGTCTATCCGTATCGCACGCTGGAGCAGCGCTTGGCTGCCAGCGAACTGAGCAGCAAGCCGGACCGGCTGACGGTCGAGTATCTGAAAGTATTTTTGAAAGCCGAGCCCAATGCGCTGGTGTTGCGTCAGGCACTGGTGGCACAGTTCGTGCGACTTGGTTCCTACGCCGAGGCGCGCGAGGCGATGCAACCCTTGCAGCGCTCCGGCGATCTGGCCATTCAACGCGACGCCGAATGGCTGGAGCTCACCATGCTCGAAGGTGAAGCCTATGCTTTGCCGGTTGACCTACCCCGACGGGAATTGGCGATGCAACGTGTCCGGCAACAGCTGCGCGTACTGGCCGGCTTGCCTGAGCTCGATTCGCAACGTCTGTTGTTGCTGGCGCGCGCTGCGCTGGCCGCCGGCGAGGTGAGCGTTGCAGCCATTGCCTACCAGAAAATCGCCGCACGGCCGGAGATCCTGGCGGCGGATATTTATGCCGAAGCCGCTCGCGCCGCACTCGCTCTGGGTAATTACCGGATCGCTGCCGACCTGTATTTTCGGGCGATGACTTACACCCGCATGCTCGACATGCGGCGGGAATATTTTTTGACGGCGATGCGCACATTGCAATCGAGCGGCACCAACGAGGACCTCATCGCCAGCGCCGATCAGCATGCCGGCATACTGATCAACGATACGGCGACGCTGAAATTTCTGGCGCGGCTGGCACAATCGGCCAACCGGCTTGATGCCGCCGAGCGCTATGCCAAACAACTTCTGAAGTTGTCGCTGCTGGACCGCTGGCACGCACAACAGCTGGCCGGCTGGCAAACTCCTGCCGGGTTTTATGCCGGACTCAATCGTGTCGACAACACGCCATTACGCATTGTGCGGATCGCCGATGTCAGTGGGCCCGGACTGCCGTTCGATGAAGAAGCCTACACCCTGAGCTACACGATTTTTCTGGCAAACCGCAACCTCAACGATGCCCGCCGCGTGGCCCAATCGGCTGTTTTACAACGGCCTTCTGATGCCGGATGGCGCAAACGGTTGGCGCAGATCAATGAGTGGGATGCAGCACCGCAAGCCGCGTTACCGCAATGGCTGGCGTACGCGCGCCTGAGTGGCGATGAGGCGGCGTGGGATACCGTGCTGCAGCTCGGCAGCGGACTGGCCGATATCGATGCACAGGTTGCCGCAATTGCCCACAAGGCCGGGCGTGAGCCGACCAGCGTGGTCTGGCTGGAACGTCTGTTGCAAGTGTTTGAAGCCAGTGGCCAGCCCGAGCGCGGGCTGGCACTGTTGCGCACGCGTCTGGCCGGTAAGTCCGCGCCCGCTTTACGGCAACGCGAACTGGCACTGCTGGCCACGCTAGCCGAACGCACCGGTCACGATGTCGAATCGCTGGCCACGCTGCGCCAGCTGCAAGCCGGGTTCGGCACCGACAGCACGGTCGCGCTGCGCATCGCCAACAATCTGTACCGGGCCAATCAGCCGGTAGCCGCGTTTGCCGAACTGGAACGCGCCGGTACAGCGGCGCCGGTCACCGATGGCAATTTCTGGCGGGCCTATGCCGAACTGGCAAGGCTGCTGCAAAACGATGCAGCGGCACAGACCGGCTATCGCAGCCTGCTGGCCGGCGACGTCCAGACCGGCAACGATCTGATTAACCTGATCGCGCTGCTGGAGGGGGCGCAGCCGCTGGCAGCGGCACAGCTGGCTGAATTTGCTTTTGCCAGCAACGGCAATGCGCGCACCGCGCTGCAAGCCTTGACCCTGCGCGCCCGCCTGGCCGACTGGGCTGGCGCGCGCGCACTGCTGGCACGGCTGGCGCCGCAACAGCGTCAGCTGCTCGAACAGGACCCGGCCTTCCTGACGCTGCGCGCATCGATTGCGCAATCGAGTAACGACCTCGATGGTGCGCTGCGCGACATGCGCTCGGCACTGACATTACGACCTGGCGATATGGAATTACGCGCGGCGCTGATCTGGATGCTGGTTGCCAAACGCGATACTGCCGGATTAAAAAAGGCCCTGTTGCTGTGGGCCGCCGACGCAGAAAACAATCCCGTGTTGTGGGATCCCTACGCCGCGGCAAGCATGTCGCTGAACCGGCAGGATCAGGCGCTGCACTGGTTTCGCAAGGGCGGGTTTCGCAGCGACGATTACCTGTGGCTGATGAGTTATGCCGAAGTGCTCGATGCGGTCTCGCAAAAAGAACTGGCCTGGCGCATTCGCCGCCATGTCTGGCTTGACCTGCGTAATCCGGACGTCCTGCGCAAGGCCGATCCGCAGCAGTTGAACACGTTGCGCGACCGGCTGGTGGCGGTAGCACCGCTATTCATGAGCGGCGATGGTGCCGACCGCGTGATGCGGGCCTTGCTGCGCGCCGATATCCGTACGCTGGTGGCGTTCGTGCCGCCGCAACCGATGCCACGCAGCGGTAAGGAAATGCTGGCGCGGCTCGATCAGCCCGAGACGAACCAGCTGCCGTCGCTGCAGGAGCGCGCCAGGCAGCGTGCTGCCCTGAGCAGCAGTGCGCCGATGGAGGCGCTGCTGGCTCCGGCACCGGCGCCCGCCAGCCGCCCGCAGGACGATGCACGACTGACCGCTACCGCACGCGAACTGGCGCTGGCGTATGCATTGAACCGCAACGCCAACGACCTCGCCGCCGCGTGGTTCGCCAGCCGCTTTGCCGCGCAGCTGGACAAACCTCTGTGGGGCGAGCTGTCGTTGCTGCTGGCCGCAGAAGATCGCACGCAATTAAATCGCCTGCTCGATGAGTTGCCGGACTGGTTGCCGATGTATGACCGCATTGAAGCGGCACAGCGCGCCGGTCGGCCGGGGCTGGCGCAGACGCTGGCATTCGATCAGCTGGCGCGGTTGCCGTCGGATGAAGATCTGCACGTGCGCCTGACCACGATGACGACCGGACAGCCGGCCAGTTTTTCGGCGACCATGAACCAGCTGACGGTGTCGCCGCTGTCGGCCCGCGAAGTCGAATTACAGACCAGCGTTAATCTCACACCCGGACTGAAGCTGACCGTTGCGCTCATCGATCGCCAGTACCGCAGCCTCGACGACACCGCGCTGGTGAACCTGCCCGGCCCGGATCGTCAGCTGGAACTGACCTTGCGCAAGCAGCTCGACGACGGCACCGTGTCGGCCACCGTACAGCAGCGCCAGGGTGCCGGCAGCAATACCGGCCTGCGTCTTGACTACAGCCTGACGCTGTCGCCAGCGGTTGGCGTGGCCGGTACGCTGGGCGTGCGCCAGCTGGCTACCGAATCGGCGCTGCTGCGGGTCGCGGCAATGCGTGATGGCGTTGAGTCCAGCGTGACTTATGCACTGAGTCGCGCTGAGTATTTGCGGCTTGGGCTGGCCTGGCACCGATATGCATCGCAGGCCGGCAATGTGCTCGGCAGCGGCGGCAACTGGAACGCCGAAGTTGGTACTCACTTGCGCCTGGAATATCCGAATATCACGTTGCGCGCGTTCGCCTCCGGTTCCGCCTATCGCGACCGCAATCAGGTCGATGCACTGGTCGGCAGCATGCTGCCGGCCGGTACCGATCTGACCAGGTTCCGCGTGCTGCCGGTCAACGAGCGGCTGGTCGGCATCAGCCTCGGACTGGGCACCGTGATCGAGACCCGTTATACCCGCGCCTGGCGACCGTACACCGAGTTCGGGCTGACGCACAGCGATGTCAGCGGCCGTGGCTACAACCTGCGTGCCGGCATCGCCGGCAGCGTATTGGGGCAAGACTTGATGACGTTGCGCGGGCTGCGTTCCAGCGGCAGTGCGGCGTCTCCGCAAGGCAGTCAGGAATTCGGACTGGATTACCAATGGTTTTTTTAGAGGTCACTATGAAACAACACTCCCGTCGTCTGTTCCGCTCACTTTTGCTGGCCGCTGTTATCGGTCTGTCGGGTGCCTGTTCCACGTTGCATGTCGGCCCCGCGCCGGCGCTCGAAGCCGGAGCCACGTGGGCCATCCTGCCGTTCGTAAATCAGACCGAGACACCGCAGGCCGGCCTGCGTGCCGAGTCGATTGCTGAAAGCCTGTTGCGGGTCGATGGCATCAGTAACTTGCGCCGCTATCCGACCGCGCTCAATACCGAGACGCTGTTCGAGCCGATGGACCGCAAGCAGTTCGATGCGGCACTGGCCTGGGCCCGCAGCGAAAACATCCGCTACGCGCTGGCCGGCAGCGTCGATGAATGGCGTTACAAGGTCGGCATTGATGGCGAACCGGCGGCCGGTGTGACGCTGCAACTGATCGATGTGCAAAGCGGCCAGGTGCTATGGGCGGCGGCCGGTGGCAGTACCGGCTGGAGTCGCGAGTCCCTGTCGGGGGTGGCGCAGAAACTGGTTGCCAAGCTGCTCAAACCGTTACTGGTTGCGGCGCGCTGAACGATGGCGTTCTCCTGGCGCGACCTGAGCCGGCGCGTGTTACCGCCAACGCCACCGATTCGGACCGGCGTAGCACCGGCCTGGTCCTGGAGTCTGGCCGCACTGGAAGCGATTTTTCTGTGCGCGCTGGCGTTCGCGCTGAGTTACTGGATCGCGCCACAGGATCCGCTCGGGTTGAACCAGCAATTTCCGTGGCTATGGATCGTGCCGGCCTTGCTGGCGATGCGTTACGGTACCGCTATCGGCGTAACGGCTGTGGTGACATTCATCTGCCTTGATTTGCTGTTGCCGATGCTGGCTGCGACCGTCGCGCCGGCGGTAAGTCTGGTGCAACCGGAATTTCCGAAAGTCTTTTTTCTTGGTGGCCTGGTGCTGACACTCGTATGCGGTCAGTTTTCCGATATCTGGTCGGCGCGCACGCGGCGCCTGCGCGCGGTCAATGCCTACCTCGACGAACGTCTCAATACGTTGACCAACAACCACTTCCTGCTACGCCTGTCGCATGAGCGGCTCGAACAGGATTTGCTGGCCAAACCACTGACACTGCGCGAAACGCTGGCGCGCTTGCGCCAGCTGACAGCCAGCCAGGATCCTGCCAATGAGGTTGGCTTGCCCGGGGCGAGCGAATTCATGCAGTTGCTCGGCCAGAGCTGCCAGCTCGAAATCGCCGCCCTGTACGGGATCGCCGCTGCCGATCGCTACGCCAGCACGCCCGCTGCCTTTCTTGGCGAACCCGTTGCGCTGGACCAGACCGATCCGCTGGTGCGCTACTGCCTCGCGCAAGGACGGCTGGCCCATGTGCAGACCATCGATATCGCCCCGGCTGATCGCAGTGTCAGCCGTTACCTGATCTGCGCGCCGCTGCTGCCGTCGGGTAGCGCTACGGTTGGTTTGCTGGTGGTCGAAAAGCTGCCGTTTTTTGCGCTCAATGACGACGCGCTGCAATTGCTATCGGTGCTGATCGGCTACTACGCCGATGGTGTGCGGCTCGGTCATACGGTGTGCGCGGTGCTGGAGAAGGTGCCTGATTGTCCACCGGAGATGGCACTGGACCTGATGCGGTTGCAGCGTATCCGCATCGAAGCGGGTATCGAAACATCGCTGGTGGCACTGGTGTTCGGTAAGGACGAGCAATCGCTGGATCGCTTCGAGCAGGTCAAGCGGCTTAAACGTGGTGTCGACTTGTCGTGGGAGCTGGTCGGCAGCAGGCATGTGGCACTCATTACCTTGTTGCCGCTGGCTTCGGTGGCGGCGGTCGATGGTTATCTTCTGCGCATCGAATCGGCCTTGCAGCAGCAGTTTGGCGGCGGCTTCGCCAGTAGCCATATCACCACCCATGTCGCCCGGTTAAGCCATGCCGATGCGGCAGAGACCTTGCTCGGACTGGTGCGTCGCTGTGCTGTATAAGCTGCTTTTTCTGGGGTTGTCGTTCGAGTTCACGTCGATCGGATTACTGTTTGCCGGCAGTCACAGTGCCGCGCTGATCTGCAGTTATTTGCTGCTGCATGCGCTCGGGTGCGCACTGCTGGCGCTGGTGCTGATATTACTGATCCCGGCGCGCTACCGGCGTCCGCGCGGCTGGGTGCTGGCGTACTTGTTTGCCTTCAATTTTTTCATGCCGCTGGTCGGGCTGGTGTGCGTGACGGGCGGTTTGCTGCTCGGATTCTGGCTGCCGCGATCAGTGAGCCAGCAGCCGTTCGAGACCATCGATCCATTGCGTTTTATGACCCACCGCAATCACGAAGGTACCGGGTTTCGCGGCGGCCAGGTGCGCGCGCAGTTGGGTAACAATCAGACCCCGCTGGACCAGCGTCTGAAAGCGCTGGCTGCCGTTCAGGATACGCCGGCGCGAGCCACCGGCAGCCTGCTGCGCACGATGCTGGCTGACCCGGCCGACGACATGCGCTTGCTGGCCTACGGCATCCTCGACAGCAAGGAAAAACAGATTACCCAACGGATTCTGGACAGCCGGCACCGGCTCGACCGGTCCGTGCAGGCCGCCGAACAGTTCCGCTTGAGCAAGCTGGTCGCTGAGTTGTACTGGGAGTTGATTTATCAGGATCTGGTGCAAGGCGACATGCGCAGTTTTTCTGCCGGACAGGTACGTAAGTTCGCGCTGCGGGCCTTGCAGTTGCAGTCCGGGGATGCCGGTGTCTGGTTCCTGCTGACGCGCCTTGAATTGTTCAGCGGCGATGTCGATGCCGCCGGGCGGGCACTGGCTCAAGCGCGCGAGGGCAACTTTGCGCGCGAACGCCTGTTGCCGTATCTGGCCGAGCTGCGCTTCCTGCAGCGTCGCTATGGCGAAGTGCGTGAGCTGTTCGACCAACTGGCCGATCAGCCGGGTGTGCCGGCGCTGGCGCAAAGCCGGCGCTTCTGGCGTCCCGAATTATCCGCTGGCAGCCAGGCTGTGCCGGTGCCGCCGCTTGTTCCACCGCTTGTTCCACCGCTTGTTCCACCGCTTGTTCCACATACCCTCCCGCAAAAAGGTGGTCACGTTTGAAACCTGATGCCACGATAGCCCGCCGTGCCGCCGATTGCGATGTGATGCTGCTACTTGAAGGCACCTTCCCGTATGTCAGTGGTGGTGTCTCCAGCTGGGTCAACCAGCTCATCCGTGGCTTTCCGCAGATACGCTTCGGTATCTGTTTCATCGGCAGCCGGCGTGATGATTACGGCGATCCGAAATATGCGATGCCGGACAATGTCGTGCACTTCGAAGCGCATTTCTTGCACGAGCGCCATGCTGCGCCGCCGGTCCTGCCGCAGGGTGGCGATGTCGCCGCCTACGCGCAGATGGAGGCGCTGCACCAGCAACTGCGTGCGCCGGTGCGTGCCGCTGCGCCGCAGGGTGACATTTCCGCGTCGCTGCATGCGCTGCTGCCGTTGATGCAGGATGGCGGTGCGCTCGATGAAGCTTCGTTCCTGTACAGCCAGCTGTCGTGGCAATCCATTGCCGAGAATTACCGCACGTATTGCACCGACCCGTCATTCGTCGATTATTTCTGGACCGTGCGCATCATGCATACGCCGGTCTGGACGCTGGCGCGGGTGGCACGCCAGCTCATCCCGGCCCGCGCTTATCACAGTATTTCGACCGGCTATGCGGGATTTCTTGGTGCCTTGCTGACGCAGCAAAGCGGCCGGCCACTGATTCTCTCCGAGCACGGCATCTACACGAAAGAACGCAAGATCGATTTGTTCCAGAGCGAATGGATTCGCGATAACCGCGGCGTATTCGAGAAAGATGCCTCGCAGCTGTCGTACTTCCGTGATCTGTGGATCCGCTTCTTCGAAGCGTTGGGGCGGATGTGTTACGAGGCCGCCGCTGACATCGTTGCGCTGTACGAAACCAACCGGCTACGCCAGGTCAGTGATGGTGCGCTGGCCGGACGGACCCGCAATATTCCGAACGGCATTGACCTGCCGCGTTTTGCCGCGTTGCGCGCATTGCGTCCAACTACGCCGCCACCGGTGTTGTGCCTGATCGGCCGGGTGGTGCCGATCAAGGATGTGAAGACCTTCATCCGTGCGATGCGCACGGTGGTCAACCTGATGCCAGGGGCCCAGGGCTGGATCGCCGGCCCGGAAGACGAAGATCCGGACTACGCCGAGGAATGCCGCAGCATCGCTGAAGGACTGGACTTGCAGGACACGATCAAGTTTCTCGGGTTTCAAAAAGTCGATGCTTTGATGCCGCAAATCGGGCTGGTAGTGTTGTCGAGCATTAGCGAAGCCTTGCCGCTGGTCTTGCTGGAAGGCTTTGCTGCGGGTGTGCCGGCAGTCGCCACCGATGTCGGTTCGTGCCGCCAGTTGATCCATGGGCTGGACGAAGAGGATCAGGCGCTGGGTGTTGCCGGTGCCATCGTTGGTATCGCGCAACCGCAAGTACTGGCGAGGGCGGCTGTCTCGCTGCTGACCGATACGGTGCGCTGGCAGGCGGCGCAGGCTGCCGGCATCGCGCGGGTCGAAAGGTACTACACCCAGGATCTGATGTTCGCCGACTATCGCCAGCTGTATGACAAATCGCTGCAGCAGGCCGACCAACCGGCCGGGCCCGCGACCACATGTCCGATGCATTCGCCCGCAGTAAAAAAAAATCGCTGAGGAACTGAGACGACATGGCCGGAATCGGATTCGAACTACGCAAGATACTCAAGCGCGACAGCCTGCTGTCGCTGATGCAGGCTTACACCTATGCGGCCGTGATCAGCTCGGGCCCATGGGTGCTGTCGATCGTCGGCATCCTGATCATCGGTGTACTGAGTTTTGCGATCGTGTTGCCGAACCTGCTGATCGTGCAATTCCAGGTCAGCATTACTTACGTGATTGCCGCCTCGCTGATTTTTACCGGGCCGTTTCAGCTGGCATTCACGCGCTTTACGGCGGACCGGCTGTTCGAAAAAAACAGCGACGTCATTCTGACTAATTTCCATGCAGTGACACTGGCAGTGACGGTGGTTGGCGGGCTTGCCGGCCTGTTGTGTGTGCTGTTTCTGTTCCCCGGGCAAAGCGTGATGTACCGCTTGCTGCTGCTGGCGGCATTCGTCGTCATGTCCAACATCTGGATCGCGACAATTTTTTTATCCGGGATGAAGCAGTACAAAGAAATTGTCTGGATGTATTTGCTGGGCTATACCATCACGGTACTGGCCGCACTGGCGATGCGACCGTTCGGGCTGGAGGGATTGATGGCGGGTTTCGTGATTGGTCAGGCCTTGCTGCTGATGTGCATGACGATCCTGATCCTGCGCAATTATCCGGCGCAACGATTCATCTCGTTCGAGTTTTTCGAGCGCAAGCTGATGTACCCGACGCTGCTATGTATCGGCTTGCTGTACAACCTCGGCGTCTGGGTCGACAAGTTCGTGTTCTGGTTCAACACCGACACCAGTCAGGCCATCATTGGTCCGCTGCGGGCCTCGGTGATTTACGACTTGCCGGTGTTCCTGGCTTACCTGTCGATCATTCCCGGCATGGCGATTTTCCTGTTGCGCATGGAGACCGATTTTGTCGAGTACTACGACAAGTTCTATCAGGCAGTGCGCAGTGGCGGTTCGCTCGAAGCGATCGAGGAAGCCCGTAACGGCATGGTCGAAACCATACGGCTGGGGATTTTTGAAATCATCAAGATCCAGACCATCGCGACGCTGCTGCTGATCGTGATCGGTGAGGCGACGCTCAAATGGTTGGGAATATCGACGCTGTATTTGCCGCTGCTATACATCGACGTGATTGCCGCCGGTTTGCAGGTGGTGTTGCTGGGCATCCTGAATGTCTTCTTTTACCTCGACAAGCGCCGCATTGTGCTGGCCTTGTGCGGCACGTTTGTGGTCTTGAATCTGGCGTTCACGCTGGTGTCGGTGCAGCTTGGGCCGGCGTTTTATGGCTACGGCTTTGCGTTGGCGTTGCTGGTGGTGGTGCTGGCGGGGTTGGCGATGCTCTCGCGCACGCTGGGGTTGCTGGAGTATGAGACGTTCATGTTGCAGTAGAGGGCAGCAGGCGGGTGTCAGCGCACAAATAGGCAGATCCTGCTGGCGGATTCGGAGCAACAATTATTGCGTTTCGTGGTTTTTCGGGCGGGCAGATGTTGACAAGCCGGGAGTGACCCGGCAACTGACCGCAGCGGTGTTCAGGCGCTGCGTCTGCTGGCTTTGTGTCACGTCAGGTTCGAGACAGAGGGAGCGGTCGCGACGTTGGTTTTTTGTGTCGGTGCAGTGACCAGTTTGAAGGCAGGGCGGCTCACATTACTGGCTCTGTTGGGACTGCGACGCTCCAGTTCGTGCGCAAAGCTGTTATCAGCATCTTGCTGCGCAGTTAATTTGAATATGGCGACCGACTGGACCAGCGCTCTGGCCTGATCTTTCAAGTTTTCAGCCGCCGCTGCACTTTGCTCTACCAGCGCTGCATTTTGTTGAGTTGCCTGATCCATCTGGCTCACCGCTTCGCTCACCTGACTAACGCCGGTGCTTTGCTCAATGCTCGCTGCGCTGATCTCCGTCATGATGTCGGTGATACGTTTGATCGAGTCGACGATTTCCGTCATTCGGGCACCGGCTTTATCGACCAGAGTGGTGCCTTCCACCACGCGCTCGACACTTGTCCCGATGAGGCTCTTGATTTCTTTGGCCGCATCAGCGCTGCGTTGCGCCAGACTGCGCACTTCTGACGCGACCACGGCAAAGCCCCGTCCCTGTTCACCGGCGCGGGCGGCTTCAACCGCTGCGTTCAGAGCAAGAATATTGGTCTGGAAGGCGATGCCATCAATGACGCTGATGATATCGGCGATGCGTCTTGACGAGTCGTTGATCCCTTTCATTGTCTCGACCACCTGATTGACGACCCTGCCGCCTTCGAAGGCCACCGCCGAGGCGCCGAGCGCGAGCTGACTTGCCTGTTTAGCGTTGTCAGCATTCTGGCGTACTGTCGACCCCAGTTCCTCCATGGACGATGCCGTTTCTTCCAGCGCAGAGGCTTGCTCTTCCGTGCGCTGACTCAGGTCCAGATTACCTTCTGCAATTTGTGCGCTGCCAGTGGCCACGCTTTCGGCGTTTTGACGCACGCCCGCGACCACTTGATAAAGGCTCTCCTGCATGGATTTGAGCGAGACGAGGAGTTTTGCCGTTTCATCCTTGCCTTTGATATCGACCTGCATAGTCAGATCGCCCTTGGCAACAGCATCGGCTAACTGTACTGCCTGATTGATCGGCCGGGTGATGCTGCGTGTGACCAGCACGCCAGTGACTGCAGCAAAACACAAACCCAGTAGACCGACAGCGATGAGCAGAATTTTTTGCGCGACATAATTGGCTTGCGACTCATCAATTAGTTGGGCCGAGCGCGTCTCGGAGACGGTTGCATATTCGGCGGATAGCTTGATGATCGATGCCAGCAGGGGGCGACATTCGTCGTTCATCATCGCAATGGCTTCCTGCGTTTTTTTCTTCAGCGCGAGGTCCACGATTGCCAGTGCTACTGGTGCGTATTTTCCTTCGAGTTTATCCATGTCGACCACCATCAGACGACCTTTTTCGCTGACATCGGTTGCCTTGGCGAGCATCTCTTTTAATTTGCTTAGGTGTTCACCGACCCGCGCGTGGGCAGCTTTAACCAGTTCAGTTTCTAGTGCGAGGTCTGCCGGCTTGGTGACAAGAACCAGATTACGCACGGCAATCGCCCGTTCGTCGACGGCGCGGCGAAATTTTTCCGCCTCCGTGCCACGGGCCTTGATCCCATGAACGTATTGGGAGAAGTGGTCATTTTCTTTGGATATCGCATTCAGAGCAATGGCGGCTACCAGCAAGACCATGCTTGCAAGGACGGCGAAAGAAATAATCAGTTTTGTTTGGATCTTCATGGTGTCCTCAGTTTTTAGGTCGCAAGAGTGCGAACGAAGCCCGGTTCATGATTGCAATTGTGAAAATTTCTTTTTGATAGCTAATCTATTAAGGCGATGTGAAGAGTGATTTAATTGGTGGTTGCGAGAGTGAATCGATTGAACAGAGGTACACAACGGCAGACACCAACTAAATATCAAAAATTGATACCAAAAGTAAAATGACTATTCTCTTAACGGTTTGGCATGAACCAACTTTAGGGTGTGGCCAAAAAGAGTTTTGAGGTGGGTTTGATACACGCTGGTCTTACAGACCGGTGAGTCGTCTTTGAACGTGCTTGAGTGATGCGTGTTTAATGAGCTCACGGAGTGGCTGTCCCTGGCTTGGTTGTGGCAGTCAATTGAGCAACCTCAGCTCGGCAATTTGATGGCCAGTGCTATGAACCCGCAAACAGGGTCAGAGTAATTTTCGCGATAAGGCCTGCGAAAAAAACTCTGACCCTGGTTGCTACCGATGTGGCTTGCGACGGTTAGCAAAGCCGCGTTACCGGAGTTTGACGGGAAGGGCAGTAGCCGAATCAGCAACCCCGGCAGGGAATTCGGACGGCAAGCGCTCCGGATCAGCAACTCCGGCAAGGAAATTGGACGGCAAACGCTCCGAACCCGCAAGCAGGGTCAGAGTAATTTTCGCGATAAGGCCTGCGAAAAAAAACTCTGACCCTGGTTGCTGCCGGTGTGGCTTGCGACGGTCAGCAAAACCGCGCTCCGGAAATTTGACGGGAAGAACAGACGCTGTGGTTGAAGTTGAAGTTGAAGTTGAAGTTGAAGTTGAAGTTAAAGTTGTTGTTGTTGTTGTTGTTGTTGTTGTTGTTGATGTGGTTTTTGACGTTGACCTGTTCCGCATTGAAGCAGCTGCCAAAAGCCGGAGCCAGTCAGGGGATAAGAGTGACGCATGTCTGAGCGAAGCGAGTTTGCGGCACTCCCCCTGACTGGCTCCGGCTTTTGGGAATCCGCAGGGCAGCCGCTTCGCGGTCGCCTTTTTCTTGGTTACCTTCTTTTTGGCGAAGTGTATGGACTGGAGACATGGGTGACACATGTACCAGGACATAGGTGACACATTCTGCGTCGATTTTTTCTCGCAAATCGATTTTCATGAAGCGTTGATGGCAAAAATACGCGTGGTAAAACCCGTCTTCATCACAGACCGGTCGAAGCGCAATCGCATACCCTTTTAGCGCATTAGGTACC
>JBLHMB010000002.1:0-156275 GCA_047621665.1 Bradyrhizobium sp. | reverse complement strand
GCTTGCAAGCCGAACCCTTCGAATCCCCCCACGCGCAGGCGCGTGGTCTTTTGATGCGTAGTCGGCAAAAAAAAGAGCCACACTTTCGTGTGGCCCTTTTTTATCTTGGTGTCCCCAAGGGGATTCGAACCCCTGTACTCACCGTGAAAGGGTGATGTCCTAGGCCTCTAGACGATGGGGACAGAAATTGTCCGTACTGGCCGGTGCTGCATTTTAGAACTTTTTAGTACCCGCTTCAAAAGAGCTCATCGGGGCGCTCCCAAGGGGATTCGCCCACATTCTGCGGGCCGCGGTTCGGCTTGCAAGCCGAACCCTTCGAATCCCCCCAAGCGCATGCGCTTGGTCTTTTGATGCTTCTGCTACAAAAAAAATTGCCACACTACGTGTGGCTATTTTTTATCCTGGTGTCCCCAAGGGGATTCGAACCCCTGTACTCACCGTGAAAGGGTGATGTCCTAGGCCTCTAGACGATGGGGACAGAAACTGTCCGTACTGGCCGTTACTATTTTCTACTTTACTACTCTGTTCGTAGCCCCGACATCATCAAGATGCTGGTGGAGGTAAACGGGATCGAACCGATGACCTCTTGCATGCCATGCAAGCGCTCTCCCAGCTGAGCTATACCCCCGTACGACAGAGGCCGAATTATAGCCGAGGAATTCGGCGCCTGTAAATCCTATTCGGCAAATTATTCCTGACCACTTGCAAGGCGCTTTTGTATCAGCGAACGACCAAACAATTCGATCACCGCATCGATCGCCGGCGTCTGCAACTGGCCCGTTAGCAACAGCCGCAAAGGCATCGCCAGTTGCGGCATCTTCAACCCATGGCAGGCCAGAACTTCCTTGATCATCGCAGCAATCGTCGCTTTGCTCCATTCAACCGTCTCGCACCGCGCGGCAAAGTCGGCTAATGCCGGTTTGACTGCCTCTGTCAGATGCTGTGACAGCAACGCTGCATCAGGTTGCGGCTGACGATAGAAAAGCATCGTCGCGCTGGCCACTTCAATCAAGGTATTGGCGCGCTCCTTCATCAGACCGATGGCACGGGCCAGGTCGGGACTGCCGTCGAACAGCGCGTCGACCATCAACGGACGCACCAGCTCAGCCAGCTCGACGTCGTCAGTGTGTTTGATGTAGTGGTTGTTGACCCATGCCAGTTTTTCGGGATTGAACTGGGCCGGCGACTTCGACAGGTGGTCGAGGTCAAACCATTCAATGAATTGCGCCATCGAAAAAATCTCTTCGTCGCCATGACTCCAGCCCAGCCGCGCCAGATAATTCAGCATCGCTTCCGGCAAAAAACCCTGCGCCGGATAATCCATCACGCTGACTGCGCCATGGCGCTTCGACAGCTTCTCGCCATCAGTGCCGAGGATCATCGGCAAGTGGCCGTATTCCGGCAACTTCGCACCCAACGCATGCAGGATGTTGATCTGGCGCGGCGTGTTGTTGACATGATCGTCACCACGAATGACGTGGGTGATTTCCATGTCCGAATCATCAACGGCCACGCAAAAATTGTAGGTCGGCGTGCCATCCGGGCGGGCGATCACAAGGTCATCCATTTCGCGGTTGGCGATCGTAATCGGCCCCTTGACCAGATCGACCCAGGTGACTTCGCCATCAAGCGGATTACAAAAGCGCACTACCGGCTGACGATCAGCCGGCACCGGCGGCAAAGTCTTGCCGGGCGCGGGCCGCCAGGTGCCGTCATAGCGCGGCTTGTCGCCGGCCAAACGCTGGCGCTCACGCATCGCCTCGACTTCGGCTGGCGATGAATAACAGTGATAGGCGCTGCCACTGGCAAGCAACTGGGCCACCACTTCGCGATAGCGGTCCATGCGCTGCATCTGATAGAACGGGCCTTCGTCGTGCTGCAATCCAAGCCACGCCATGCCATCAAGAATCGCTTGCACCGCTTGCGGCGTCGAGCGTTCAAGATCGGTATCTTCGATGCGCAGGATGAACGTGCCACCAAAGTGGCGCGCATAGGCCCAGGCAAACAAGGCTGTACGGGCGCCACCGAGGTGGAGATAGCCGGTCGGGCTGGGAGCAAAGCGGGTGCGAACAATCATGGCGAGAGGGATCGACGCCGGGTTGCGGCGTCGCCAATGAGGGAAAGGCGCATTTTACCGCGCCGGCTTGCTGGCGCGACGCTACAGCAGCACTCGTGAACTCAGCCGGTGCAATAACCAACGGGCATTGCACCGCCACACCGATTTACTCCACGGTTAGCCGCTACCAGGCCGCACTGCTAGAATCACGACTTTACTTATTACACTGTGCATTGCTCATGAGCGCCACTTCGCCACGCCAGCTATTCGTCACCACCGCCCTGCCCTACGCCAATGCAGCCTTCCACATCGGCCACATCATGGAATACATCCAGGCGGATATCTGGGTGCGTTTCCAGCGCATGCAGGGCCATGAAGTGCATTTTGTCTGCGCCGATGATGCCCATGGCGCGCCAATCATGATCGCTGCTGACAAGGCCGGCGTGACACCGCAGGAATTTGTAGCCCGCATCGCGGCCGGCCGGCAGGCGCCGCTCGAAGGCTTCCATATCGCTTTCGACAACTGGCATTCGACCGATGGCGCAGAAAACCATGAGCTGTCGAAAGAAATCTATCGCAGCCTGCGCGACAACGCCGAACTGATCACGACCAAGACCATCGAGCAGTTTTTTGACCCGGTCAAGAACATGTTTCTGGCCGACCGCTACATCAAGGGCGAATGTCCGAAGTGCGGTGCCAAGGACCAGTACGGTGACTCTTGCGAAGTCTGCGGTGCGGTGTATGCCCCGACCGAACTGAAGAATCCGTACTCGGCCTTGTCGGGTGCGGTGCCGGTGATGAAATCATCGGAGCATTTTTTCTTCAAGTTATCTGACCAGAAATGCGTCGACTTCCTGCGCGAATGGGCCTTCAAGGAAGGTCGCTTGCAGCCCGAAGTCGCCAACAAGGCGCGCGAATGGCTCGAAGGCAAGGACGACAAGGAAAGCGGATTGGGCGACTGGGATATCAGCCGCGATGCACCGTATTTCGGCATCGAAATTCCTGATGCACCCGGCAAATATTTTTATGTCTGGCTGGATGCACCGATCGGTTACCTGGCCTCGCTGAAAAATTATTTCGACAAGACCGGCCGCGACTTCGATGCCTTCATGGCCAATCCCGCGACCGAGCAATATCACTTCATCGGCAAGGACATCACCTATTTCCACACGCTGTTCTGGCCGGCGATGCTGCACTTTGCCGGACGCAAAGTGCCCAACAATGTGTTTGTGCACGGCTTCATCACGGTCAGCGGCGAGAAGATGTCGAAGTCGCGCGGCACCGGTATTTCGCCATTGCGCTACCTCGACATCGGCATGAACCCGGAATGGATGCGTTATTACATCGCCGCCAAACTGAGCGCCAAGGTCGAGGATGTCGACTTCAATCCGGATGACTTCGTGGCCCGCGTCAATAGCGACCTGATCGGCAAATACGTCAACATCGCCAGCCGTTCGGCCGGCTTTATTACCAAGCGTTTCGAAGGACATGTGGTGACCAACTGGGCCACCACCTCCGACACTTTCCTGTTCGGCTTGCGCGATGTGGCCGATGAGATTCATGCGCTGTACGACGGCCGCGAATACGGCAAGGCGCTGCGCCTGATCATGGAACAGGCCGACCGTATCAATGCGTATGTCGATGCCAACAAACCGTGGGAACTGGCCAAGAACACCGACAACGACGACCGCCTGCAGGAAGTCTGCAGCCGCTTGCTTGAAGCATTCCGCATCCTGACGCTGTATCTGAAACCGGTGTTGCCGGCGCTGGCCAGGCAGGTCGAGACCATGCTCGATATCGCGCCGCTGACCTGGTCCGATGTCAGCAAGTCGCTGCCGCATCAGCATCAGATCCATCCGTTCGTGCACCTGATGCAGCGGGTCGATCCGAAGATGCTTGATGCGCTGTTCGAGCCGCCGGTTGCGGCGGGCGTCGCCGCGCCGGTGGCGACACCGGCCGCAGTGATCACTGCCGCGCCGGTCGTCGCCACCAACGAAATCAAGATCGACGACTTCGCCAAGGTCGATCTGCGTATCGCCCGCATCGTCAACTGCGAAGCCGTCGAGGGTTCCGACAAACTGCTGCGGCTCACTCTCGATGTCGGCGAAGGCCGACTGCGCAATGTCTTCTCGGGCATCAAATCATCGTATCAACCCGAAGAACTGATCGGCAAACTGACCGTGATGGTCGCCAATCTCGCGCCACGCAAAATGAAGTTCGGGATTTCTGAAGGCATGGTACTGGCCGCGTCGGCTGCCGATGAAAAAGCCAGCCCCGGTATTTACATCCTGCAGCCATGGCCAGGTGCCGAACCGGGCATGCGCGTGAGCTAACGCACGGGCTCATTACGGCGAAGCAGTCTGATTGTGCACAATTAGATCGCTTTGCCGGTTGCCTTCAGCGCTTTTCCTTGAAAGCTGGCACGACTACCGTGCACAATGACCTGACCCGCAGGCATGACCTGTTGCCTGCCTTTCAAGGGACATGGCATGGCATCCTTTCGCTTCCGGTTTCATCCTGTCCTGCTCGATACGCTCGCCGACTACAGTCCGCAGCGCCTGCGCAATGACATCCTTGCCGGCGTCACTGTCAGCGTCGTGGCGCTCCCGCTGGCGATGGCGTTCGCGATTGCCTCCGGGGTCAAGCCGGAAGCCGGCCTGTTCACCGCGATCATTGCCGGCTTTTTAATTTCAGCACTGGGCGGATCCCGTGTGCAGATCGGCGGACCAGCCGGTGCCTTCATCGTCGTCGTCTACGGCATCATCGAAAAATACGGTCTGGCCAATTTGCTGATCTCGACCAGTTGCGCCGGTATCCTGCTGTTTGCGATGGGCACCTTCCGGCTCGGGTCGCTGATCCGCTACACTCCGCTGCCGATCGTGATCGGCTTTACCAACGGCATTGCGGTGCTGATTGCGTTGTCGCAGCTGAAGGATTTTTTCGGACTCAGGATCACGCGCATGCCGGGTGATTTTTTTGCCCAGTTGCAGATGCTGGCGCAGCATGCGCCGACCACGCATTGGCCATCGCTGATCCTGGCGCTGCTGTCACTGTTTTTGCTGATCGGCTGGTCGCGGCTGGGACGATCTTCGCTCACTTCTGAGCTGTCACATCCGCACTGGCGGCGACGCTGCAGCATCATTCCGGGCAGCGTGGTGGTGCTGTTGCTGGCCACGCTGACCAGTGCGCTGCTGGCATTGCCGGTCGAAACCATCGGCAGCCGCTTCGGCGGTATCGCACAAGGCTTGCCGGTATTCGTACTGCCTGACTTCAGCTGGGCCCTGGTCAAGCAACTGTTCGCACCGACTCTGACGATTGCCTTGCTGGGGGCGATCGAATCACTGCTGTGCGCACGCATCGCCGATGGCCTGATCGATACCCGCCATGATCCGAATCAGGAATTGATGGCGCAGGGTGTGGCCAATTTCATCACGCCGTTTTTTGGCGGCATGCCGGCCACCGGCACCATTGCCCGCACCGTCACCAATATTCGTAGCGGTGCGACCTCGCCGGTCTCCGGCATCGTGCATGCGCTCACGCTGTTGCTGCTGATCCTGTTCGCGGCACCGCTGGCGTACGACGTGCCGCTACCGACACTGGCCGCGATCCTGCTCTACATGGCCTGGAACATGGGCGAGTGGCACGAGTTCGCGCGCTTGCGGCGGTTGTCGCTGCCGTATCGCATTCTGATGCTGGCAACATTTTTGCTGACCGTCATCGTCGACCTGACCACCGCTGTCGAAGTCGGGCTGGTACTGGCCTGCGTATTCTTCATTTACCGGATTTCCGACCTGACGCAGATCGTGCCGCTCACGGATAGCCGCCAGCTGCCGGGCGTGCGTGCGTATGCGATTTATGGCTCGCTGTTTTTTGGCGCGGTCGGCAAGCTCGAATTGCTGATCGAGCCGCAGGCGGTTCCGGAGCGGGTGCTGATCCTCGAACTGCATCAGCTGATCAGCATCGATTCGACCGGTCTCGATGCGCTTGACACAATCCGCCGGGCCTTGCACCGGCATGGCGGGCAATTAATTTTGTGTGGTGCCAACCGGCAACCGCGCGCGCAAATGGAACGCTCCGGCTTCCTCGACCGGCTGGGCGAAACCCATTGCGTCGACAACCTCGATGCGGCATTCCACCTGGCCAGCATTTTCAGCGCTGGCAGCGACGAACAAGGTAAAATGCCGGTTGCCGCCAACCAGTCGCAAAGAGCCCCATGAAATTCACCAAACAATTCCAGCGCTACGAATCCGAGATCACGCTCTTCATCACCGACCTCAAAAAGAAGAATCCGCAACTCGAAGAGCAGCAACGTGCCGGCCGCGCCCTGCTGTGGGACAAGGCACCACGCGACCTCGATAGCCAGGAGCGCACCAGCGACTCGAAAGTCGCACAACAACCGTACGTGTACCAGAACAAGCTGTAACGATGCGGGCAGCAAGTCCTGCGCTGGCGCTTGCTCCGGAAGAAGGCAACGGTTACGCACGCCTGTATGGCGAGCCGCTGTTCAAACTGCCCACTGACCTCTACATCCCGCCGGATGCGCTGGAAGTTTTTCTGGAGGCATTCGAAGGTCCGCTCGACTTGCTGCTCTACCTGATCCGCAAGCAAAACTTCAACATCCTCGATATCCCGATGGCGCAAGTGACGCGCCAGTATCTGGCCTATGTCGACCAGATCCGTCTGAGCAATCTCGAACTGGCCGCCGAATACCTGCTGATGGCGGCGATGCTCATTGAAATCAAATCGCGGATGCTGCTGCCACCGCGCAAGGCCGACAACGACGAGACCGGCGACCCGCGCGCCGAACTGGTCCGTCGGCTGCTCGAATACGAACAGATGAAGCTGGCCGCTTACCAGCTCGATGCGGTACCGCAGATCGGGCGCGACTACTTCCGGACGGAGATTTTTATCGAGCAGGCACTGGTCATCCGCTGGCCCGATGTCGCCGTGGTTGATCTGCAATCGGCCTGGGCCGATGTGATCAAGCGAACCCGGCTCAACGAACATCACAAGATCAGCCGCGAAGAACTGTCGGTGCGCGAGCACATGAGTGCGATCCTGCGCCGCCTGCAAAGCCAGCGCTTCGTCGAGTTCACCGACCTGTTCGATACCGTGCGCGGCATTCCGGTGCTGGTGGTGAACTTCGTCGCCCTGCTGGAACTGGCCAAGGAAAGCCTGATCGAGATTACTCAGGCCGAACCGTTTGCGCCTATCTATGTCCGGCTGGCATACTCGCCTGGCTGATTGTTCTTTTCCTTTTTTCACCCTGCTTTTGGATATCCATGAAAATCATTTCCTCGATCGACGATTTGCGCGACCAGTTGCGCGGCCAGTTACGTACTGCCTTCGTCCCCACGATGGGCAATCTGCATGATGGCCATCTGTCGCTGATCAAGCTGGCCAGGAAGCATGGTGATCCGGTGGTCGCGTCGATTTTCGTCAACCGCTTGCAGTTCGGACCGAACGAAGACTTCGACCAATATCCGCGCACGTTCCAGTCGGATGTCGAGAAACTCGAAAAGGAAGGCGTCTATGTCTTGTTCGCACCGACCGAAAAAGACCTGTATCCCGAGCCGCAGGAATTCCGTGTGAAGCCGCCCGACGATCTGGGCAATACGCTGGAAGGTGAATTCCGCCCGGGCTTTTTTACCGGCGTCACCACTGTCGTGCTCAAGCTATTTTCGTGCGTGCAACCGAGCGTGGCGGTGTTCGGCAAAAAGGATTACCAGCAGCTGATGATCGTGCGCAATATGTCGCGTCAATTTGCGCTGCCCACCACCATCATCGCCGCCGAAACCTTTCGCGCCGACGACGGGCTGGCGCTGTCGTCGCGCAACATGTACTTGTCGGAACAGGAACGCGCCACCGCGCCACAGTTGTACCAGGCGCTCAATGCGATGGCCGCGGAAGTGCGCGCCGGCCAGCATGACGTGGTTGCGCTGGAACGGCATGCGATGACTCTGCTGACGGCCAATGGCTGGCAGCCGGACTACATGTCGGTGCGCCGGCGGTCCGACTTGCAAACGCCGAGCACCGACGAGATCGTGCGCGGCGAACCGCTGGTCGTGCTGGCCGCTGCCAAGCTCGGTACGACGCGCCTGATCGACAACCTCGAAGTGTGACGATGCAGCGCAGCCTCATTGCGGTGCTGTGCTGCGCAACCTGGGCCGCTGCACAAGCCGCTCCGGTCTCCGTGACCGATGATGCCGGCCACCTCGTCACGCTGGCCGGACCCGCGCGTCGCATTGTCAGCCTCGCTCCGCATGTCACCGAATTACTGTTTGCCGCCGGTGCCGGCGAGCGCCTTGTCGGTGTCAGCGACTACAGCGATTTTCCATCGGCAGCCAAAGCCATCGGCTCGGTCGGCGGTGCTGCGGCGCTCGATGTCGAACGTATCGTCCAACTCAAACCTGATCTGGTCGTGGCCTGGGGCAGCGGCAATTCGGCCGCGCAACTGGCGCGTCTGCGCGGACTGGGCATGGCCGTGTTCGACAGCGAACCGCGCACGTTCGCGGCCATCGCTTCGTCCCTCGAACGGCTGGCGACACTGGCCGGCAGCGAGGCCATCGGCCACGCTGCAGCGGACGATTTCCGCTCACGCCTGCAAACTTTAGCCAATACCTACCAGCAGCGCGCGCCGGTGCGCGTGTTCTACCAGATCTGGCGCGAACCGCTGATGACACTCAACGGCAAGAGCATGGTCACGGCGGCTATCCGGCTGTGCGGTGGCAGCAATATCTTTGCGCAACTACCGCAGCTCGCCCCGGTCGTTGGCACGGAAGCGGTACTGGAAGCCAACCCCGAAGTCATACTGACTGGTGGAGACGACGAGGTCGCCGCGCTGGCTGGCTGGCGGCGCTTCGCGTCGTTACTGGCAGTCCAGCGCAACAACCTGTTTGTGATCAACGCCGACTGGCTGGCACGTAGCGGCCCGCGCCTGCTCGAGGGCACCGAACTGCTGTGTCGCCAGCTCGACAGTGCACGCCGCAAGCGGCCTGCGTGACCAGTCAACGACGAAAGGATACCGATGCTCATCGTCATTTACCTGCTGCTGATACTGCTCAGTCTGGTGCTGTGGATCTGGCTGACCCGGCGCATCTGGCGCGTCAGTCCGGCCGCTGCCGGGGCCTCCTTTTTCTTGCTGCTGCCGGCTATTTACTGGAGCTGGAAACTCTGGAATGATCCTGCTGCGCGTATCCGGGGTCCGGCCATCGCCAACGTGGTCATTACCGTGATCTTGCTGGTGATGAGCTATCGTATTGGCGACACCGCGGTGCAGGATTTTCTGCAAAAGACGGCGGCACAACAAGCGCAACAAGCAGCGCCGCAGACCGATATGAATGATTGGTGCCGGGCTAAATACGGCACCTCATTCGACCGCGCCCGTGGCGCATGCGTCGAGAAGAAGCCGCCGGCAGCGCAGTAAAAATAATTTACAGAGCGTCTGCCGGGATCACCGGGCAGATAGCACAACGATGTTTCCATTGCAGGAGATAACGCCACCATGAATTCCTCCCGTATGACTGTTGCAACCCGGCTTGCGCTGGCTTTTTCCACCCTTCTTTTGCTACTACTGGTCACGGCTGGAGTCGGCGTCTGGTCGCTGCAAGGCGTCGATCAGATCGCCGGCACGATGATTTCAACCACGATGCACAAGGCGGAATTGGTGCAGGAGTGGCATGCCGCCACCCACCTCAACGGTGCGCGCCTGATCAGCGTACTCAATGGTAATGACCCGGTAGTACAAAAAAAGACCGAAGGCGAAATCAAAACGACGACGGCGCGCATCAGTGATATCCAGAAACAACTCGAGTCGCTGAAAAATGAGGTCGAAGTGCCGGTCTACGCCGAGATCGGCGAACGCCGTGCCGCCTACATCAAGGCCCGCAATGCTGCCTTCAGCGCCAAAAAAGAAGGTAACGACGACGCCACCAGGAGCGCCATCACCGGCCAGCTCGAACCGGCACTCGCCGCGTATCTGACCACGCTAGACAAACTCGCTGCGCAGCAACGCACCGCCATCGACGAGGCCGGGAATGCCGTTGCCAAGCGCAATCAGTCGGGACAAATCCTCATTGCAGTTTTCTCCGGCATTGCCTTACTGGCCGGAATCGGATTCGCACTAAGCATCACGCGCAGTTTGCTAAGGCAACTTGGCGGCGAACCGGCTTATGCGATGCAAGTCACGGCCAACATCTCGGCCGGCGACCTCAATGCAGAGATCGTCCTGCGTCCGGGCGACCAGACCAGCTTGCTCCATGCCTTGAAGTCGATGCGCGACCGGCTCGGCGGGATCGTCAGCCAGGTACGCGTCGGTACGGACACGATCGCCCACGCATCAGGGGAAATCGCCAGCGGCAACATGGATCTGTCCGCGCGCACAGAAGCCCAGGCGGGTTCGCTGGAACAGACGGCGTCGTCGATGGAAGACCTGATTTCGACTGTCCGTCAAAATGCTGACAACGCCCGTCAGGCCAACAATTTAGCCGCCAGCGCATCGGCCGTAGCGGTGCAAGGTGGGACAATCGTTGCCGAAGTCGTGGGTACAATGGCGTCCATTAATGACTCGTCCAAGAGGATTGTCGACATCATCGGCGTGATCGATAGCATCGCGTTTCAGACCAACATCCTCGCACTCAATGCCGCGGTCGAAGCCGCCCGCGCAGGCGAGCAGGGCCGCGGCTTCGCGGTCGTGGCGGCCGAAGTACGCAGCCTGGCCCAGCGCTCGGCCTCTGCCGCAAAAGAAATCAAAGGATTAATCAGCGACTCGGTCGACAAGGTCGATGCCGGGTCCCGACTGGTCGGCCAGGCCGGCGTAACGATGACTGACATCGTCACCAGCGTGCAGCGGGTGACCGACATCATCGGCGAGATTTCCTCGGCCAGCGCCGAGCAAACCCGGGGTATCGAACAAATCAACATGGCCATCACCGAGATGGATGGCGTGACCCAGCAGAATGCGGCATTGGTCGAACAGGCTGCTGCTGCCGCGCAAAGCATGCAGGATCAGGCGCATCACTTGTCCGGTGTGGTCAGCATTTTCAAGCTGGGTGGGCCGAGTGAGGCGAGTGTGGCAAGGCCAGCAGTCACGACGAGGCCGGCTGCGGTGGTGGCGAAACGCCTGCCAGTAACCAAAAAAATATCGGCGCTCAGGACGACGACGACATCGGCATCCGCCGTAAAAAAACCCGTGACGGGCAATGACGATTGGGAAGAGTTTTAGGCCTGCGGAGCTTTATCGCGGCGACGGATTCGGTGCAGTGCCCTGCGGTTATTGCACCGCCTACCCTACCCCGCGATAAAGCTGCGCATCCCCTGCCCTTCCAGCACCCGGAAAGCACAACCAAACGCCGGCTCCAGTACAGCCGGCGTCAGCACCTCGTCGACCGGACCGCTCCAGCTGCATCCATCCCCCAGCACCAGCACATGGGTCGCAAAACGCGCGGCCAGGTTGATGTCGTGGCAGTTCATCACCACTGCATGCCGGCTGCTGAGCTGGCGGATCAGGTCCAGCATCGCCAACTGATGCGCGACATCCTGATGCGCAGTCGGCTCGTCAAGCAGCAGGATGTCCGGCGCCTGCACCAGCAAGGTGGCGAGCGCCACGCGCTGACGCTCGCCGCCCGACAACTGCAGCACATCACTGACAGCACGCTTGCCCAGATCGACACTGTCCAGCGCCGCGTGTGCCAAGGCGATATCGGCATCGGTATCCCAGCCGCGACCAATGCGATACGGCGTGCGTCCGATCAGCACGGTCTCCAGCACCGACATCGAAAAGGCATCGACATGCTGCTGCGGCATCAGCCCACGCAAACGCGCCAGTGCCAAAGCAGGGATCGCCGGCAAGGCGACTTCATCGATCAGCACCCTGCCGGCAGACGGCCGCAGCAGGCCGGCGAGCGTATGCAGCAAACTGGTCTTGCCCACACCATTGCGTCCGAGCACGCACCAGAACTGGTCCGCACTGACCTGCCAGTTCAGATCGCGGATCAGGACACGTGCGCCAATCGTGATGCCGAGCTGGTCGGCGCGCAGACAGTTCATGCGCGCCCCCGTTGCAGCAGGAACAGGAACACCGGCACACCAATCAGCGCAGTGATCACGCCGACCGGCAACTGGGTCGGTGCGACGACGGTACGCGCCAGCAGGTCGGCCAGCACCAGCGCCATCCCGCCACCGAGCGCGCAGGCCGGCAGTAGCAGGCGCTGGTCGTTGCCAAACAGCAGGCGTAATGCATGCGGCACGACCAGCCCGACAAAGCCGATCGTACCGGCCACCGCGACCGCCGCGGCGGTCGCTACCGACGCCACCAGCAAGGTCACGGCGCGCAAGCGCAGCACCGGCACGCCAAGCAATTGCGCCGCTGCGTCGCCATGCGCCAGCACATTGAGTCGCGCCGCGTTGGCACACGACCAGACCAATGCCAGCAGCAGTGCGATGCAGGCCGGCGCATACAGCAAGTTATTCTCAAGGTCGCCCATCAGCCAGAAAATCATTCCGCGCAAGCGGGCGTCCGGTGCCAGCGTCAGCATCAGGGTCATGCAGGCACCAAAACCGGCGGCAATCATCACGCCGGTCAGGATCAAACGAATTCCGGAACTACCGCCCGACAAGTGCAGCATTGCACCACGGGCCAAACCAAACAACAAACCGGTCGCCAGCAACGCACCGGCCAGTGCGCCAAGATGCGCGCTCCAGGCCAGCAGCGCCGCAGGCGCCAGCAACATCGCCGTCATCGCACCGGCCGCCGCACCGCCGGAGACACCCAGCACATACGGATCAGCCAGCGGATTACGCAACAACACTTGCATCAATGCGCCAGCCAGCGCCAGCAAACCACCCACCGCAAACGCCGACAGCGCGCGCGGCAGGCGCAAGGCCCACAGGATATCGGCCGAGCCGGAAAAACAGCCGGTGCTGCCGCAGGCGACCGCTAGTCCCATCGCGAGGGCAGTCAGTGCTGCCATCGACAACAGGATCAGCCAGGCACGCTGCGAGCCGTTACGCACTGAGTACCTTCAATACGACCTCACTGCTGCCAGCGCAGACCGGCGAACACACCGCGTGGCGGCTGGTTGTAGCCGTACACGGTTTGATAGTCGCGGTCGAACAGGTTATCGACCCGGGCAAACAGCGAAACTGATTTCGACAACGCATAGCGCGCATTCAGGTTAGTCAGCACGTAGCCACCCAGCGAGCGGCTACCATCGTTGCGGTTGCCGCTGTACTGGACATCAGCACCGACACGCAGTGCGCCAAAGGCTTGCGCCGCCGACACCGACGCCAGCGTGCGGGCACGACGGATCAGAATCTGCCGGGTCGCATCATTGACTGGCTCCTGCAAGGTCAGGCTGGTTTTCAGGTCAACACCGGCAAGTTGGCCGCTGGCGCTGAGTTCGAGCCCGCGATTGCTGGCCTGGGCGATGTTAAAGGTCGGGCAACCAAATGGATAGGCACCGCTAAAGCAATTGTCCGGATCGATACCAAACTGGTCTTTGGTGCGGGTCTTGAATACCGTGGCGCGCACCAGCGTGCCTGCCACCGCATACTGCGCACCGGCCTCGACCGAGCGCGAGGTCTCGGGCTTGAGGTTGGTATTGCCGTTGTCGGGATCATAGACTTGCGCCAGTGTCGGTGCATTGAATGCCGTCGAGGCGCTGGCCACCAGTTTGAATGCCGGTGTCAGTGCATAGCCATAGCCAAGATAACCGGTGGTTTTTGAACCGGAGCCATCGACCTGATCATGACGCACGTTGGCTTGGACCTGATGGGCCGCGATCCTGCCACTGACGCCGGCATAGACGCTGGCGGTCGAGCGTGATGGTGCATTGCCGGTGATAGCAAAACCATCATTGTTGGTGACATTGGCTTTTTCATGGCCGAGGTCGGCACCGGCGGTTAGTGTCCAGTCCGGCGCGAGCGCGAATTCATTGTTCCATTGCAGCAGGTTGGCGGTACTCTCGTACAGGCTGTCGTAACCGTAAGCACTGATCGAGATATCCCGGTTACTGGTGCGGGTTTGCGATACCGTCAGGTTCGAGGTCCATAGCGACGTCAGCTTGTCGCGCGAGAACAGCGCCAGCGATTGCTGCTTCGAGCTGCCCTTGTTGATGTCGGCCGGTGCGCCAAAGCCGCCGCCGTCGTAGGTGAAATTGCCTTCGTTGGCATACAGACGAATACCGGCTTCGTGCCCTTTGGCCCATTGTTGCGACAGCGATGCCGACACACTGGTGTTGTCGTAGCCATTCTTGTTCGGATTTTCGTTCGGAAATTGCGCCGTGTTCATCGCCGAAAAACCATCCGTCCTGAAGCGTGCCGCCGACACCGCATAGCGCGTGCCGTCACTCTGTCCGGAAACGTCACCGGTGACATTGATGGTGCCGCGCGAACCGGCTTCGACGGAAGCCCCGATGACCGGTGTGCGATCACCTTTCCGGGTAAAAATCTGGATCACGCCGCCGATGGCACCGGAACCGTAAATTGCCGAGACATTGCCACGCACGATTTCGATATGGTCGATCTGCTCCGGCAAAATGTGTTCGATCGCCGCCGAACCTGAAAATCCTTCGCGCCGGACCGGCACGCCATCGATCAGAATCAGCGTCTGGCTGGGCGATGCGCCGCGCAGAAAAAACGAAGCCAGCTGGCCCGGTCCACCACTCTGGGTAAATTGCAAGCCGGCCTCATTGCGCAGCAGCGTCAGCACATCGATTGCCTGGCTATTGCGGATGGTGTCGCTGGAAATGACGGTGGTATGCGGCAAGGCATCGGTCTGCTTCTGCTCAATACGGGCAGCCGTCACAACGATGGGCGCAATGGTGGTCTCTGCCAGCGCGCCGGCAGTAACGGTAACAAGCGAGACGAATGAAATAGCGGTCAACGCCCGGACGGAGGCACGGGGATGAATACGGTAAATGTTAGACATGGAAGGCAATCAGACAAGGGAGCACCACGCCAGCTTCCCCGCAGGCGCGGTTAATCAGCAGAGCGGGACCGGACTATCCAGGCACCGCGCTACCACCTGTTCCGGCCGGTATCCGGGCTCCCAAGTCAAACCGCACCCCCTTCCCATGCTGACTGGCACAGTGGCGATACATGCGGCCGGCAGAAATCTTTCTGCGCTTGTTTACCGTTGCGGGGGCAGCACACGCCTGTTCGTGATGAACGCGTGTTTCCCGTTTAACTGCGCGTCGGAGACGACGCGCGGGCACCAAAACGTCGCCAGTGTAGTCGTTTGGCAAGCGCAACGTCAATCGAGGGCTTGCAGACTAACGATGTGGACAAAAGCACGCAATTGCCCTTGTGTAATTGTTTTGTATCCAATCCACGCCTTTCCCCTCCAGATATTGGGTATTATCTTGGCATTCATGCGAATGGCGATGGCGCCACAGCCGCTCATGCTGATTCCGGAGACAGCCAGCGCCATCGGCTCACGCTTACTACTCAATGCACAACTAATCAGGGAAGTATCAGCCATGTCAGATGATTTCGATGCGCTGTTCGAAGAAGTAGCCGCACAAAGAACTGCCACCTTTGCAGAAACAGAAACTGCCGTCAAACCGGCGGCCACACCGGAGAGCACGATTCCGGCTCAGGAACCTGCAGAACAGCGACAGCCGCATGACGCGGCCACAACAAGGACTTCTGACAACCCGATGTTCGAGCGACTGGGCGGTATCGTCCGTTTGCTGCATGACTCGCTGCGCGAACTGGGTTACGACCGCACGTTGCACGCCGCCACATCACAAATCACCGATGCCCAGGACCGCCTTGAATACATCGCAACACTGACCGAACAAGCCGCTAACAAAGTCCTCAACACGATCGACGAAGGTATGCCGGCGCAGGATGAACTGGCCAAGCAAGCCAGAGATATGGACAGCCGCTGGACCCAACTGTATGACGGCAAACTCAGCGTCGAGGAATTCAAGTTGCTAGCTGCCGACTCGCGCAGCTTCGCCGGCACCGTGCTGACCAATACCGATACCGAAAAAGCCCGTCTACTGGAAATCATGATGGCGCAGGATTTTCAGGACATCACCGGTCAGCTGATCAAGAAAATCGTCGTCATCACCCAGAAAGTAGAAATCGAACTGGCGCAACTGCTGCTTGACAATGCCCCGCCGGAGCTGCTCAAGGAACGCACCGAAGAAAAAGAAAATGATCTGATGCAGGGCCCTGCCATCGTCGGTGTCGCGATGCAACAGGACGATGTGGACAGCCTTCTGGACGGATTGGGCTTCTGATGGAAGAGATGCTGAGGGATTTCGTGATTGAGGCGCTGGAACTGGCGACCAACGTGGAAGAGCACCTGCTGACACTGGAGCGACGACCGGACGACAAGGAAACGCTCAACGCGGTGTTCCGCTCGTTCCACACGATCAAGGGTGGTGCCGGCTTCATGAGTCTGCCGGCGATGGTGTCGGCCTGTCACCTGACTGAAAACCTGTTCGACGCCTTGCGCACCGGTGCTGCACCGGTAACGCCGCTGGCCATCGAAGCAGCATTACAGGCCAGCGGCTTTGTCGCCGATCAATTGACTGAGCTGGCCAATGGCGCGAGCCCCGAAAGCCTGTCGGCGATGCCGGCAGCTCTCGAAGATATCCTGACCCTGGCAATTGAAGGAAAAGCCACGCAGGTCACGCCCGCCGCCGTCCCTATCACCCTCGTCGTCGTGGCAACAACGGACACCGCCACCACAACAGACAGCGCAGACAGCGCAGACATGCTGGACTGGGATGCGCTGTATGCAGCCGTCGTACCTGGCGCAGCGCCGGCCGTCGCCAAGGCACCCGTGCACGCAACCGCCGCAGTGGTCGCGGCAGCCGCAGCAGCTATCGCGCCATTGACCGGCGCAGCGGTCAGCGAGAGAGCACCGGTAGTGTCGATTAAGGAAGACAGTATCCGCGTCGACGCGGTCAAGCTCGATGCCCTGCTGGAAGTGGCCGGCGAATCGGTGCAGGCCGCCAATCAGGCCAGTGTCCTGCTCGAAAAATTGCAGCAATTTAAGTTCGATGGGGCGGCCACCGCGTTGATGGCCAGTCTGACCGAAACCCTTACGCGGGCTTCGCGCTATTCGACCGAACTGCAACGCGCGACCCTGTCGACGCGGATGCAACCGGTCGGCCGTTTGTTCCAGAAATTTCCACGACTGGTACGCGAACTGGCCAAAGACCTCGGCAAAGATGTCGAACTGGTCATCGAAGGGGCTGAAACCGAAGTCGACCGGGTCGTGGTCGATAGCCTCTACGACCCGCTGGTCCACATGTTGCGCAACGCGCTAGATCACGGTATCGAAAGTGCAGCCGACCGGGCGGCGCTGGGCAAGCCGGCACGCGCCATCATTTCATTGAAGGCGTGGCAGGAAGCCAATAGCGTAATGATCGTGCTGGGTGATGACGGCAAAGGTCTCAATGCAGCCGAACTGCGACGCAAGGCGGTGTCGAAAGGACTGATCACCGACAGCGCAGCGCAGACCGACCAGGAAGCTTATCAGCTGGTCTTCCTGCCGGGCTTCTCGACCAAAGACGTTGCCTCCAGCGTATCCGGGCGCGGTGTCGGGATGGATGTGGTCAAGACCGCCGTCGAGAAACATCGCGGCGCGATCAGCATCGATTCGGCACTCGGCAACGGCACACGGTTTTCGATCCGCCTGCCGATCGAGTTGTCGATCGTGCCCACCATGCTGGTACGCACCGCCGATGCTGCGCTGGCGATGCCGATGGCGGTCGTACAACGGGTCGTCGAATTACCTGAAACCTACATGGAAGTCGGCGGTGCGCCGGTGCTGCGTGACCAGGGACAACCGCTGCCGGTGCGCTCGCTGGCGGCCATCCTCGGCTATACACCGGGCCCGGAACGGGTCGGTATCGTGATCGCGGCACCAAGTCCTTACATTCTGGCCGTCGAAAAAGTCGAAGGCACGGCAGAAATGGTCATCAAGCCGTTGACCGCGCTGTCGGTGCAAGGCATCACGGGTACCGCACGCTCAGCCGAAGGGGAACTGGTCCTGGTGGTCGGGCTATCCTTCCTGCTGGATGGCTGCAAGACTGCCAGCCGTCTCGCGGCCTGATGGCGACCGGAGCGGGTTCGGCGACAAATCCGCTCCGCGCAATTGGTTAGGAGACTGTCAGGCTTTCACTTCGGTACGGCTGGCCGGGCTGGCATTCTGGCGCTGGGGTTGCGGCGGCTGTGACTGCGCCAACGGCAACTCGCGGCGTGACGCAGCCTGCTCACCCTGCTCTTCTTCGCTGCGATCGCGTATCTCCAGCTTCATGCCTTGCTCCCGATGCCGCAGCGGCACAGTGATTTCCAGCACGCCGTCACGCATGCTGGCCTGGACAGACTGCGCATCGACGCCTTCAGGCAAGGGAATCGATCGAAAAAAACGACCCTGCACCCGCTCGACCCGATGATAGCCCTCCGCATGCTGCCTGCTTTCCACGTGACGCTCGCCTTCGATCGTCAGCCTGTCATCGTGCAACTGCAATTTCACATCGGAACGGGTGAGTCCAGGCAAGTCGGCACGGATCACGATCTCGTTGCCATGTTGTGCCACATCGACTGTCGGGGTCCATTGCTGCTTTCCGATCAACTGCCTCTGGCCCGATTCCGCCAGCGGGCCTTGCAGTAACCGGCCCACGTACTGATCCATCTCTTCCGACAGCTTGCGCAACATCACGAACGGCTCTTCCCAGACGTTCATTACATTGGGCAACCAGTTTTGCGGCGATACGAATGATTTTTGCAGCATGCTGGCCTCCTATTCCAGCATACGTACCGGCATCTGTCCAAAGGCGCTCGACATCTGCGACAGCATGCGTGCCGGTTGCGCCCACACTTGTGCAAACGGGGCCGGCGACGAACTACCGGAAGAGGGACCGGAGGAAGGTGTCCGGGACTGTCCAGGATCACCACTAAATTGCATCGAACCGTTTTGCTCTGACATATTGCTCTCCAAAATGAAAAAGAAATAAACGAAAGTGCCGGGGATGGCAGCTTGCATGGAACACCCGCTCTCAACGCGACCGCCGGCCCATCAGCGTCCTGAATTGAACTCAATGAACACACGAAGTTCCGGATAAATTCACTCCCGTTGACATCACGCGAATGCAAGCGACTTGCAGTGTGCAGCGTGAACACGACAGGTGGCGCGACCAACTTGCACAACGATTGCGCCAACACAAACAACGTGATCGGCATCGCTCTAAGCTCCCCTCTCCGGATTCCAACCCTGCCAAGTTTTTCGAGAGCGACTTCCGCATGCATCAATTGCGTATTCTTACCTGGCAGGCACACGGCGGCTATCTGCGTGCGCTGAGCCAGCTACCCCATCAGTTTTATCTGCTGACAGACCCGGCCATGCCCTGCACCGACGGGTCGCATGGCGGCAACCTCCATCTATTGCCCGCAGAGCAAGCGCATACAGCCGAGTTCGACTGCATCCTGTTTCATCAGCGTGACCAGTATCTCGAAGAACAGCACCGTTATCTGAGTGCCACGCAGCGCCGTCTGCCGCGTATCTATGTCGAACACGACGCGCCCGCCGGCGATCACACCGGCGCGCGCCATCCGGTCGATGACCCGGATGTCTTGCTGGTGCATGTCACTTCCTACAATGCATTGATGTGGGATAACGGCCAACAGACAGTCCGCGTGATCAACCATGGCGTAACGCCCTCTGCCGATCTTGACTACAGCGGCGAACGCCAATGCGGCGTCGTGCTCGGCAACAGATTGTGGTCGCCACCGGACAGCGCGTCAAAGCACCAACCGGACAGTGACATTTACCAGCAACTCAGCCGGCGCATACCGCTCGAAGTCATGCCGACATACTGCCCGGCCACCTTGGAACACACGCACTGCGTACCGCTACAGTTACCTGCCAGTACGGTCCACTACCGCTTCCTGTTCCATCCGGCGCGCAGCCACGCGCTCGATCCCGGCGTGATCGCTGCCATGATGAGCGGGATTCCGGTGATCGGCATGGCGAGCGACGACATGGCGGGTCTGATCCAGAACGGCGTGTCGGGTTACATCGAAACGGACCTCGACAAACTGGTCGCACACATGCAGGAACTGCTGGACAACCCCCACTTCGCCTTTGCGCTTGGACGCGGTGCACAGCGACGTGCGCGACAACGCTTCGGCATGCCGCGCTTTCTGGCTGACTGGAATGCCGCATTGCAATCAATGACCGGCTTACGGATGCTACCGGGCAGGGACTGAGTACAATGGACAACTTGTCGACCACTCATTGATTGCGCTCATGAACCAACTCGAACAACTCAAGCAGTTCACCACCATCGTCGCCGATACGGGCGATTTTCAAAACATCGCCAGCTTCGCGCCACAAGATGCGACGACCAATCCGTCGCTGATCCTGAAAGCGGTGCAAAAAGAGTCCTACCGTCACTTGCTCGAACAGGCCGTGCGCGACCATGCCGGCAAGAGTACGGCCGACATCGTCGACCATCTGCTGGTCGCTTTTGGTGGAGAAATCCTCAAGCTCATTCCCGGTCGCGTTTCCACCGAAACCGACGCCCGCCTGTCGTTCGATACCGCCGCCATCGTCACCAAGGGTCGCCACCTGATCGCGCTGTACGAAGCGGCCGGTATTGCGCGCGAACGTGTGCTGATCAAGATCGCCTCGACCTGGGAAGGCATACGCGCCGCCGAAATCCTCGAGCGTGACCAGATCCGCTGCAACATGACGCTGCTGTTCGCGTTGCCGCAAGCAATCGCCTGTGCCGAGGCCGGCGCACGGCTGATCTCGCCATTTGTCGGACGCATTTATGACTGGTACAAGAAATCCACCGGACTGGATTACAGCGGTGCCGACGATCCCGGCGTGCAATCGGTACAGCGCATCTACAACTACTATCGCAAGTTCGGTTATTCCACCGAAGTCATGGGTGCGAGCTTTCGCAATACGTCGCAGATCCGCGAACTGGCCGGCTGCGACTTACTGACGATTAGTCCCGAACTGCTGCAACAACTAGCCGACAGCAACGAACCCGTCGTTCGCAAGCTCAGCGCGGAGCTGGCACAGAGCGCTGACCTGCACAAGCTGAAGCTCGATGAAAAAACATTTCGGTTAATGCTCAACGACGATGCGATGGCCACTGAAAAACTGGCCGAAGGCATCCGTGCTTTTTGCGTGGATTCAGTCAAGCTCGACAACATGGTTGTGGCCTTGCGCAACGCGTAACTTGCCGGCCATTAGTCCGGCCGGGCCGTGGTCGTAGTCAGGGCTTGCTGAACTTCAGGATGAAATCGTCCTTGGGTTGCGGCGGTTCCGGGTTATTGCGATCGCGCGGATCGGCCGGATTGCGCAAGAAACCGGCTTCGGCAACAAACACAAAACCGGCTGCTTCGATTTCGCGTCGCAGAAACTGCTCGTCGATCCGGTGCAAGGTGCCGGCTTCCGAGATGCCGGTTCCAGGGCGACCGGCATGATCAGCCACCACGTAGGTTCCGCCTGATTTCATAGCATTGAAGACGGCCCGGTTCATTGCGGCGCGATCGACGCCCATGTGGCCGAGGTCGTGATAATTGAACATCAGCGTGACCAGATCAAGCTGCCGTCCGGCCGCAGCAGGAATTGGATTATCGAACGGCTGTACCACCGCTATCAGATTGTCCAGCCCCGGTTTTTTAGCCCGCCCGGCCAGTGCCAGCGGTGACGACAAGGGTGCGGGCCGCGCCACACTGGCACTGACCGGCGCGCTACCACCTTCTGCCGCAGCAGGTGCCACCGCCGCAGGATTGCGTGGTGCGCTCTGGCCATAGACCCGACCCGCCGGACCCACCGCACGCGTGAGCAATTCCGACGTGTAGCCACCGCCGGCACTGAGATCAAGCGCCACCATGCCCGGGCGAATCTCCAGAAATTCCAGCAACTGCGCCGGCTTGCGACGAGCATCATTGACACGATCAGCGGCACTGCGATCCGGACTGGCCAGCAAGGTAGCGATCTGGTCAGCAGACAGGGCCGGTGTGGCGCGCACCACAGGCGCGGTGCCGGCACATCCCGACAGGGTCAGCACGGCAGCGCACAGCAGGACAGCGGCATGGCGCGCCGTGGTTTTCATGGAGGTCGGTGCGGATCGATACATGGGTTTCTCCCGGATGAAGTGGAAGTCAATGTAACGCAGATTGGCATGGGTCGTTTTCCTGGGTGTTAATAAACAGTTGGCCCAATTCCGCTGATTTTTATGCGACTTGGCAGAAAGCCGGTCGTGCCGGCTTGCTTCACGGGCGGGCACGCGCGAACTGGAAATGCACTGGCGGGTGCTCCATGGGCGGGCTGTGGGCCTTCAGGCCAAAGTGTCTGCAGGTTCCCTACGAAAGAAGCACTCCGGCAAGATGGCCTGAGCGATGTACTCAATCGAACGCTCTTCCACACCGTACCGGAAGAAAAATTCTTTCCAGCCGCGCACTATCTGCTCCATCTGGGCAATGACGGTTTCAGCTTCCTCACGGGATAGTCCGAAAGCGCCGCAGTCCGACAGGATGTTGTACAGGCTCGCGACACGTCCGAACTTGCCCACCTCCAGCGCGAGATCGCGCCGCTCCAGCGAGAGGAGTGGCACTGGCACAATGTCGTAGGCGGGTGACAGACGCCAGGATGAAGTCGTACGCAACATCGCGTGGTTGCGAGGATGGTCGTCGTTGTTGGTGACCATGGTGTTGAAAACCATACGCTTGAAAAGCTCCAGCCGGTCAGCATCTGGCTTGGTGGACCAGCGACGGACCTCGTCAGCGAGTAGCAAGTAGGACCAGCGCTCCCGCCCACGGATGCCGTCTTCGGCGTTAAGCACCGTCAGACCTGAGGCGAGTCCATGCCGTGCATAAGCGCCGGTGTCCGGGTTCCATTCTCGGTCAAAGCGAAGCAGCATCAGCGCCTCGACTTTTCCGACAGACTCAATGCGCGTGCCACACACATGCAGTCCCGCGGCGCGGGCAAGCTCGAGCGTCGCATACTCGATGCGCTGCATGTTGTGCTTGTCGCGCTTTTCCGGCAGCTTGGCCAGGTAGAGGCAATGGTCGTCCTCGATGGTCACCTTTGGCCGCGCGCCGCCCATGCTCGTTCCGGGCTCCAGCGGCTCCAGCACTTCATAAGGTAACTTGCCCGTCTCCTCGAGCTGCTCAGCCGCCTGGACCAGCGCCTCGAGCTGATGGGTACGGTTGAAGGGCTTTGCCGGCCCCGGCGGCTGCACTGAAAGTCCGAAGCGCAGGTTGCCCGCGCCGTCATCCGGCCCGTTGAGCAGGTACGCCATCCCGGCAATTTCGCTCTCTTTTTTCTCCAGCCGCGCTTGAATGACACGCCACCCCCAGGCATCCGGGCTGGCGTCGCGCAGCACTCCCGGGATACCTTTGAGCATCGTGAACGTCATTGGCTTGGCGGTGAGCTTGAGGTGGTACGGGTCAAGCTCCATTACATTAGCGCGCTCAAGGTAGCGCTTACCGTAGGTGAAGGTGCCCTCGAACGCATCCGCGGCGACGTTCTTGACCTTCAGCGACGCGCAAGGCACCCACTCCTAAGTGCCAGGCAATGGGACATAGACGTAGCAAAGGCTTTCGGACGCGGATCACCTCCCTTAAAAATCGTTTTCTTGCGGTGCGCGGGCGCGCACCCGCTCGGGCCGGCGAGCGGCTTCGAGAATCTTGCCGTGTTCGTCGCCGTCCGGATTGGCGACGCCCTGCATGGTGTCAAGCAACCCAAGCTTCCACAGGACGGTCAGAAACGTGCCCAGGGCCACACCGGCTTCGCCGGTCTCGATGCGATGGAGCGAACGCCGACCGATGCGGCACTCTTGCGCAAATTCCTGGGTTCCCATGCCGCGGTGCACGCGTGCGATTCGGACGTGTTCGCCAAGCGCCTCAAGACGCTTGAGCACCTCGCGAGGTGGCGTGCTGTTCGAAAATTGGGTCATATCCTGCCCGATAAAAAGCTTATTGGCCCATGTTAGGCCTGAAGAATAATAGCGCCAATATAATGAGCCATATCTGGCTCTTAATCTTCAATAGCGAGCCATATAAGGCCCAAAATAGGAACACCGACAAGGCGGTGACTCTGCAGTTTATCTCGGAGCGCCTAAT
Source organism: Bradyrhizobium sp. (assembly GCA_047621665.1). Lineage (GTDB taxonomy): Bacteria > Pseudomonadota > Gammaproteobacteria > Burkholderiales > Burkholderiaceae_D > Actimicrobium. Next base: position 132,112 of record JBLHMB010000002.1, on the reverse strand, counting down.
ACCAGTCGTGACAGATCCCACCAGCGCCACTCGCCCGTCGACGGTAGTGCCGCAGCAGTGTTTCCGCTCAATGCTGAAATCGCTCTGGCACGCGATACAACAAAAGGAGATCGCTCGTTGATTTTTTCATGGATGGGCCAACTGCCTATTCACACCCGTTTTGCTGATGAAGCCAGGCGCGACGACAAAACAAGACCGATAGTAGGACAGTAAATTATAGCTACCGAAAGGTAGTGCCATACTGCCGTGCATCACCGCAGTCTGTCCTGATAACGACTACCCCTGCCGGTTACCTCAACATCCCACCCACTTGTTTCAAGGAGAGTCTCACTCATGTCCCATTTCAACGCCAGCCGTCTGATCATCGCCGCCGTTCTCGCCATCGGTATCCCCGCTGCTGCCCTGGCGCAGTATGTCGGCCCTTCCAGCCAGAAAGTCACCACGACCGTAGCGGACATTCTGAAAAATCCGGTCGATGATCAGGAGGTCATGTTGCGTGGTGTAATCCTGAAGAAAATCAACAAGGAAAAATACCTGTTTTCTGACGGCAAAAACGAGATTCGCGTCGAGATCGACGACCGCGATTTCCCGGCGCAAGCCATCGATGAAACTACCCGCATCGAAATTCGCGGCGAAGTCGAAAAAGAGTTCATGGAGTCGCCGGAAATCGACGTGAAAATGATCAACATCCTGCGCTAGAAGGCATAGCAAGACGGGCAACAAAAAAGGGTTACATGCCGAAGCGTGTAACCCTTTTTTTCTACTGCCAATTCTTGGTGCTGATGAGGCGAATCGAACACCCGACCTACTGATTACGAATCAGTTGCTCTACCAACTGAGCTACATCAGCGAAGTGCCATATTCTAGCAAAGTTTCACTGAGAAACACCAGCCCACTTTGCATTTACTCAGCGAACACCCGGTGAATTGCGCCATCGGGCATCCTCTGTGGTGCGATTACTGAGGGACTTACTGCTTGTGATACGCAGTAACCCGCTCGACTTCGTTCTTCGATCCCAGAAATACCGGCACACGCTGGTGCAGTTTTTCCGGCTGGATGTCCATGATGCGACCATGGCCGTCGGTGGCAGCACCACCAGCTTGCTCGACGATGAAGGCCATCGGATTGGCTTCGTACATCAAGCGCAATTTGCCCGGCTTGCTTGGATCACGGACATCCGCCGGGTACATGAAGATACCGCCACGGCAGAGGATGCGATGCACGTCGGCGACCATCGAGGCAATCCAGCGCATGTTGAAATCCGCCTCGCGCGGACCGGTGGAGCCTGCCAGCAGTTCATTGACGTAGCGGGTAACCGGTGGATGCCAGTGCCGCGCGTTCGATGCATTGATCGCGTATTCGCGGGTATCGGCCGGGATCTGGATATTGCTCTGAGTGAGCACCCAGGAACCCATCTCGCGATCCAGCGTAAAGCAATGCACGCCGTTACCGGTCGTCAGCACCAGCACGGTCTGCGGACCATACACCGCATAACCGGCCGCCACTTGCTTTGCACCAGGTTGCAGGAAGTCCTGCTCGGTCGGTGCGGCCATGCCATCGGGAGCCTTCAATACCGAAAAAATCGTGCCGATCGAGACGTTCACATCAATGTTGCTGGAGCCGTCCAGCGGATCGAACAACAGCATGTACTCGCCCATCGGATAGCGGTTCGGAATCAGGTGGATGGTTTCCATTTCTTCGGAAGCCATCGCGGCCAGGTGACCGCCCCACTCGTTGGCTTCCAGCAGGATTTCGTTGCTGATGATGTCGAGCTTTTTTTGTACTTCGCCCTGTACATTTTCGATGTTGGCACTACCGAGCACATCGCCCAGCGCCCCCTTGCCAACCGCATGGCTGATGGTCTTGCAGGCGCGGGCAACGACTTCGATCAGCAAGCGCAATTCCGCCGGAATTGTGTTGTGGCTGCGTTGCTCTTCTACCAGATGCTGAGTCAGGCTGATACGTTTCATGGTGGTCTCTTTGCGTTCGTTTCAGTTGGCAATTGCCTTGCTGATCACTTCCTGTACATCCGTCGAGAGGGCTGGCGCGGCAGCGATCTGCTGGAGCGCTTGCTGCATCAGTTCCTGACGGGCCGGGGCATATTTACGCCAGCGATCCAGCGAGCGCGCGAGACGGGCCGCGACTTGCGCATTGATGCCGTTGAGGGCGATCACCTGCTCGGCCCAGAAGGCATATCCGCTGCCATCACTGGCATGGAATTGCGCTGGATTGCCATTGCAAAAACTGAAGATCAGGCTGCGTGCCCGATTCGGGTTTTTCAATGTAAAGGCAGGGTGCTGCATCAATGTGCGCACGGCCGCGACATCCGTGTCACGCGCCATCGCTTGCAGCGTGAACCACTTGTCGATGACCAGCGGATCGGCCTCGAACTCCTGATAGAAACCGGCCAGCGCAGCATCCCGGCCCGGCGCACTGGTGTTGATCAGCACCGCCAGCGCGGCCAGCCGGTCGGTCATGTTACCGGCATCGTCAACCTGCTTTTGCGCCAGAGCATGTACCGGCGCATCATCGATTTCAGCCAGCAGCGCCAGCGCGACATTCTTCAATGCCCGCTTGCCCGACGAGATCGCATCGGGCTGATAGGCACCGGGAGTCTGGTTGTCGGCATAGGCCGCTTCCAGGTCGGCGCGCAACGTTGTCGCCAACGCCAGACGCAAGGCCTGACGTGCGCCGCGAATCGCTTGCGGTTCGACCACGGTCATGGCTTCGGCGATCATGGTTTCGGACGGCAGAGTCAGGATCACTTCACGGAATGAGGCACCAAGCTGCTTGTCATTGAGAGTCGCGCGCAAAGCACTTTCCAGCAACGTACCGGTGGTCGCTGCTGCGGTGTCGCCGACCAATGCCAGTAAACGACGTGTCGCTAAGCGCTGCCCGGCTTCCCAGCGATTGAACGCATCACTGTCATTGGCCATCAGGAAGGCCAGCTCCTCATCGCTGTAATCGATCGACAGGACCACCGGCGCGGAAAAATCACGCAGTATCGATGGCACCGGCTGTTCGGTCACGCCCATGAACACGAAGGTCTGCTCGGCCTCGGTCAGTTCAAGCACGAGGGTGTGCTGTGGTGTCGCACTTGCCGCCGTCTGGCCCTGCAAGACCAGCGCCATGTCTTTGCCCTGACGATCGAGCAGACCCACTGCGACCGGAATATGGAACGGCAATTTGTCGGGTTGGCCGGGCGTGGCCGCGCAATACTGGGTCAGCGTGATTGCGTACGTGCCGGCAGCACTGTCGTAGCGCGTCGTTGCGCGGACCTGCGGCGTGCCGGCCTGGCTGTACCAGCGTTCGAACTGACTCAGGTCGCGCCCGTTGGCATCGACCATCGCGGCACGGAAATCATTACAAGTAACTGCCTGGCCGTCATGCCGTTCAAAGTACAAGTCCATGCCTTTGCGGAAACCGTCCCGACCGAACAGGGTCTGGTACATCCGCACGACTTCAGCACCCTTTTCGTAAATCGTGACGGTGTAGAAATTATTGATTTCGAGATAGGAGTCGGGCCGCACCGAGTGCGCCATCGGACCCGCATCTTCCGGAAACTGGGCCTGGCGCAACACACGGACATCCTCGATGCGCTTGACCGCGCGACCGGACTCGGAACCGACCAGATCGGCCGAAAATTCCTGATCGCGAAACACCGTCAATCCTTCTTTGAGCGAGAGCTGGAACCAGTCGCGGCAGGTCACGCGGTTGCCGGTCCAGTTATGAAAATACTCGTGGCCGACGACCGATTCGATGTTGGCGTAGTCAACGTCGGTCGCGATGCGCGGATTGGCCAGCACAAACTTGGTATTGAAGACGTTGAGACCCTTGTTCTCCATCGCGCCCATGTTGAAGTCACCGACAGCAACAATCATAAAGCGATCCAGATCGAGTTCCAGCCCGAAGCGCTCTTGATCCCACGTGATGCTGTTCTTGAGCGAATCCATCGCATGCTGGGTCTTGTCCAGATTGCCAGGTTCGACCCAGACCTGCAGCAGCACATCGCGGCCGGACTTGAGCTGCATGGTTTCTTCCTGGCAGACCAGCTTGCCGGCCACCAGCGCAAACAGATAGGAGGGCTTCTTGAACGGGTCTTCCCACAGCGCAAAGTGGCGGCCATTGGCAAGCTCGCCCTGATCGATCAGGTTGCCGTTCGAGAGCAGCACCGGATACGCTGCTTTATCGGCGCGCAGCATCACGGTATATTTCGCCATCACATCGGGACGGTCGGGGAAGAAGGTAATTTTGCGGAAGCCCTCGGCTTCGCACTGGGTGAAGAAATTTCCGCTCGATACGTACAAGCCCATCAGCGACGTATTATTTTGTGGCACGAGAGCCGTTTCGATTTCGAGATCGGCCTGATCCGGCGCATTGGCGATCAGCAGATTGCCATCGACCAGCTGATAGGCCTGCTCGTCCAATGACTTGCCGTTCATGCTGATGCTGATCAGCCGGAGTTCGTCGCCGGACAGCGTGATGGTATGGTCGTCACTGGCAACGTTGCGGGTAAGCGCGATGCGGGTGATGACGCGTGTCTCGACTGGATCGAGATCGAATCCCATGTCGACGGTATCGACAAAATAAGCAGGCGGTGTGTACTGCTCGCGAAAGATGGTGGGAGGATTATCAGTACGCATAGGGTTGGGTTTTCTCGACGTTTAAGGCAACATGGCATTTTACAAGCATCGGAGTCAAGCATGAAGATTGTGTCAACAGCAGTGCTTTGCGGACTGGTATTGCTCACCGCCGCCTGCACGAAAGAACAGCAGAACAAAATCAGCCGGTCAGTACAAAACTGGACCGGCACCAACGGTGTGCTGGAATTCTATGCCGGCGAAAAACTGGTGCGCCGCTTTATCGGCATCGACAAGATCACCACCGCGATGGGGACCGATGACAATAAAGCGCGTTCCTACCGGTTCGGTTACGGCGTGCTCGATGAAAACCAGAACATGATCGCCGATCCGGGCGAGAAAAAAGTGTATTTCGAGATCAGTGATTACGGTTCGAATTACATTTTTTTCGAGAACCCCCGCTAACAGACTCACTGGTGCGGGCAGCGTTCCCGAAAACAGGCTAGGCTGATCGTCATTGTCCAAGGAGATCTCCATGAAACGCCTTACCGTGCCCCTGTTGGCCGCGTTGCTTGTCCTGCTGGCCGGTTGCGCCAGCACCGTGCGCAGCAATGTCACTGTGTTCAGTGACTGGCCAGCCGCCCTGCCCGCCCAGACTTATGTATTCGAGCGCTCTGAAGTCCAGAACAAGGATCTGGAATATCTGAACTACGAAAATCTGGTGCGCAACGAGGTCCGCCGTCTTGGCCTGACCGAAGCCGAAACCAGCCAGACACCGAACCTGAAAATCGTCTTGTCCTACAACGTCAATGTGGTCGACGTTCGCACCGTACAACCGGTCTATGTCGATCCGTTCTTTTATAGCGGCGGCTTCTACGGTGGCGGTTTCTATTCGCGCCGTCATTTCGGCTTTGGCTACGATCCGTTTTTCCGCGGGCCTCCCATCGTTGATTATCAGGAGCGCGTCTATCAAATTTACAAACGCCAGTTGCATGTGCTGATCAGTCGCCATACGGATGGCAAGAGCCTGTATGACGTGCGCGTCAACAGTCAGGGCGAGAATCCGGCGCTGGCCGTCGTGATGCCTTACATGGTGCGCAGCGCCTTCGCCGAATTTCCGGGAAAAAACGGCACGGCGCGCACCATCGACCTGAAGGTCGGAGACTAAACCTCACCGGTTACCACGCCACAGGGCGACGCTTGCCCGAGCGCGGTATGCAGCGCCCGAGCGATTACCGACTCGCGCGGCAGGACGTGGGCCTGCTGCTCCCGTAGAGCAAGTGCCAGTTCCTGGGCCGTGGACGCAAAGCATTCTTCGCTGTGCCGGTTGCTGAAAATGAAGCGCGTGCGCAGCGGACTAATCCAGGCCAGCCGGAACATCCCTGACCGGCCGTTGCTACTGGCAAACTTGACCCAATTACCCTGCTCAATACTGTCGACCTCGTGCACGAACTGATCGAGCGCCGGCTCGTGCATTGCACGGACACGCTTACCGAGCCGCCGCTCGCTGGCTTTTTGCGCGACATGGACTGCGAGCTCAATTTGTTGGCGCGGTGAGTAGCCGGTCGACAAACGCACGGTAGCGGCATGGCACTGCGCCAGGCGGGAAAAAAAGAGGCACCGCGCCGGCTCTTTCCATGAAATCATGTCGAGCCACGTATTGACCTGTGTGAGCAAGGCAGGTAACTGGCTGAGCAACCTGGTGCGCTCTTGTAGACTGATCTTGGGAGCGACGCTCCAGATCAGCTTATCCATCGTCTGTAACGCTTGCTCAAGCGCCCGCGGATCGTGCGACGCAACGCTACGGGCCAGCATCAGGACACGGGTCCACTGGGTTTCCAGAAAGACCTCGACGAAACCCGCCACCGCACCGCTTTCGATCCGGCAGGCGACATCGGCTTTGGCAAGTACGTGCGCCTGCTGTACTTTTTCCTGATGCAGCGCTTCATCGATGTACGGCTGTAACAGGCTGTTTTCGGTCTCATCGGCGTCAAGCAGGTAGGCATCGAGATCTGCGACGACGGTGTCGACCACGCCGCTATGCTGGCCGATTTCGCGCTGCGCCTTGTCGATGCTCGTTTGAATGAGCCGGCATAACGGGTCATCGACATACGCAGCGTGGTGCAAGCCGCGCCCGGCCCCGAGTAACTGCTCGAGCAAGCGGCGCGCCGGACAGGCACTACTGAAGAAAAACTCCCGGTCGACCAGCGCGGTCCTGAGCAATGGCACCTGCAGGCGTGTGAGTAGCTGCCTGGCATGCGCCGGAATGTCGGGATCGCTGAAGAGCACCTCCCACATCCGTGCCAGCAATGCGATCGTGTTCCGGTCGGCAGACCTCAGCGAACCCGACGACACGCCGCAAACAGACGCTGTGACATCAAGCGCTGCAACCGGTTCGCCCGTGACCTCGTCGAACCAGCCTTCCAGCTTGCGCCGCAACGCCGCGTCGGTTACGACATGACCGGCCGGTCTTGACGGCGACCGGATCAACCGGTTGTCGCCATCCGTAGCGAGCAGGTCGGGCACAATACCGCGCGCGACCAGCGCGCCATTGAGTGCACTGAGTAGCGGCGCAAAATCGACAAACACCCTGGCGCGTAACAACCGTAACACCAGCAAATGCGACTGGCCGGAACGATCAAAGCGGCACCAGGCGGCGTACACGGCACGCAGGAACACCGCCGGCCGAAACGGATTGAGGGCGATGCTGATGGATTCGCGTTGCAGCAACCGGCCTAGCCGGATATTGAGCGCAACCAATGCCGCGGCATGATCGAGTTCGATATCCCGGGCAAAATTGCCGATAAGAATCCGGCCTTCGATATCATCAGGACTGATCCGGGTCAAATCAAACGGTGTCTGCGCCAGGTTCGATGATGGCGTCGTTTCGAGCACTGCGATCTCGCCGAACAACGCCTGACCGAGGCTGCCCAAAATGCCGCGCTGCAACTGGCTGGCATTTTTTGTAAGGTGGTTCCAAGCCTTGAAACTGACAACGGCATCCTCCGGCAGCACGCACTGATCCGGCAGGCGAAGCATGGCGTCAGCCAGCCGACCGGTGACGCCCTCCAATTGGGCGGCGACTTCGGCGATGGCAACCGGCACCAGGCTTTCGACCACCTGGATACGGCCCGCCGCGCCCATCGTCGAAGAAAAATTAAGCGCATCACAAACATGGCTGGCCGGATTGTCGGGCATGGCGCAAAACTTTCTGGTTGACGTAGCGTGGAATCCTGCCGGCACGAAGCCCCTGACATGGGCTTGAACTCTACAAAACTCTAGGCAATGTCAACCATCTGGTTACTGATATTGCGCAACCTGTACGACATCAGAAGTACGGCACGCAACATTCACCGGCTGTTTGCACCAAGCGGACAAGGCGGCATGTCCGCTTTATCGACGGTCAGGAAAAATAGGCCTGCGAACCCAGCGTAATTCCCACGATCATCATGACGGCGATGGCCAATACGATCAGCAACCGCCCGAACTTGGGCGAGCCATCGGAGCCCTCCGGCTGCTGTTCATCGGGATGATCCATCGGATTGGGCAGCGGATCTTTTGGCGGGTAGGTGTTCATGCTGTCCTCATGGAATCAGAATCGTGGAGCCGGTTGTCTTGCGTGCTTCAAGATCGCGATGGGCACTGGCTGCTTCGGCCAACGGATAGCGCTGATTGATCTCGATGCTGACCTTGCCGCTCTCGACCATGCCGAACAGTTCGTTGGCCATGGCTTCAAGGTCTTCACGTTTGGCCGCATGCGAAAACAGCGTGGGACGCGTGATAAACAGCGAACCGCGCGACACCAGTTCATTGAGTGTGAACGGTGGCACCGGGCCGGAAGCGCTGCCATAACTGACCATCAGGCCCAGTGGTGACAGGCAATCAAGCGACTGCGTGAAGGTGTCGGCACCGATCGAGTCATACACCACCGGTACGCCGGCACCGTTGGTCAGTTCCTTGACGCGCTCGACAAAATTTTCGGTGTTGTAGTTGATCACGTGGGTGCAACCATGGGCTTTAGCCAGTGCGCCTTTTTCATCCGAACCGACCGTGCCGATCATCGTCACGCCGAGTGCCTTGGCCCATTGGCAGGCGATCAAGCCAACGCCCCCGGCTGCGGCATGGAACAGAATAGTTTCGCCGCCGCGCAGCGGAAAGGTACGACGGAACAGGTATTGCACCGTCATGCCCTGCAACATCATCGCGGCAGCGCTGTCAAGACCGATGGCATCCGGCACGCGGACCAGGATGGCCGCCGGCATCACCCGCACATCAGCATAGGCACCGGTCGGACGGCCGGCATAGGCGACGCGGTCGCCGACCTTCAGGTGGGTCACATCGGCACCGATGGCTTCGATGACGCCAGCGCCTTCCATGCCGATACCGGCCGGTAGCGGCTGCGGATACAGGCCGGTGCGAAAGTACACATCGATGAAGTTCAGACCGCAGGCTTCCTGGCGCACGCGGGCTTCGCCCGGACCGGGGCCGCCGACTTCGACGTCCACGTATTCCAGCACTTCCGGTCCGCCGGTTTTGAAAATCCGAATTGCTTTTGCCATGCTGATGCTCCTGATTATTTTTATGTTGTGGTGGGGTTAAAACTGGACGCCCGTCACCGTATCACGCTTTTTTACGGGACAACAGATAGATACCGGCCAGCACCAGCCCGGTGCCGGCCAGCTGGAAACCGGTGATCGGTTCATCAAGAATCATCGCGCCCAGAAACAGCGTCGATACCGGCCCGACCATACCGGCTTGCGATGCGGTGCCGGCGCCGATGCGCGAGACAGCGAACATCGTCATCAGCACCGGCAGCACCGTGCAGAAAAAGGCATTGAACAGCGACAGCCAATAGACCTCCATCGGCTGCACCAGCATGCCGACCGGGCGCAACAGAAAAAACTGGCCGATGCAGGCCGCACTCGAGACGCACATCGCATACGACACCAGCCGCAACACGCCGACCCGCCGCACCATCTCGCCTGAGCTCAGCAAATACAGCGAGTACGATACCGCCGCGCCCAGCACCAGCGAGGCACCGAGCAGCACGTTGGCACCACCGGTGCGGGCATCGTGAACGAACACCAGCAACATGCCGACATACGAGATCAGCAGTGCGCCCCATTCGAGCGGGGTAATTTTTTTCTTCAGGAACAGCGCGGAGATCAGCAGCACGAACGACGGCGTCAGGAACAGGATTAACCGCTCCAGACCGGCGCTGATGTATTGCAGACCAAGGAAATCGAGGAAGCTCGACAGGTAATATCCGAGCAGGCCGAGGACCACAATACGTCCGCGCTCGACGTTCGATAGCGCCGGCTCGGTACGCATTTTCCAGAATGCGATGACCAGAAAAAACGGCAGCGAGAACAGCATCCGGAAAGCGATCAGTGTCACCGCATCAACGTCGTAGCGATAAATCAGTTTGGCGACGATGGCCTTGGTCGAGAACAGGATCGCACCGGTCACGGCGATGGCCAGGCCGATCAGAAAAGTTTTGCGGGCCGCATTGTCCGGTATCGTCGTCATCCGCTTACGGCTTGATCAGGTGACCGAGTTTGGCGGCTTTGGTATCGAGGTAACGGGTATTGAAGGTGGTGCGCTCGACCAGCAGCGGGATGCGTTCGGTTACGTCGACGCCGAGCACCGACAGCGCGTTGATCTTGCGCGGATTATTGGTCATCAGACGCAGCGACGTGATGCCGAGATGGGCCAGCATCGGCAGCACCAGACTGTAATTGCGCTGGTCCGGCAAGAAGCCCAGCGCCTGATTGGCTTCGACGGTATCGGCACCGCCATCCTGCAAATGATAAGCACGCAACTTGTTGACGAGGCCGATCCCGCGCCCTTCCTGGCGCAAGTACAGCAGCACGCCACGCCCTTCTGCGGCGATTTTTTTCAGCGCGGCTTCGAGCTGGGCACCGCAGTCACAACGCTGACTGAATAGCGCATCACCGGTCAGACATTCCGAATGCATCCGTGCCAGCACCGGGGCGCCGTCGCCGACTTCACCCAGCGTCATCGCCAGATGTTCCTTGCCGGTGGCGGCTTCGGTGAAGGCATGCAGGCGAAACGTTGCCCAGGGCGTCGGCAGGTCGCAGGTGGTGGCGTATTCCAGCACGGCGTGTGGCAAGGCAGCGGTGGACTGGTCGAACTGATTTTGCGACATGGCACTTCTCACGGGAGGGCAACTTCAATCAAAAAGCAAAGGTAGCCGGCCGCCGTTTCAGGTCGCACCGGATACTTAACAGCCCGCAAGGATATCAGGCCAGCGCCGATTCGTTGCCTTCCCGTTTAGTGACCTGTCCTGTCATCGACGCAAAGGAGGAAATAATTCCGCCCTCTGATAGCCATAATCAGAGCACGGCCCAGCGCCGCAGCAGGTTGTTGTAGCAGCCGGTTAGCGCAATCAGGGCCGCATGATCGTCGCCAAGTTCCTGTCGCAGACGCTGGATATTCATGTCCATGTCAAACAGCAAGCTGCGTTCGCCATCGTCTTTGACCATGCTTTGCACCCAGAAAAATGAAGCCTGCCTGACGCCACGCCGTACCGGAGTGACCCGGTGCAGACTGGTCGCGGGATACAGGATCAAATGACCCGCCGGCAACTTGACGGATTGCGCGCCATAGGTGTCCTCGATCACCAGCTCGCCACCGTCATAACTGGCAGGATCACTCAAGAACAGCGTGGCCGACAGATCCGTACGAATGCGACTGGACGTACCGGCCACAGGACGAATCGCATTATCGACATGCGTACCGAACGTGTGGCCCGCTTCGTAGCGATTAAATAGCGGCGGAAACACCTGGTCTGCCAGCGCAGCGGAGTGAAACAAAAAACTGCGCTGCAACGCGTTGAGGACGACCTCACCCAACTGGCGTGACAGAACACTTTGTTCAGGTAATTGCTGGTTATGTTTTACCCGGGAAGATTGATAGCCGGCCGTCTGTTTGCCATCCTCCCAGGGAGCACTGGCAAGTGCTCCCTGGAGCTGGGTCAGTTCGCCGGGGTTCAGTAAGTCAGGAATCTGCAAGATCATGGCGGTTAAAACGCAAACTGCGCCGCCAGGGTTGCCGAACGTCCCGGACCAGGGATGCTTTGACCGCTGGCGAGCTCGAAAGTGTAAATCCTGTTGGTGACGTTATAAATATTGAGACGTAACGTGGTGGTCTCATTGACCCGGTAGGAAGCCACCGCATCGCCAACCCAGTAAGGTGCTGCAGTTATAGCGAAGTTTTCGCGGTCACTGCTACGAATATTGCTGGTGCGTGCATCCATGTATTGGGCACCACCGCCGACGGTCAGTTTAGGGGTCCACTGATAGGTGGTCCAGGCACTGAGACTGTGACGTGGCACGTTGTCGAGTCGCTGACCCACTTCAAATGCCGTATTGGAACGCGCCACCTGACCATCCAGATAGGTGTAGCCGGCAAACACATTCCAGGTGCTATTGATACGTCCGGCTGCGCTCAACTCCAGTCCATTGACACGCTGGACACCATCGAGCACGAGCGGCGGTTCGCCGGGCAATCCGGGTGTACGGGCATTGGTTTTTTCGGTGCGGAAAATCGCTGCATTGAGGTCAAGCTGATTATTCATGATCGCCAATTTGCTACCCAGCTCGACGCTGCGGCTTTTTTCAGGAGCGACGCCAAAGCTGCTCTCTGCAATCGGTACTTTGTTATTACCGCCTGCAAGCTGGACCAGATCGGCGCGACCGGAGGTATCGAACGAGGTGCCGTATCCGGCATACAGGCTGAGCTGCGGCACCGGCTTGTAGACCAGGCCGAGACTACCGCTAGTCTCCTTGTCGACATGGGCCAGATTGGTCACATAGTCCGGCAAACGACCGCTGTCGTCGATGCCCCGCACGCTGGTCTTCACATAGTCGTAACGCAAGCCGCCGTTCAATTCCCATTGTGGTGTCAGCTTCATGGTGTCGAACACATAGACGGCTGCCTGATCAGTATCGAGTTGCGCTCTGGTGCCGTTGTAAGGTAACGCCGCCGCAGTACGCGCAACCGGATCAAAGAGGCTTGTCGCGGATCCGTTGGCATCCAGCCGACGCCGGTTTTCCGATTTCTGACGAGAAAATTCGGTCCCGACCACCAGCGTATTGGCAATGCGTCCGGTATGGAACTTGACGGTCAGATCGGTTTGATTGATGAGCACCTGATCAATCTGGTCACGTGGTTTCCGGTTGCCCACCACACGCGTGTCTGCATCGATTGTCGTCAGACTTCCAGGTGAATAACGCGGCGAGGAAAATACCGCATCGTTGTGCGTGCGCGTGACACGCAACTGGTTATGCAGCGACACCTTCTCGTTAAAATCATGGACGATTTTCACGCTACCCTGGTCCGACGTCAGCCGCTGGTAATCGTTGGTATAACCGTAAAAATTGAGGGTATCGACGGGTGCGATGCGGCCTTCGAAACCCGAGCCAGTCAATGAAAAATTACGCGAATTCGGGATGCCCGCATCGGTCAGATTATCCTGTTCCGTATGCAAAAACCCCAGCGTCACGCGCGTCGCCGAACCCAATCCGAACGACAGCGTCGGTGCGACACCCCAGCGCCGGTTACTGACCTGATCACGGCCGGCCTGATCGGCTTCATGCGCCATCACATTCAACCGGAAAGCCGCACCCTGCCATGCCTCGATAGGCGCATTAAGATCCACCGTCAGACGTTTGAGGTTGTCGGTACCGGCACTGACTTCGAGCTCCCGGAACGCGTTCATCCGCGGTGCCTTGCTCACCTGGTTGATCGTGCCGCCAGTCGAACCGCGTCCGGCAAAAGCCGATGACGGCCCCTTGGTGACTTCAATCTGTTCGATGAAAAAAGGGTCCCGGAAATAGTTGCCGACATCGCGAACACCATCGATCAGGATATCGTCGCGCGCCGAAAATCCGCGGATTTTCAGTTGATCGCCGGACGGCGGATTGCCTTCTCCGGCTTGCATGCTGATGCCAGTGATATTGCGCAACGCGTCGCGCAAACTCTTGACGCCCTGCTCCTCCATCAGTTGCTCGGGAATGACAGTGATGGTTTGCGGCACATCGGTCAGCGGACGCGTGTATTTCGGCGACGACAACGCACCGCCGATGTAGGGTGGCAACGTCGCACCTTCTACCAACACTTCAACCAGTTCGGTCTGCGCGATCGCGCCGGTGGAGTACAGCAAACTGGCGCTCGCACATGCCTGCAAAACAGCAAGATGGAAACGATTTAGTGGAAAAACAGGACGTGATTTCAAAGGACGACACCCTCAATGGCGACCCCGCACGCAAAATTGCGCGTGATGATCGGCCGGTCAATGCGGCAGTCCAAATGATAGTAATTCCTATTGACGCTAGTCAACCGGGTTTCAACGACATGCGTCCAACGGCCGCATCATCCACCGCATCTAAAAAACAAAACCCAAGCCCAGCCTGGGTTTCAGGGAAACCACTTCATTTTTTTCATTGGATATCAGCAGAGACCATCCTGTTTTCACAGGCTGGGAAAGGTGTGTTTGCCTTACTCAACCGGCTGGAACTGGTCGTGATCGAACACCAAATCGACCACGCTGCCCGCCGCCAGCAAGTGCGACGGACTGCGATTGAGCGCATCGACCATCAGTGCGCAACCACGCGCAGTGACGTGATAGCGGATCACGTTGCCGAGCAACTGGTGATGCCGCACGATGGCAGGACAGCCACCGCTGCCGGCCCCCTCCAGCACAATCGATTCCGGCCGGATTGCCAGATGACCATCGATCTGTAATCCCAGTAAGGCCTGTGCTTGCGCACCATCGAGCAAGTTGACATTACCGATGAAACGCGCCACGAAAGCCGTGGCCGGCCGCGCATAAATTGTCTCGGCCGCACCCTGCTGGACAATGCGCCCGCCCTCCATGACGACGATGCGGTCCGACAGGATCAGCGCCTCTTCCTGATCGTGCGTGACGAACACCGTGGTCAGTTTCAGCTGCTGCTGAATGCGGCGGATTTCTTCCTGCAGCATTTTGCGGATGCGCGCGTCGAGGGCCGACAACGGCTCATCGAGCAACAGGATGCGCGGGCGCACGACCAGCGCCCGGGCCAGTGCCACCCGCTGACGCTGGCCGCCGGACAACTGGTGCACCAGCTTGTGTTCATGACCACCCAGCTCCACCAGCGCGATCATGGCTTCGACCCGCTGAGCGATCTCATCAGCTGGCAGGCGTTGCATTTTCAGACCAAAAGCGATGTTGCCCAGCACCGTCAGATTCGGGAATAGCGCATAGCTCTGGAACACCATGCCGATGCCGCGCCGCTGTGGTGCAACGTCCGTGATGTCGCTGCCGGCCACATGAATCCGGCCTTGGTCGGGTGCGGTCAGTCCGGCGATGCAGCGCAGCAGCGTCGATTTGCCACAGCCGCTGGGACCCAGCAACGTGACCAGTTCGCCTTCGGCGACGTCGAGGTCGATGTGGTCCAGCACGGTGGTCTTGCCAAAGGTTTTCGATAATCCGGTGATGCGTAAATAATCCACTACAACTCCTATCGGCCAAGCCGGGTGGCAATCCAGGTCACGACCAGCGTGAACAGGAAATACGTCATCACGACCGCGCTGGTGAAATGGCCGCTGGTCGAACGCATCGTGTACAAGTAAACATTGAGGGTCTCGAAACGGCCGCCGACGAGTATGTTGGCAAACACGAATTCGCCCAGCAAAAACGAAAACGACAGGAACAATGCCGCCATCAGTGCCTTGCGGATATTGGGCAGCACGACCCGCAAAAAAGCCTGCGGCGTACTCGCGCCGAGCAAGTGCGCCGCATCCATCAGATCGCGCACATTGAGTCCCTGCAAGCTGCCGGCCAGCGCCCGGTAAATGAACGGCAGCACGATCGTGAAGTAGCAACCGACCAGCACCCACGGCGTGCCGATCAGCGGCAATGGCCCGTCGGCATACAGTTGCAGCAGACCGACTGACGAGACCACCGGCGGCACCGCAAATTGCAGCAGGATCAGCAGATTCATCCAGCGGTCGAGTTGCGGAAAATAATAAAACACGACGAAAGCTGCCGGCACGATCAGCACGGTCGCCAGCACCAGCGTGGCCACTGACACCAGCAGCGAATGACCGAACGCGACCAGAAAACGCGGCTCGCGCAGTAGCGCCAGATACCAGTCGAAGGTCAGGCCATCGGGCAGCACGGTCGCGCCCCAGCGCTGCGACAGCGAATATAGTAGCGTCGCCAGAATCGGAATCCCAAGCAGGGTAACCAGGCTCGCCACGACCGTGCGGTGATAAGTGCTAGCGCGCATGGTGACTCCGTTTGAGTAGCCACTGGTTGACGCTGACCATCAAGACCATCAGCGCAATGAGCAGCACCGCCAGCGCCGCCGCCAGATTCGGCTCGAGAAAAATATCGCCGGCTACCAGACTGGCAATGCGGATCGTCACCAGGTTGTAGTTCGACGTCATCAGTGCATACGCGCTGGCATACGCGCCCATCGCATTGGCAAACAGCAGGATGAAGGTCCCCAGCACCGACGGCAACAGCACCGGCAAGCCGATCAGTTGCCAGTAGCGCAGCCGGGACGCACCGAGCAGTGCGGCACTGGCTTGCCAGTCGTCATCGAGCGCATCGAAGGCCGGATAGAGCAGCAGGATCGCCAGCGGAATCTGGAAGTAGGTATAAATGAGCGTCAGTCCGGCCCGTGAATACAGGCTGAATTCACCCAGCCAGCCCCACTCGCGCAGCAGCAGCGTGGCCGCACCATTGGCACCGAGAATGATGATGAAAGCGAACGCCAGCGGAACGCCGCTGAGATTGCTGGCCATGTTGGTAAACGCCACCGTGATATCACGCACACTGCCGTCGACACGCCGGATCGAGGCGGCACCGACCAGCCCGATCAGCAAGCCGGCCAGACTGGCACCGGTGGCAATCCACAAGCTGTTGCCGAACGCTTGCCGGTAAAAGCTCGCGCCGAGAATCTCGATGAAATTGCCCGGCGACCAGGCATCGTCGACCCGCATGCTGTTGAACAGTACCCAGCCAGCCGGTGCCAGCGAAAACAAGCCGGACACCAGCAGCAACGGTAACAGCAGCAAGGCGGCGCGCCAGTGCTTCCCCCAGCCGGAAACAATCATGCAGCCAGCAACGACGGATTGCGTGACTTGTCATGCGCCGCACCGAGCAGGTCGGCCAGCACACCGCACAACTCGACCTGCCGTGGTTGCGCCAGCGGGTTGTGACTGAAGCCGCTGCCCATCACGAACAGCGGCACTTGCCGCTCTTCCGGCAGCACGCCGCGATGGGTATGGTCGCGGTTCATGCCGTGGTCGCTGGTGACGATGACCTGATAACCAGCCGCCAGCCAGCCCGGCAATTGCGTCGATAACGCATTGTCAAAACTACGCGCCGCGTTGCGGTACTGACCGCTGTCACCACCGTGGCGATGACCGGCATCATCGGTATTCATCGGATGGATCAGCAGAAAATCGGGATCATGCCGGCGGCGCAGGATCTCGGCGTCCAGCAGCAGGTGATCATCCGGATAGCTGTCGGCGTGATAGAACACGCCGTGCTGGATAGGCAGGCTGTCATCATCGGTGAAACGGTCGCGCACCGCGTCGTACGGCGAACGGTTATACAGTTCGCTGATCCAGTGATACGCCGCTGCCGCAGTCGTGCCGCCAGCCGCGCGCGCGAGATGGAAGATGCTGTCGTGGTGCGACAAGCGGGTAACCTGGTTATGCACTACACCGCTGTCGACCGGCCGCACGCCGGTCAGGATGCATTCGTACAGTGGACGCGATAGTGATGGCAGCTCGCATTCCATCCGGTACAGGCTGGCCTGTCCGGCTTCGCACAAGCCCTGCAAAAAGCCCATGCCATCATGGGCCGATTGCCAGGCCAGGCCGTCGATGAGGACGAGGATGACTTTGTTTTTCATGGCCGATGCTCTTTACTTGTTAAACATCATGACTTGCTCTTGCCACTGGCGCGGGATGGCGCGGGTGGTTTTTTCCCATGCGGCGAAGTCTTGAATCGGTTTGGCATTCTGGTATTGCGCCGCCGGCAGCATCTTGTCCTGCACGTCTTTCGGCATCACGACATTGCTGCGGATAGGCCGGGCATGACCGCGCGCCAGATTGATCTGGCCTTCGTCGCTGAAGATGAATTCACGCATCAGCTTGGCCGCGTTCGGATGCCTGGCATGCTTGTTGATGATGGTCGTGTAACCGGCCACCAGCGAACCATCCTGCGGAATCGATACGGTGAACTGGCTGGCATCGATTTTGTCGCGATAGCTGAGCGCATTGAAGTCCCACAGCAACGCGACTTCGACTTCGCCTTTTTCCATGTTGGCGATGCTCGGATTGGTCAGTGACAAGCGCCCTTGACGCGCCAGTTCGGCAAACAGCTTGTAGGCCGGTGCGAGATTTTTTTCGTTGCCGCCAAACGCCAGCGCCGCTGCCAGCACCGCGCTGTTGGCTTGCGAGGCAACGCCGACTTCACCGACCGTCACGCGGTAAGTCCCGGCCAGCAGATCTTTCCAGTTCTTCGGCGGATTTTTTACCAGCTTGTTGTTGCTGATGAAGGCCATGGTGCCGGTGTAGGCCAGCATCCAGTGGCCATCCGCGTCCTTGGCCCAGGCCGGGATCTCACCCCAGGTCGATGGCTTGTACGGTTGCGTGACGCCCCTGGCCAGCGCGATCGGCCCGAACGAATGACCGACATCGCCAATGTCGGCCGAGGCATTGCTTTTCTCGGCTTCGAACTTGGCGATTTCCTGTGCCGAACTCATGTCGGTATCCTGATGCGTGATGCCGTATTTGGTCTCCATCGCGGCCCATGACTGCTTCCAGTTGGCCCAGTCCGGCGGCATGCCGACGCTATTCACGGTGCCTTCTTTTTTGGCAGCTGCGATCAGTGCATCGAGCGATTGCTGGGCCGCTGCAGTGCCGGCCATGACCAGCAATGCCGTGGCGACCAGCATTAAACGTAATGGTCGTTTCATATCATTTCCCCTTGTGCGCTGTGCGCGTGAAATCAAACAGATTCATCAGGTCGCCCAGCGCCGGCTGGTTCAGCGGCACATACGGATTGCGCGGATCACTGACCGGATTGGGCAAGTTGTCGCGACTGCGGGACGACAGCGGCGGCATCGACCAATTACGTTCGATGAACTTGAGGATGGATGCGTGGCTATAGTAGGTGTGATCGACGTGACCACGCTTCGAGAACGGTGACACGGCGATCAGCGGGATGCGCGTGCCATCGCCGAAAAAGTCGACGGCCTGCACGTAACCGGAATCGTAATAGCCGCCGCCTTCATCGAAGGTGACCAGCACGACGGTGTTTTTCCACAGCGCCGGGTTGGCCTTGACGCGCGTGATGACGTCCTGCGCCAGCGCATCGAAACTGGTTTCCATCGCATAACCGGGATGACCGGAAATACTGTCGTACGGCGCAATGTACGTCACCGCCGGGAAGGTCTTGGCATCTTTGACGTCGACATAAAACTGCTGCAAGTCATGCAGCTTGAAGCGGTCCGGACCGGTCATCGTCGACGTGAAAAAAGTCGGCGTATCGCACATCGCGCAATATTCCTTGTCGGTCTTGATGCCATCGTTGCGCCCGCCCGAATACCATTTCCAGGACACGCCGGCGGCGGTCAGGCCATCGCCGATATGCGGGATGGTTTGCGGCGGTAACAGGAACTTGTCGGGTGCGACCGGCAGCAGGTCGCCGGCTGGTGAATAGGCCGGGTCCATGTTGTTGACCATGTAGTAGGTCTCCGGTGCGCAATTGCCATCGTTGAAGGCTTTGTAAGGCAAGGCTTTCAGATGATTGCGGATACCGGCCACGCCGGGCAGCGCAATATCGTCGCAGCGAATGTAGGTGCCGCCGCGATAGCCGTCTTCGGTGTACCAGTTGTTGGTGCCAGGCTGGGCATCGGGATTTTCGATCAGCTTGGCGGCAGGGACGCCGGGCTTGCCATCGGCAGTGAAGAAGGTCACGTCGCCGGTAGCCAGCGCCAGATAATTGACGGTGGTACCACCCATGATCGGCTGATGGTAATTATCAGCAATCGCATAGGTGTCGGCCAGGTGCTTGAAGTACGGTGCATCGCCGGTCGACATATTGTAAAAGCCCATCGCCACGCCGCCCTGAAAGGTAGGCTTGCCCGGACCCAGTGGCAACCACGGATTGCTCGGGCCGAGGCCGGTGGTTTCGGCGACCCAGACGAACAGGTCGTTCTTGCCGCCATTGGTTTGCTGCCACATCTGATAAAACCGGTGGATCGGGTCACCCGTGTGGGCACCGTAACCGGTATGTTTGGTGATCTGGAACGGGCCGTTCGGCATCGCTTTCGGGAAGCGCGCATCCGGTACATCCTGGCGCTGGCCGAATGCACCGAATGCATACGGTTGCGGCAGTGTCGGATAGGTGCCGACGGTTTTTGGTGTCGGCGTGTAGGCGCCAAAATTCTCGGCGGTCTTTTGGGCAGCATCGGCGTAGCGCGGGCCCGGCGAGCCATCGGCCTTGATGATGCCTTTCGACAGCAGGTTCGCAATAGTCTGGCCGCGCTTTGGCTGGTAGGCACCGAACATGTTGTCGAAGGTGCGGTTTTCACCGACCAGCACAATCACGTGCTCGATCGGGGTGGTGGTTTGTGCGAGCACGGCTGCGGGATAACCCAGCGCGCAGAGCAATAAAGCCGGTACGGTCAATTTCATCAGAACACCTTCGGAAAACACTGCGGGGAGCCGCGTCCTCCGCGATACGGATGACGTGCCCCCCTGATCAATCAAGCCTGCCGGAACGTTACCGCTCCGGGGCGAATGGACAACTTAGATCTTGCCGCCAATCGTCAGGAACATTTGACGTGGAGCGCCGACCAGCAAGGTCTGGCTGGTGCCTTTCGGATCGGAATTCGAGAAGCCATTGCTGCCGATCGTGCTGAAATAATCCTTGTTGAGCAGGTTGTCGACGTTGAACTGAATCGTCACATCCTTGACAGCACCAACCGATTTCAGCTTGTAGCCGGCCGACAGATTCATCAGCCAGAAATGCGGCACCGAGGCGTCATTGAGGTAGGTGTAATAACGCTTGTCAGTGAACTTGGCGTTGGTGCGGGCAAACCAGTGCTCGTTCTCGTACGACAGTTCGGTATTGAACATCAGGCGTGGAGCATCAACGACTTGCTTGCCGTTAGTCGCGATCACGCCGTTGTTCAAGTAGTCCGACTTGTACTTCGAATCGTTGTACGTCAACGAATTGAACAGCGACCATTGCGGTGCCAGCTTCAGATCGGCAGCGGCTTCAAACCCGTTCGTGACAACCTTGCCGACGTTGGCAAAGGTGGATGCGCAACCGACGATCGCCGGGCAGTTCTGAATTCCCAGCTGACGATCCTTGAACTCGGTATGGTAAGCAGCGATCGAACCACTGAGCCGGGCGCGCTTGAAGCGGTAACCGGCTTCGAACGAGGTCGAGGTTTCCGGCTTCAATGACGCACTGGTGGCATTGAACGAGGACTGCGATTGCGAGAACACGCCACCGATTCCTGGCGAGAACGCACGCATGTTTTCTGCCAGCGACGTGAACAGTTCATCGTCGCGGGTCAACGCATAGTTCAGACCGACTTGCGGCAGGAAGGTTTTTTCAGCGACGACCGTACCGGCCGCGCGGGTTCCGACGACCGAGGCGGAGTTAATCGCCACTTTCGGTGACTTGAAGCCGAAGTTCAGCTTGAGCTTGTCGTCCATCATCGAGACCGTGTCCTGGGCGTAGAACTGGGTCGTGGTGGTGACGTAGTTTTGTTTGAATTGCGTGAAGAACGGATTCGTCAGATACGAATTCGTGTCGCGGTTATCGACCACTGCGTAAAAATTACGGGTGACGTCATGCAAGCTGCGCTCGGCCCAGAAACCACCGTTGATGGTGTGCTGGCCGAAGTCCCAGGTCAGGTCGCTGATGACACCGTCGCGGCCGATCGAATACTCGGTGGTGCGGATCGAAATCGGCATTACCGCCGAAGTCGGGGTGTACGGCGTGTACCAGTGGCCCTGGCCGACATTGTGGTGATGATAGAGCGTGGTCTTGAGGACCGTTGACTCGGACAATTTCACGTCCAGAGTGGCACCGGCGAGGTCATCTTTACGCAAGCCGCTGGCCTGGTAGTAAGCGTCGTCGATACTGGTTTCGCCGGCTGTGTAGATACCGCGTGCGGCATTGACTGCCTGCTGGAAGTTAGGCGCATAGTTGTCCCACTTGTAGCCCAGACGCCTGGTCATTTCAAGCGACATGTCCTGATAGTCGATTTCCTTGCGGTCCGAGTGATTGTAGAAAACCGACAGCTTGTTATCGCCAAAACGCTGCACCAGTTTGCTGTTGAACTGGTCGAGATCTTGCGAGCCCTGACCTTTCCATTTATCCGAACGATGGCGCGTGACGCTGACAGCAATCTTGGTGTCCGATGGCAGCATGCCGGTATCGAAACGGGCAAAAGTGCGGTAGGTGCTGTCGCTGCCAAAAGTCTGGGCGAAGGTGCCGCCCAGAGTGTCACTTGGATCCATCGACAGGAACTGCACGGTACCGCCAAGGTTGCTGGTGGAGGCTGTTCCAACTGCGCCCGAACCTTGTGACAGGTTGACGGTGCGGATGTTTTCCGACGAGATCGCGCGGCTGATGTGCAAGCCGTTGTTGTTACCGTAGCTCATGTCGCCCAGCGGAATGCCGTCGAGCGTAAAGCCCATCTGGTTCTGGTTGAAACCGCGCACGCTGAAGCGGGTCGACCACTCGTAAGCACCGAACGGATCCGCGGACTGGAAGCTCACGCCTGGCAATTTTTCCAGGGTCTTGAGCGGGCTCGTGCCAGGAAGAGCCTGGGCCAGATCGGCGCTGGTCAGCTTTTGCAATTGGCGGGTTTGACCCTGGCCGAATACAGTAACAACTTCAGGAGCCGGCGCGGCTACTTGTGCATGGGCCGACAGGGCCAATGCTTGCAGGACCATCAGGGTCAGTGGTTTGAAACGGAAGGAATGAGCCACGGTATTCTCTCGTAGAAATAATGCATCAGGTCGTTGCAAGCAACGTCGGGGAGCTTTATTTCCATCGCCATTTTTATGAAGATGGAAACATTAGCGCGGAGCATAGCCACCGCTTGTTACCGCAAGATGACATCATTACCTACCAAAAATAAGTATTTTCTATACCTCTTCCAGGAACAAAAAACGGCAGCGACGAATCCGATTCGTCGCTGCCGCTGGCGCAGATACTGCTAAGAGTAGTGGTCGTGCTGGCCGTACCGGCCGATCAGGCAGGAACCAGTTCCTCGATCGTGCGACGTGTCTGCGCTAATGCCGTGGCCACCGCTTCGTCGCCCATGGCCAACCCTTCGCTATGCACGAAGGTGATGTCGTCCAGTCCCATGAAACCGAGCACGGCGCGCAAATAGGTTTCATGAAAATCCATCGCCTGGCCCGGACCACTGGTGTAGACCCCGCCGCGCGCAGTAAACACCGTCACTTTCTTGCCAGTCAATAAACCTACCGGACCTTTGTCGGTGTACTGGAAGGTTTGGCCGGCGCGGGCCACATGACCGATCCAGGCCTTGAGTGACGAAGTCACCGAAAAGTTGTACATCGGTGCGCCGATGACAATCACATCCGCCGCTTTCAGCTCAGCCACCAACGTGTCCGACAGACTGGCGTCAGCGATTTGCTGCGCGCTGCGGGACGCGACCGGCGTGAAAAAAGCACCCAGTACCTGCTCTGTCAGATGCGGCAACGGCGTGCTGGCGACATCGCGTTCAACCACGGCGGCGGCCGGATCAGCTACCAACAAGCGGGTGACGAATTCGGCCGTGACATCACGTGAAATCGAACCGGTGGTACGGGCACTGCTATTAATATGAAGAATGGTCGTCATGAGGATTTTCCTTTAAGTGAATTCAAGAGAAGGGAGACTGGCAGGTCATCAGTGCGCAATGCGGCCCATGCGGCCCTGCTGGTAATCCTGCATCGCCTGCTGTAACTGGCGCTGCGTGTTCATTACGAACGGACCGTAACGCACGATAGGCGCATCGAGCGGATCGCCGCCCAGCAACAGCACATCGAGGTCGCCGTCACCTGCTTCCAGCAAGGCCTTGCCAGTCGCATCGAACTGCAGCAACTGACCCGGCGCACCGGCCTGCCGCTCGTTGCCGAAAACACCTTCGCCGCTCACCACATACGCAGCAGCTTCGGCCACGCCATCGAGTGCAACTTCGCAGCGCGCACCCGCCTGCAAGGTCAGATGCATCAGCCACGGATTGCCGAAGCTGGCAACCGGTCCGGTGCGTTCGCCAAGTACGCCGGCAATCAACCGGTACTGCACGCTGCCATCCGGCTCGGACCAGTTTGGAATCTGCGCTGCATCGAAGGCCTTGTATTGCGGCTCGTCCATCTTGTGCCCGGCCGGCAGATTGATCCAGAGTTGCGTGCCGTGGACCAGACCGCCATCACGCAGCAGCGCCTCGTCCGGACTTTCGTCATGGACGATGCCGCGCCCGGCGCGCATCCATTGCGCGCCGCCCGCCTGCAGCGTACTGATATTGCCGAGGCTATCGCGATGACGCATGCCACCGCCGCCAAAAAAATACGTCAGTGTTTCGATCCCGGCATGCGGATGATCCGGTGCGCCCATAGCTTTGCCGGGGGCGTACTCGACCGGGCCGAAATGATCAACAAAAATGAACGGGCCAACCGCTTCGAGGCCGACGGCCGGGATCGCGCGCTGAACTTCAAATCCGGCACCTTCGATGACGTGCTGGGCCTGCGTGATACGACTGACTTTACGAAGAGGAGTAGACATGGAGCTTGCCTGTCAAATTGAACTGGCCTTCATCATAAGCAGGAACTACTATCGACGAAACCCCGATAATCTTCATCATTAGCATCGATAAAATCACCATGCGCGAACCCGGCACCCCGACTCTGGATCAATTACGTGTCTTCGTTGCCGTCATTGACGCCGGCAGTTTCTCGCGCGCCGCGCTCGAACTGCACCGCACCCAGTCGGTGGTCAGCTACACGATCGCCAATCTGGAGGCGCAATTGAATTGCGCACTATTTGATCGCACCAAACGCAAACCGGTACTGACCGGTGCCGGACAGTTGCTACTGGCTGACGCGCGCAGCGTGGCGCTGAAAGTCGATGCGATGCGGGCGCGCGCCAAAACTTTGTCCGAAGGACTGGAAGGCGAGGTCTCGCTGGCAGTCGACGTGATGTTTCCGACCGCAACACTGGTGCGCATCCTCGAGTGCTTTCAAGCCCACTTCCCGACGGTGACCTTGCGCTTGCAAATAGAAGCGCTGGGCGCGGTGACCCAACTGGTACTCGATGGGGTCACACGACTCGGCGTGTCAGGCTGGATGGTCGGTTCACCCGATGCGATCGAACGGCATGCGCTGGGCAGCGTGCGACTGATTCCGGTGGTCGCCCCCGGCCACCAGCTGGCGCGCGCGCGCGCGCCGGTCTCAACTGCGCTGGCCCGCGAACATACACAGCTGGTGCTGACCGACCGCAGCGCACTGACCGCAGGCCAGGATTTCGGCGTCTTCGCGATGCGCGACTGGCGTCTGGGCGATCTCGGTGCCAAACATGCGCTGCTGCGCGGCGGGCTGGGTTGGGGCCACATGCCCGAAGCGATGGTCGAGGCCGATCTCGCCAGCGGCCAGCTGGTGCGGCTCGAACTGGCCGAAATGCATCCGCCCATTTATCCGCTCTACCTGATCCACCGCGCCGACAATCCGCCCGGCCAGGCCACGCGCTGGCTGATGCAGCAGTTACGCGAACAAGCCCCGGAAGTGGCGATGGCACCGTAGGCACAGCGCTCGTGTTCGGTCAGATTTTGGTATAGTCCGCTCCCGTTCCCGTCCGGTCGTCCTCATCCCCATGTCCAACTTCACCCTACTGCTACAGCAATATGGCTTGCTGCTGGTGTTTGCCAACGTCCTGCTCGAACAGATGGGTTTGCCGATCCCGGCCTATCCGATCCTGATTGTCGCCGGTGCGCTGGCGATGCTGGGCGACGTCAGCTGGCAAGCTTGTCTGCTGGTCAGTGTCGCGGCCTGTCTGATCACGGACTTGAGCTGGCATACCATCGGCAGGCATTTCGGCAAACGCATTCTCGGCCTGCTGTGTCGCATTTCGCTGTCGCCGGACAATTGCGTGAGCCATACCGAAGATATTTTCAAGCGCTGGGGACCGAAGTCACTGCTGGTCAGCAAATTCATCCCGGGGTTCAATACCATCGCACCACCGCTGGCCGGCGCGATGGGTACGCCGCGCGGCAAGTTTCTTTTTTTTAGTGTCAGCGGCACGTTGTTGTGGGCCGGTAGCGGACTGGCAATCGGCGCGATTTTTTATAAAAGCATCGACCAGATTCTTGCGGTACTCAGCACGATGGGCTTGACGGCGCTGGTGGCGATCGGCGCGTTGCTGGGCTTGTTCATGCTCTACAAATACGTTGAACGACGCCGCCTGATGCGCTCGCTGTACATGGCGCGGATTTCTGTACACCAGTTGCGCTCGCTGATCCATGACGGGCTCGAACCGGTGATTGTCGATGCCCGCAGCAAGACCGCGCAAGCACTGGAAGCGGCGATCCCCGGCGCGATCCTGTACGGCCATGACGACCATGCGGCAACCTTTGCCAGCGTGCCGCGCGACCGCGACATCATCATTTATTGCAGTTGTCCCAACGAGGCATCGGCTGCCGCCATCGCGCGCAAATTGATCAACCATGGATTCGTCAAGGTGCGTCCGCTGGTTGGCGGGCTCGATGCGTGGAATGCGTGGGATACCCCTGAGGACGAAGTCGTGCTGACGGCGGTGTTGCCCGGGCAGGCTTGACGCGCACGCGACGGGATGCGGCGGCGATATTGCGACGGCAACCGGCCCATTCGGTGCACTGCCCTGCGGTTATTGCACCGACACCAGAAAATCACCGAAGCATGCAAAAAAAATCCCACGAACACTGTCCGTGGGATTTTTCTTTTTGCTTTTTGCTTATTGCATATTCGTGGTAGGCCGTGCGGGATTCGAACCTGCGACCAACGGATTAAAAGTCCGCTGCTCTACCAGCTGAGCTAACGACCCGAAAACCGGCAATGAATGCCGAGCCGAATTCTAACGCCTATCGGGGAGATAAAACAACCTAACTGCAAGATTGATTGCAGTTCAGCGTTTGCCGTTTTTCAGCAGCGAGCCGAGGACGCCGCGAATGATCTCCCGGCCGACCTGCGAACCGATGGCCCGCACCGCCGATTTCATCATCGATTCGACCAGGCTGTCATTGCGCCGCGCCGCGCCGTTGCTGGCTGTCGCCCCACCGAGCACGTCACGTAACTGGTCGCCAATCGATCGCCCCGATGGGGCGTCAGGGGTACCCGGAGCCGGCGCCGCCGGGCCGGCCTGCACCCGCCCCTTGATTTTTTCGTAGGCCGATTCCCGATCGACAGTTTTTTCGTAGACGCCGGCGACCAGCGACCCGGCCATCAACGCGCGCCGCTCATCATCGCTGACCGGCCCGATCTGCGATGCCGGCGGCACGATGAAACCGCGTTCGACCATGGTCGGCCGGCCTTTTTCGTCGAGAAATGAAATCAGCGCCTCGCCGACTTCGAGCTCGCCAATGACGCTGGCGACATCGAGCGCCGGGTTGGCGCGGAAAGTTTCGGCCGCCGCCTGCACCGCTTTCTGGTCGCGCGGCGTGTAAGCGCGCAGCGCATGCTGGACCCGGTTGCCGAGCTGGCCGAGCACGCTGTCGGGAATGTCGAGCGGATTTTGTGTGACGAAGTACACGCCGACGCCTTTCGAACGGATCAGGCGCACGACCTGCTCGATCTTTTGCAACAGCGCTTTCGGTGCATCGGCAAACAGCAGTTGCGCTTCATCAAAAAAGAAGGCTAGCTTGGGCTGGTCGAGGTCACCGACTTCGGGCAGGTGCTCGTAGAGTTCGGACAACATCCACAACAGGAACGTCGAGTACAGTTGCGGCGCATTCATCAGCCGGTCAGCGGCGAGGATGTTGACGACGCCTTTGCCGGCCGCATCAGTTTGCAACAAGTCGTCGATATTAAGCATCGGCTCACCAAAGAACTGCTCGCCGCCCTGCTCGCCGATACCGATCAGGCCGCGCTGGATGGCACCGATGCTGGCGGCCGAGATATTGCCGTATTCGGTCTGAAAACTCGCCGCGCTGTCGCCGACATGTTGCAGCATCGCCCGCAGGTCCTTGATATCGAGCAGCAGCAAACCCTGGTCATCGGCGATCTTGAACACCAGTTGCAGCACGCCTTGCTGGGTCTCGTTGAGGTTGAGCATGCGCGCCAGCAGCAACGGTCCGAGGTCCGAAATCGTGGCCCGCACCGGATGGCCTTTTTCACCATAGACATCCCAGAACGTCACCGGTACTGCGGCCCATTTCAATTCGGGTAATTCAAGCAACGTCATGCGTGCATCGATGCGTGCGCTGGCCGACCCGGCCTTGGCCATGCCGGACAGGTCACCCTTGACGTCGGCCATGAAAACCGGCACACCGATATCGGACAAGGCTTGCGCCATCGCTTGCAGCGTGACGGTCTTGCCGGTGCCGGTGGCGCCGGTGATACAGCCATGGCGGTTGGCGAGACGCGGCAACAGACAGAGTTCGAGCGCGTGGTTCTTGGCAATGAGCAGGGAATTTGGCATGGTGATGAGGCTTTCGCGAGGGTTTCAGACAGGGTCAGCGTGCTAAAATTGTAGATTGATTTTGCGACGGCGATGCAGCAATTTTGCGTCGATCGCACTCTCCGACCAATCTATTCGCAAGGAAATATCGCCATGGCAGGACACAGCAAATGGGCCAATATCAAACACAAGAAGGCCGCTACTGATGCCAAGCGCGGCAAAGTCTGGACCCGCCTGATCAAGGAAATTACTGTCGGCTCGCGCTTGGGTGGCGGCGACATCGCCACCAATCCGCGTCTGCGCCTGGCCGTTGAAAAAGCCGCCGATGCCAATATGCCGAAAGACAATGTGCAGCGCGCCATCGCCCGCGGCACCGGCGGCCTCGATGGCGCCAACTACGAAGAAGTCCGCTACGAAGGCTATGGCATCCACGGCGCGGCCATCATCGTCGAATGCCTGACCGATAACCGGGTCCGTACGGTGGCCGAAGTGCGCCACGCGTTTTCCAAGTTTGGCGGCAACATGGGTGCTGAAGGTTCAGTGGCGTTCCTGTTCCAGCATTGCGGCCAGTTCCTGTTTGCCCCCGGCACCAGCGAAAATGCACTGATGGAAGCAGCGCTCGAAGCCGGCGCCGAAGACGTGCTGACCGATGATGAAGGCGGCCTCGAAGTGCTGTGCGCCGTGCATGATTACAGTAGCGTCAAGCAGGCACTCGAAGCCGCCGGCTTCAAGGCTGAAGTGGCCGATGTGGTCATGAAATCCGAGACCGAAACCGTGTTCAGCGGTGACGATGCGATCCGCATGCAAAAACTGCTCGATGCGCTCGAAGACCTCGACGATGTCCAGCAGGTGTATTCCAACGCGGTCATCGATGCCTGAATCACGGACTCAGATACCCGCCCCTTTTTAGCAAACACTCTTACCGCAGCGAAGTCTCACATGAAAATTCTGGTAGTTGGCTCAGGTGGCCGCGAACATGCACTGGCCTGGAAACTTGCCCAGTCCGAACGACTGCAACTGGTCTACGTTGCCCCAGGCAACGGCGGCACCGCGCAGGATGGCCGGCTGGTCGACCTGCCGATCACCGATCCGGCCGCGCTGGCGCAATTCGCTATTGACGAACATATCGCACTGACGGTGGTCGGGCCGGAAGTCCCGCTGGCGGCCGGCATCGTCAATCTGTTCCGGGCCCGTGGCCTGAAAATTTTCGGCCCGACCAAAGAAGCGGCCCAGCTCGAAAGCTCGAAAGATTTCGCCAAGACTTTCATGCAACGGCACGGCATACCGACGGCGCGCAGCCAGACTTTTTCGGACAGCGCCGGCGCTCACGACTTCATTGATGCCCAAGGTGCGCCTATCGTCATCAAGGCGGACGGCCTGGCCGCCGGCAAGGGTGTCGTGGTGGCGATGGACCTCGTCGAAGCCCATGCTGCGGTCGACATGATGCTGTCCGATAACAAGCTCGGTGATGCCGGTGCCCGCGTCGTCATCGAAGAATTCCTCAGCGGCGAAGAAGCCAGCTTCATTGTCATGGTCGACGGCAAACATATTCTGGCGCTGGCTACCAGCCAGGATCACAAGCGTCTGCAAGATCACGATACCGGTCCGAACACCGGCGGCATGGGTGCGTATTCCCCCGCGCCTATCGTGACGCCGGAACTGCATGCGCGCGTGATGCGCGAAATCATCGTGCCGACCGTGCAAGGCATGGCCAAGGATGGCATCCCGTTCACCGGTTTTCTGTATGCCGGCCTGATGATTGATGACCACGGCGGTGTCAAGACGCTGGAATTCAATTGCCGCATGGGTGATCCGGAAACCCAACCCATCATGGCGCGCCTGAAAACCGATCTGGTTGGTGTGATGGAACACGCAGTCAACGGCACGCTCGATGCGGTCGAACTCGAATGGGACCGGCGCACCGCGCTGGGCGTGGTGATGGCTGCTGCCGGCTATCCGGACGCGCCGCGCAAGGGCGACACGATCAGCGGCATCCCCGCCGAAACCGCCGATTGCGTCACGTTCCATGCCGGCACCGCGCTTGAGAACGGCGAACTGAGCGTCACCGGCGGACGCGTGCTGTGCGTGGTCGGTCTGGGCGACAGCGTCAAGATGGCGCAGCGTCAGGCGTACCTGGCACTGGACCAGATCCATTTCGATGGCGCCCAGTTCCGCCGCGATATCGGCTGGCGGGCACTCAAGCGGCACGGTTAGCGCACGCTAGCGGGGTACAATCCCCGCTCAATTATTTATTCTTTTTACCGAATGCCTCTCGCCATCACACCCACCACCTCGGCCGCCACCGTCAAGACCTACCTGCTCGGCTTGCAGGAGCGCATCGTCACCGCACTGGCGGCGATCGACGGCCAGCCATTTTCCACCGATGCATGGCAGCGTCCGGAAGGTGGCGGCGGTATCTCGCGCATCATTGAAGAGGGCAATGTCTTCGAGCGTGGCGGCGTTGGCTTTTCGCATGTGACCGGCAAAAATTTGCCGCCGTCTGCTGCGGCCAACCGGCCCGAAATAGCCGGCCGCGAGTGGGAGGCGATGGGCGTCTCGCTGGTGCTGCATCCGCGCAATCCGCTGGCACCGACGGTGCACATGAACGTGCGCTTCTTCATGGCAACGGCCGCAGGCGAAGAACCGGTCTGGTGGTTTGGCGGCGGCATGGACTTAACGCCGTACTATGGCTTTGAAGACGATGCACGGCATTTTCACCAGACCTGTTTCGACGCGCTGGCACCGTTTGGTACCGACCTACATCCGCGCTTTAAAAAATGGTGCGACGATTATTTTTTCCTGAAACACCGGCAGGAATCACGCGGTATCGGCGGGATTTTCTTTGATGATTTCCATGCGCTTGGCCTCGACCAGAGCAGTGCGATGATGCAGAGCGTCGGCGACTCCTTCCTCGCTGCTTACCTGCCGATTCTGCTGCGACGCAAGGATTTGCCGTTCGATGAAGCCCAGCGTGATTTCCAGGCTTACCGGCGCGGACGGTATGTCGAGTTCAACCTGGTGTATGATCGCGGCACTTTGTTTGGTCTGCAATCAGGCGGTCGTACCGAGTCGATCCTGATGTCGATGCCGCCGGTGGTCAAATGGCGCTACAACTGGACACCGCTTCCCGGCACCGCAGAAGCGGCGCTCTATGAAAAATTTCTGGTGCAGCAGGACTGGCTGGCGTGAAGCACCACTGCATCGCCATTCTCGGAGGCAGTTTCGATCCGGTACATAGAGGTCATGTCGCGCTGGCGCGCCACTATGTCGACCTGCTGAAACCAGACGAGTTACGCATTCTGCCTGCTGGCAATCCCTGGCAAAAACATGGTCTCGAAGCGACCGGTGCGCAGCGCGTAGCGATGCTGGAACAGGCGTTTTATCAGCAGTTCCGGGAGCAAGGCGTGCCGGTCGTCATAGACCAGCGCGAACTGCAAGTCAATGATCCGACATTCACTATTGACACCCTGCGGACATTGCGGGCCGAACTGGGACCGGCGGTGTCGCTGGTTTTTCTGATGGGGGCAGATCAGTTGCAGCACCTCGATAGCTGGCAGGGCTGGCGCCAGTTATTTGATTATGCCCACGTGTGCGCGGCAGCGCGCCCGGGGTTCGCACTCGACGGACCGGACGTGCCGGTCGAAGTCCGGCAAGTATTCGAACAACGCGCTGACACGCCAGCGCACATCCGTAGTACGCCGCAAGGCAAGACGTTTCTGGCCCCGAACCTGGCGGTGGATATTTCCGCTACTGAAATTCGTGCCGCCCTGCGTCATGGGGAACATCCCGACACGCTGGTCCCGCACGCGGTGCTGGACTATATTCAACAACATCATCTCTATAAAAGCTAAATGGATATCAAACAATTGCAAGCCCTCGTCATCGATGCACTGGAAGACGTCAAGGCACAAGAAATCAAGGTTTTTGACACGGTCCACCTGACCAGCCTGTTCGACCGCATCGTGGTCGCCTCAGGTACCTCGAATCGTCAAACCAAGGCACTGGCTGCTTCGGTGCGTGACAAGGTCAAGGAAAACGGCGGCACCATTCTCAGCGTCGAGGGTGAGACCACCGGCGAATGGGTACTGGTCGATCTGGGCGACATGATCGTCCACATCATGCAGCCGGCGATCCGTGCCTACTATCGGCTGGAAGAAATCTGGGGAGAAAAGGAAGTCAAGTTCGGCTCCGCTGTCCGGGTCTCCAAGCGCACTGCGTCGGAGCCGGAAGACGAAGCACCGAAAAAAGCCGGGCGTCATCTGACCGCCAGCCAGACCACGCTCGACGATGCGCCGAAAAAAGCCACGCGCAAGCCGGCCGCCAAAACCGAAGATGGTTCTGTCCGCGCCAAGAAGGTTCCTGCTGCCAAGAAGCCGGTCGGCAAGACCATCAAGATCGCCGAAACCAAGAGCGCTACCGCTGCTGCAGCAGTCAAGAAAGATCGCATCATCAAGGAAAAGAAAATCGTCGCCGAGCGCGGCATTCCGGTCAAACGCGCACGCGCTCCTGCCAAACCAAAAGCTGCCGAATAACGGCTGCGCGCGATGCAACTGATCATCGCGGCAGTCGGGCACAAAATGCCGGCATGGATTGCGACCGGTTTCGGCGAGTATGCCAAGCGCATGCCGCCGGAATGCCGGTTGCAACTCAAAGAAATCAAACCGGTCGAGCGTTCCGGCAGCAAGACTGCCGACACTGCGATGGCGCTCGAACGCACCCGCATCGAAGCCGTGCTACCAAAAGGCACACGCATCATTGCGCTCGATGAACACGGGCGCGACCTCACTTCTGTACAACTTTCACAACAACTAACTACTTGGCAACAAGATGGCCGCGATGTAGCCTTCATCATCGGCGGCGCCGACGGTCTTGACCCGCAATTCAAGGCCAATGCAGACATGCTGTTGCGCATTTCCAGCCTGACACTGCCGCATGGCATGGTGCGCGTGCTCCTGGCTGAACAACTTTACCGGGCCTGGTCGATCACACAAAATCATCCTTATCACCGGGCCTGAATGCGATGCACCCACACGATCAGAAAATATATCTCGCCTCGAAAAGCCCGCGCCGCCGGGAGCTGCTGCGTCAGATCAACGTCGACTTTGAACTTCTTCTGCTGCGCGACCAGAGTGGTCGCGTCGCCGACGTCACCGAACTGGTCTTGCCAGGTGAAGCAGCTGCCGATTACGTGCACCGTGTAACGCGAGAAAAAGTGGATGCGGCGATGCAGACCATTCTGGCGCGCCACTTGCCGCTGCGCCCGGTTCTGACGGCCGACACGACTGTCGTCATCGACCAGGATATCCTTGGCAAGCCGACCAGCCCGGGCGAGGCCGGCGCGATGCTGCGGCGGTTGTCGGGGCGCACACACCGGGTACTCACCAGCGTTGCGCTGCGTCGCGGTGACGCGATCTGGCAAACCACGCAGCACTCCGATGTGACGTTTGGCTCTTTGCCGGAAGAATCAATCCGGTCATACTGCGCCAGCGCGGAACCCTATGACAAGGCCGGTGGCTACGGCATCCAAGGCTATGCCGCCAGCTTCATTACCCACATGGCCGGCAGCTACACCGGCATCATGGGATTGCCACTTTTCGAAACCGCACAATTACTCAGACAGGCCGGATTGCGAGTCCCATGAACGAAGACATACTGATCAACATCACGCCGCAAGAGACCCGCGTTGCACTGGTCCTGCAAGGTGCCGTGCAAGAACTGCATATCGAACGCACGCTGTCGCGCGGAATGGCCGGCAATATTTATCTGGGCAAAGTTGCGCGGGTATTGCCCGGCATGCAATCGGCGTTCATCGATATCGGCCTGGAACGCGCAGCGTTCCTGCACGTCGCCGATATCTGGGAAGCGCGCAATCATGAAGGGCCGGTCACCCCGGCACTTCCCATAGAAAAATTGCTGTTCGATGGTATGGCCATCACGGTACAGGTGATCAAGGATCCGATCGGCACCAAAGGTGCGCGCCTGTCGACACAGATTTCGATCGCCGGTCGCATGCTGGTGTATTTGCCGCAGGACTCGCATATCGGCATTTCGCAGCGCATCGAAAAAGAAAGCGAACGCGAAGCGCTACGTGGCAAAGTTCAAAAGCTGTTGCCGCCCGAAGAAAAAGGCGGCTTCATCGTCCGCACCATGGCCGAGGATGCCTCCGAAGCCGATTTACAAATGGATATCGACTACCTGCGCAAGACCTGGTCGACCATTGCCGCCAGCGCAAAGAGCAAACCGCCCACCTCGCTGCTGCATCAGGACTTGAGCCTGGCGCAACGCGTGCTGCGGGATTTCGTCGGTGACAACACCTCGACGATCCAGGTCGATTCGCGCGAAAACTTCGTGATGCTGCAGCAATTCGGGACCAATTACACCCCGTCGGTACTGAACCGCCTGTCCCATTACGCAGGCGAGCGGCCATTGTTCGATCTGTACGGCGTCGAAGAAGAAATCCAGCGCGCGCTAGGCCGGCGCGTCGACCTCAAATCCGGTGGCTACCTGATCGTCGACCAGACCGAAGCGATGACTACCATCGATGTCAACACCGGCAGCTACGTCAACGGTCGCAACTTCGATGACACCATCTTCAAGACCAACCTGGAAGCGGCGCAGGCAATTGCGCGCCAGCTGCGCCTGCGCAACCTGGGTGGCATCATCATCCTTGATTTCATCGACATGGAAAACGCCGAGCATCGCAGCAATGTGCTCAGCGAATTGCACAAGGCGCTGGCGCGCGACCGCACCAAGATGTCGGTATCGGGATTCTCTGCGCTGGGCCTGGTCGAGATGACGCGCAAGCGCACGCGTGAATCACTGGCGCACATCCTGTGCGAAACCTGTCCGGCTTGCAGCGGTCGCGGTCAGGTCAAAACCGCGCGGACGATTTGCTACGAAATCCTGCGTGAACTGCTACGCGAAGCCAAGCAATTCAACCCGCGCGAATTCCGCATCCTCGCTTCACAGATCGTGGTCGACATGTTTCTGGAAGAGGAGTCGCAACATCTGGCGATGCTGGGCGACTTCATTGGCAAGCCGATTTCGCTGCAAGTCGAGACGGTTTATCAGCAGGAACAGTACGATATTATTTTGATGTAGGGCAACATTTTGACTGACAGTTACTAAACGGTATTGGATAATGATTAATTAGTAGTTCTGCATTACTGATAACCACCTTCAGGATCTCCCTCATGTCCGCTTCAAATAATTCCTTCAGTAAACTCGGCGTCGGCATCAAGCTGTCTCTGGCGACCTTTTTCCTGACTGCTGTCATCTTCGCGTTGTATGCCTGGTCCATCGGTGCGGCGAACTCGCGTTTGACCGAACAAAGTGCGACGCAGGAAGTCCGTGTCCAGACCAAAGCCGTGATCGACATGATTGACATGTTCGACCATGCAGTCACCGATGAAGCGGTGCGCGCCGGCAAACTGTTTGCCAGTAATTTTCCCGCCGCCTTTTCGCTCGATACCAGCCGCACCATTGACGTGACGGGCAAACCGACTCCGGTGCTGAAAAACGGCGAAATCGACCTCAACATGGATTTTGCCATCCCGGATAAATTCACGGCCACCAGCGGTGTTCCGGCGACCATTTTCGTCAAGAGCGGCAGTGACTTCATCCGGATCACGACGTCATTAAAAAAAGAGAATGGCGATCGCGCCATCGGCACCGCACTTGATCGCGCGCATCCCGCTTATGCGCTGCTCAACGCTGGCAAGTCTTACTCCGGCATCGCAACGCTGTTCGGCAAAGATTTTATCACCAGTTATGACCCGGTCCGAGATGCCGCCGGCAATGTCATCGGCGTGCTGTTCGTCGGGGTCAACATCGTCGAACCGATGAAAGCACTGAAGGACAAAATCAGCGCGATCAAGGTCGGACTGACAGGCTATTTTTATGTGCTCAATGCCAAACCCGGTGCCGATTTCGGCAAGCTGATCGTGCACCCCACGTTGCAAGGCAAAAGTTTAATCGACACAAAAGACAGCGCAGGACGCCTGTTTGCCAAAGACATGCTGGAAATGAAAAAAGGCGAAATCCGCTATCCGTGGATAAACGCAGCAACCGCTGACACCACGCCGAGCGAAAAAATCGTTGCATTCGATACCTATCCACGCTGGAACTGGATGATCGCCGGT
Source organism: Bradyrhizobium sp. (assembly GCA_047621665.1). Taxonomy (GTDB): domain Bacteria; phylum Pseudomonadota; class Gammaproteobacteria; order Burkholderiales; family Burkholderiaceae_D; genus Actimicrobium. The sequence continues at coordinate 95,684 of JBLHMB010000002.1, read as the reverse complement.
GGTTCGCATACCAGTGAGTTCACGAAAGAAATTACCGAACTGCGTAACCTCTACGCGCTGCTGGACGTGCTGGCCGTGCTGGTACTGGTCGGACTGCTGTTCCTGCTGGTGCGCAAGATGGTGACGCAGCCGTTGCAGCGCGCGACCGACGCGGCGCAGCGGCTCGCCACCGGCGACCTGACTGTCAACGTGGTGGTCGATCGCAGCGATGAAATCGGCGTGCTGCTCGACGCCATCAATGGCATCAGCGGCGGTCTTGGCAAGGTGGTCGCACAGGTCCGCGACGCAGCCGGTCAGATCACCGTCTCGTCCAGCGAAATTGCCACCGGCACCAGCGATCTGTCTGCCCGCACCGAGTCGCAAGCAAGCTCGCTGGAAGAAACCTCTAGCGCCATGGAGCAACTGGCCGCGACCGTCAAGCAAAATGCCGAGAACGCCTTCAAGGCCAATCAGCTGGTGCAAAGCGCTGCAGCCGTTGCACTCGAAGGCGGCCAGACCGTCACCGATGTCGTCGCGACCATGAGCGACATCAAGCAGAGCTCCGGCAAGATCGTCGACATCATCGGCGTCATTGATGGCATCGCCTTCCAGACCAATATCCTGGCACTCAACGCCGCAGTAGAAGCAGCCCGCGCCGGTGAACAAGGCCGCGGCTTCGCGGTCGTGGCCTCCGAAGTGCGCAATCTGGCACAGCGTTCGGCCAGCGCCGCCAAGGAAATCAAGTTGCTGATCGCCGACTCGGTCGGCAAAGTCGATACCGGCGGCAAACTTGTCGACGAAGCCGGCAAGAACATGCGCGCCATCGTCGAATCGGTACAAAAAATCACCGTCATCATGTCCGAAATCACGGCCGCCAGTAGCGAGCAAAGTACCGGCATCGAGCACGTCAATCAGGCCATCGTCGAGATTGATGAGATGACCCAGCAAAACGCGGCGCTGGTCGAACAAGCCTCCGCCGCAGCGCTGAGCATGGAAGAACAAGCGCGCTTGCTGGTAGAGCGGGTGGCGACTTTCCAGATCGATGCCAGCCAGGTGCAGGCCACGACAACCGCCCCGAAAAAGGCAACTGTCATCGCGGCCAGAGTGACGCCAACACTCAAGAAAACCAGCGCAAAAACCAGCGCCCTGCCTGCACCGCGCAAGCCGGCTGCGCCGGCGGCATCGGATGACTGGGAAGAGTTCTAACCAGACAAATACCGTACTGATGAGAATATTTTGCGCCGGCCTTGAGTCGGCGTTTTTCATCGGCCGTACCATGAACGGGCACAAGTCATCCCATAAGAGCGCACAATGCACCATCGACGATCGGCGCATCTGTCGGCGTAACAGGAATGTTCACCGGTCAACTACAGGGAAGTCGACGATGCACAACACCTATTGAGGTTCGTAGTGCAGCACACCGACCACTGTAATTATTGAGGAGAAAAGCGATGAAACAACTTCCCGACTTACGCCGCTGGCATGGCCGTATTGATAGTGAAGAAGGTCCGAAAGGCGAGCGCTGGCATCAGCACATGCAGTGTGTCGATACGGTGACCGAACCTGCCATCGTCCTGCTCGGCTTTGCCTGCGATGCCGGCGTCCAGCGCAACGGTGGTCGCACCGGCGCCGCAGATGGCCCCGCCGCCATGCGTGCTGTACTGGGTAACATACCGCTTCTGGACGGCACTCCGGTAGTCGACGGCGGCGATGTCCGCTGCACCTGGAAAGCCAACGATGACGGCCTCGAAAAGGCGCAGCAAGAACTGGGACAGGCGGTCGCTGCCCTGCTTGCGCAACAGCACAAGCCTATCGTGCTCGGTGGCGGACATGAAATGGCCGTCGGTTCGTTCGGCGGATTGGCACAGCACCTGGCCTCTGACAACACCGCTCCACGCATCGGCATTCTCAACCTCGATACCCATTTCAACTTGCGATCGACCGAGCGCGCCACGTCCGGCACGCCGTTCCGGCAGATCGCCGACGACTGCCGTCAACGCGGCTGGGACTTCAACTATTGCTGCTTCGGTATCAGTCGCTTTGCTAACACCGCCTCGTTGTTCGAGCGCGCTGAAGCGCTGGGCGTACGCTGGCGGCTCGATGAGCAAATGTCAGCCTACGATGCCGATGCGGTGCGCAACATGCTGGAAGACTATCTGACAGAGATTGATCATCTGTACTTCTCGATCGGGCTCGATGTGCTGCCGGCCGATACCGCGCCGGGTGTCAGTGCGCCGGCCGTACGCGGCATCAGTCTCGACATGGTGGAAATGATCATCGACGTGGTTCTCGCCAGCGGCAAGTTGCGTGTCGCCGATATCGCCGAACTCAATCCGGAATACGACATCGACCACCGCACTACCCGGCTGGCTGCCCGCATCGTGGCGCGATTGGCCTATGGCTGGCAGGCCGCATGACAACGCTGCAGGCATTGCTGGGTATCGCACTGCCGATTGTGCAGGCCCCGATGGCCGGTGTGCAAGGCAGCGCGCTGGCCATCGCGGTATCAAACGCCGGTGCGCTGGGTTCGTTGCCCTGCGCGATGTTAAGCAGCGATGCCTTGCGCAGCGAGCTTCAACTAATCCGGTCGCACAGCCGTCTGCCGTATAACCTCAACTTTTTTTGCCATATACCGGCAGCAGCCGATAGCGTCCGCGATGCTGCCTGGCTTGCGGCGTTGCAGCCCTATTACGAACAGTTCGGACTCGATATGGCCGCACAGCCGACCGGTCCGGGCCGGGCGCCGTTCAGCACGGCCGTGGCCGATCTGCTGGAAGAATTCAGACCGCCGGTCATGAGCTTTCATTTTGGTTTGCCTGATGCGGCACTGATGACGCGAATCAAGAGTTGGGGGTCCAAGGTGCTCTCGACCGCCACCACAGTCGACGAAGCCCGCTGGCTGGAAGCACACGGTGCCGATGCCATCATCGCGCAAGGACTCGAAGCCGGTGGTCACCGCGGCATGTTTCGTACCGATGACCTGACCACCCAGAGCGGCACCTTCACGCTGTTGCCGCAAATCGTCAAGGCGGTGTCGATTCCCGTAATCGCTGCCGGCGGGATTGCTGACGTGGCAGGGATTGCTGCAGCTATGGCACTGGGCGCTGCCGGAGTCCAGGTCGGCACCGCTTACCTGCTCTGTCCGGAAGCGACCACCAGCGCGGTGCACCGCGCAGCGCTGCAAAGCGAAGCGGCAAGACATACCGCGCTGACCAACCTGTTCAGCGGACGGCCGGCACGCGGCATTGTCAACCGGATCATCCGGGAGCTGGGGCCGATGGGGGCCGTCGTGCCGGGATTTCCGCTGGCAACTGCCGCCATTGCACCACTACGTGCGCATGCTGAAAAATTAGGCAGCGGAGATTTTTCACCGTTGTGGGCGGGGCAGAATGTGAGTGGTTGCAGGGTCGTGCCGGCGCAGGAGTTAACGTTGGGGCTGGCTGCGGGTCTGGTCGGGAAATCGTCCGGCCTCGCGTAATCGGGTCACGGATTTCCGGGGATGCATCCGGTTTATCGGGGGGGTATCGCGGCTGAGGTCAGTGCATCCGGTGCAATGCCATCCGGTTATTGCACCAGCAGGTATCACTAAATTGGTTGCGGTTAAAACATCAGAACACGCCCTGCCCCGAAAACAGCGTCATCGTCTTGCCGCCAACCCAGACCCCACCCTGCGCATCCACACTAAGATCAATCCGACCCGCGCGGCCGAGCCGGCCGCCCTGCGAGGCAAAATACGGTGCCTCGGCGCGACCGGTGGCAAGCAGCCACTGCGCCGTGGAAGCATTGAGACTGCCAGTGACAGGATCTTCATGCACCGCGCCATGCTGATCAGTCAGAAAAGCCCGCAACTCGAACGCGGCATCACCCCCCACCGGATACGCACCGACCACGCCCAGATCAAGGCGTACCGGATAATCCCGTTGTGGCTCCAGCGCCAGCACGACAGCGGCCGACTCCAGCAGCAGCACCATCCAGCCCGGTCCGTTATCGGCCCATTGTGCATCCACGATGGCGCTGCGATCGATGCGCAGGAAACGCGCCATATCAACCAGGACGGCTTCGTCGACCGGACCACTGCGCAACAGCGGCGGCGCGGCAAAAGCCAGCGACGATTCGCTGCGCCGGATAGTGATCAACCCTGCGCCACATTGCTGGAAAACCTCCCGCTCATGACGGGGCGTGCCGCCACCGGACAACCAGGCATGACAAGCACCCAGCGTCGGATGTCCGGCAAAAGGCAGCTCACGGTCGAGGGTAAAAATCCGCACACGATAGTCGGCAAGAGAATGAGCGGGGGTCAGCAGGAACGCGGTTTCCGACAAACTCAACCATCGGGTGATGGTCTGCATCTGTTCGGTCGACAGGTCATCGGCATCAAATACGACTGCCAACGGATTGCCGGAAAAAGGCTGCTCACTGAACACGTCGACTAACTGAAAACGATGCGTCGTCGACATAGGCAGCCCTTTTTTAATGAGGCAGATCGGGCGACCTGCCGTTGAACAAACTTACTCGACCTGCGTCTGGTGCTCGCCATCCTGGCGCTCGCGCACGACACCGATACGCGAGACAGTCTCGCCGGCTTCCGTCAATTGCGCCATCGCTGCGTCGGCATCTTCCTTGGCGACAATGACGACCATACCGATACCGCAATTGAAGACGCGGTGCATTTCAGCATCGGCCACGTTACCGTGCATTTGCAACCAGCTAAACAACGGCGGCATGACCCAGGAATTTTTTTGCAGCACGACCGTCAAGTGACTCTGCAACACGCGCGGCACATTTTCGACCAAACCACCACCGGTGATATGGACCATGCCCTTGATCTCCATCGCCGCCATCAGTGCCAGCAGCGGCTTGACGTAAATGCGGGTCGGCGCCATTAATGTGTCGGCCAGCGTACGGCCATGGAAGTCAGCCTCGAGGTCCGGCTTGGCCATCGCGATGATCTTACGCACCAGCGAGTAGCCGTTCGAATGCGCACCGCTCGATGCCAGGCCAAGCACCACGTCGCCTGACTTGATCTTGCTGCCGTCGATGATTTTTGATTTTTCGACCGCGCCGACTGCGAAGCCGGCCAGGTCATATTCGCCGTCCGGATACATGCTGGGCATTTCGGCGGTCTCGCCACCGATGAGGGCACAACCGGCTTGCTCGCAGCCAAAGGCGATGCCCTTGATGACATCGGTAGCGGTGGCGACATCGAGCTTGCCACAGGCAAAATAATCGAGAAAGAATAGCGGCTCGGCGCCTTGCACCAGGATATCGTTGACGCTCATCGCGACCAGATCGATGCCGACCGTGTCGTGACGATTCAGGTGAAACGCCAGCTTGAGTTTGGTGCCGACACCGTCGGTACCGGAGACCAGCACCGGCTCCTTGAATTTCTTGCTGACTTCGAACATGGCACCGAAACCGCCGATGCCGGCCAGTACGCCTTCACGGGCAGTACGTTTTGCGAAGGGCTTGATGGCTTCGACCAGCGCATCGCCGGCATCCATGTCAACACCCGCATCGCGGTAAGAAAGTGAAACGTTTGCAGGGGTACTCATGATGTGATTGGCAGCGGAGGCGGTAAAATAGGCGGTTGAAACAAAGGTCATTGCGAACCACGACCTTTGCAGAAGCCGCCATTTTATCAAACCGCGCCCCCGAGCTCACAGTTCATGACAATTTCTTTCTACCAGGCTAGCTAGACCCCGATGGCAGTCCTTCCTGAACCGACCCCTTACTGCCCGCCGATGCGCCAGATGCTGCTCGATTTGCCCGGCGAGAAGCCGCAGAACCTCGACAACTTCGAGCCCGGCCGCAATACCGAATTGCTGGCCTTGCTGAGTCAGCACGCGTATGGCGACAAGCTGCCGCTCAGTGCGCGCTTCGTGTATTGCTGGGGTGAAGCCGGCGCCGGCAAAAGCCACTTATTGCACGCGCTCAACACCACCGCCAGCACGCGCTTGATCAGCCCGGCGTCACCGCCGGCCGACTTCATCCACTCACCCGATATCGGCTTGTACCTGCTCGATGATTGCGACCGGCTGTCCGACGACTTGCAGATCGCTGCGTTCGGTCTGTTCAACCAGATCCGCGAATATGGCGGCGCACTCATTTCCAGTGGTGCATTGCCACCGGCCCGACTGGACTTGCGCGAAGACTTGCGCACCCGGCTGGGCTGGGGTCTGATTTATGAAGTCCACGGTCTGACTGACGATGAAAAAATTGCTGCCCTGACGCTGGCTGCCCGTACCCGTGGTTTTGCGCTCGCAACCGGCGTGTTACCCTACCTCATCACCCACTTCCGGCGCGACATGCGCTCCCTGTCCGCAATGCTCGACGAACTGGATCAATACTCTCTCGAGACCAAGCGACCAGTCACCCTGCCGCTGCTGCGCGAGCTCCTGCAACGTGAATCACGCGAACAAGAAAGCACCCTGTCACCATGAGCAATCTGGCCATTTTCGATCTCGACCATACGCTCCTGCCGCTCGACTCCGATTACGAGTGGGGCCAGTTCATTTGCCGTATCGGTGCCGTCAATGCGGAGACCTTCGCCGCACGTAATGCAACCTTCTTTACGCAATATCAGGATGGAACGCTGAACCCGGTCGAGTATCTCGAATTCGCCTTCGGCACGCTGTCGGCTTTTCCACGCAAACAGCTCGACGCGTGGCACCGGCAATTCATGCACGAAGTGATCGCGCCGGCGATCCGTCCCGCTGCACTGGCACTGGTACGCCAACACCAGGATGCCGGCGACGAAGTCCTGATCATCACGGCGACCAACCGCTTCATCACGGCGCCGATCGCGCAGGCATTCGGCGTAGCCAACCTGATCGCCGCCGAAGCCGAACACGATGACGCCGGCGAATTCACCGGCAAGTCGCGCGGCACACCGCCGTTCGGTCCCGGCAAAGTCACCAACCTCGGGATCTGGCTGGCGGCCACGCAACGCAAGCTCGACGATTTTGACACCAGCTACTTTTACAGCGATTCGCAAAATGATATTCCGCTGCTGTCGCTGGTGACGCATCCGGTGGCGACCAATCCCAATGCACTGCTGGCCGCGCATGCGCATGCGCAGGGCTGGCCCACCCTCGACCTGTTCAGTGTCCCCGCTCAATGATCACAAAATTCTTCCGCCGCATCCTTGGCAGCAAATCCAAACCGGTTGACCGCACCGTCCCGGTCATGCTGAGCCCGAAAGAACATGGCATCGATCCGAAACTGGTGTCATCGAATGCGATCCGTGTCACGCAAGGCCTGCAGCAGGCCGGCTTCAAGGCTTTTCTGGTGGGTGGTGCGGTACGCGACTTGCTGCTCGGGATCAAGCCGAAAGACTTTGACATCGCCACCAATGCGACGCCGGATCAGGTCAGAAAATTGTTCCGCCGGGCCTTCATCATCGGCCGCCGCTTCCAGATCGTGCACGTGATGTTCGGTCAGGATTTACTGGAAGTGACGACCTTTCGCGGTGCCTCGATGGAAGCCGCACCGAAGGACGAACACGGTCGCGTGTTACGCGACAACACCTTCGGCGAACAACATGAAGATGCGATCCGGCGCGACTTCACCATCAATGCGATGTACTACGATCCGGCGACCCAAACCGTGCTGGATTATCACGGCGGCATGGCCGATATCCGCAACAAGACCTTGCGCATTATCGGCGTGCCGGAAGAGCGCTATCGCGAAGATCCGGTGCGGCTGCTGCGCGTAGTGCGCTTCGCGGCCAAGCTCGACTTCACCATCGATGCCGCCACCGCCGCACCGATCAAGACGATGGCACCGCTGATCAACAATGTGCCGGCAGCACGCGTGTTCGACGAAATGCTCAAGCTGCTGATGAGTGGTCACGCGCTGGCATGCCTGCATTATTTGCGCAAGGAAGGGCTGCATCACGGCTTGCTGCCACTGCTCGACGTGGTGCTGGAACAGCCGCTGGGCGAAAAATTCGTCCGGCTGGCGCTGGCCAGTACCGACGAACGCATCAAGCTGGGCAAACCGGTCTCGCCGGGCTTTCTGTTTGCGTCCTTGCTGTGGCATCAGGTACTCGAAAAATGGACTGCCTACCAGGCCGCCGGCGAAGCGTCGATCCCGGCGCTCCATCTGGCCGCCGACGATGTGCTCGACAGCCAGACCGAGAAGCTCTCGCTGCAACGCAAGATCGCTTCCGACATGCGCGACATCTGGGCCATGCAACCGCGCTTCGAACGCCGTACCGGCAAGGCACCTTACAAGCTGCTGGAAAACCTGCGTCTGCGCGCCGGTTACGACTTCCTGCTGCTGCGCTGCGCCTCCGGTGAAATTGAGTCCGAACTGGGCGAATGGTGGACCGACTTCATGGAAGGCGACATCGGCGCCCGGGAACAACTGCAAGTGCAAAAGCCGCGCAGCAGCGAGTCGACCGGTGCCCCCAAACGGGCCAAGCGCCGTGGCGGACGTGGTCGCGCCAGGCCGGAAGATGGTGCCAGCGGAAGCGGCGAGTGACGATTGCGTATGTCGGCCTGGGTGCCAATCTGGGTGACGCGCGCGATACGGTAGAACGCGCCCTGCGCGCGATTGATGCCCTGCCCGCAGTCAGGCTGAGCGCACAGTCGAGCCTGTTTCGCAGTGCACCGGTCGATGCAACCGGCGATGATTTCGTCAATGCCGTGGCCCGACTCGATACGAGCCTGACTGCGCCGGCCTTGCTGGCGCAGCTACAACAAATAGAATTGGCGTTCGGGCGGGAGCGGCCTTTTCCAAATGCGCCGCGCACGCTCGATCTCGACTTGCTGTTGTTTGGTGGTGAACAGCATCAGAGCGCAACGCTGACGGTGCCGCATCCGCGCCTGACGCAACGGGCTTTCACGCTCATCCCGCTATTGCAGCTTGATGCGCTGATCAGCATCCCGGGCTACGGACCGGCGCATACGTTCGTCGCTGCCGTCGCCGGGCAAGTCATACAAAAAATGTAGCACCGGTCGTGCATGGCCAAACCCGTGCGACTGCTGTCCGATGGTGATGTGCTGGCTGGACTTTCTTCTTGAGATCATGAATTTCGATAAATACAATTACATTGTTGTGGAAGGTCCGATCGGGGTCGGCAAATCGTCGCTGGCGCAAAAGCTCGGCGAAAATTTCGGCGCGCAATTGCTGCTCGAACGTCCCGAAGAGAATCCGTTCCTCGAACGCTTCTACCGCGACGCCGAACGTTTTGCGTTGCCGACGCAGATGTTCTTCCTGTTCCAGCGCATGAACCAGTTGCGCGACCTGGCGCAAACGGATTTTTTTAATGCCTCGCTGGTGTCCGATTTTCTGATCGACAAGGATCCGCTGTTTGCCCGCCTGACGCTGGGCGATGACGAACTCAACCTGTATCAGCAAATGTATGACCACCTGCATCCGCAAGCACCGGTACCGGATCTGGTGATCTATCTGCAAGCCGAGCCGGCCACGCTGATCGAACGCGTGCGCAAGCGCGGCGTCACGGTCGAGGCCGGCATCTCGGAAAATTACCTGACGCGCGTGTGCGAAAGCTATAGCCGTTTTTTCTATCACTATGATGCAGCGCCACTGTTGATCGTCAATGCCGACCACCTCAATCCGATCGAGCGTGACGAAGACTTCAACCTGCTGGTGATGCGCATCCGGAACATGCGCGGCAAGCGCGAGTTCTTCAACCTCGGGGAATGACGATGGCAGGATATCTGCAAGAAAATCAAAGCGCCGGCCGCAACAAGCCGGTCACTATTCATACGCTGGCAGCACTGCGCCAGGCCGGCGAAAAAATCACCATGCTGACCTGCTACGACGCCAGTTTTTCAGCGCTGATGGATCGCTGTGGCATCGAGATCATGCTGGTCGGCGATTCGCTCGGCATGGTCACGCAAGGCCACGACTCGACCCTGCCGGTGACGGTGGCCGACATGGTCTATCATACCGCCTGCGTTGCGCGCGGCAACCACACGGCCATGCTGATGACCGACCTGCCGTTTGGCAGTTACGCCACGCCTGAGAGCGCCTATGCCAATGCGGTCCTGCTGATGCAGGCCGGCGCCCAGATCGTCAAGCTCGAAGGCGGCAGCTGGTTGGTCGAGACCGTGCGCTTCCTGACCGAGCGCGGTGTGCCGGTCTGCGCACATCTGGGCCTGACACCGCAATCGGTACATCAGCTGGGCGGTTACAAGGTGCAAGGCAAGTCCGTCGCCAGTGCTGATCTGCTGAAATCCGATGCGCTGGCCTTGCAGGCAGCCGGGGCAGCCATTGTCCTGTTCGAAGCGATTCCGGCTGCACTCGGCAAAGAAACAACAGCGCTGCTGGAGGTGCCGACGATCGGCATCGGTGCCGGTCCCGATTGTTCTGGTCAGGTACTGGTCATGCATGACATGCTGGGAGCGTTTCCGGGTCGCAAAGCACGTTTCGTCAAGAACTTCATGGCGGGCCAGGACAGTATCGATGCCGCTGTCAGCGCCTACATGAAGGCCGTCAAGGAGGGTTCTTTCCCGGCAGCCGAACACTGCTTCTGAGCGTCTTTTCGAATCGTCGTCCACACCTCAGCGAAAGCGCGTCCGTCATGTCAGCTCAGTCAAGTCAACCGGCTCCGGTCCTTCAGATCAGCAGCAAGTTCATCGATCTGCAACAAGTGTTCACCTGGTTGCTGGCTGACGGCATCATCGCGAAAGCCGATGTCAAGGCGCGCTTCACCGCCGCCCAGGGGATACTGCGCAACGCCACGCTGACCATGCATCCGCTGACTGCCGTGGCGCAATCGAAGCTGACCTCGGCCCTGCCGCCACACCGCCTGCTGACGCTGGACATGCTCACCGAGTGGATGGCCGGCAAAGTCAGCTTGCCGTTCTACCGCATCGATCCGCTGAAAATCGACTTCACCAAAGTCGCCGATGTGATGTCGGCCAGTTATGCGGCGCGCTTCCATATCCTGCCGATCGAACTGACCGCGACCGAATTGATCGTCGCTACGGACGAACCGTTTTCGACCGACTGGCTGGCCGAAATCGCCAAGATCACCCGGCGCAGCGTGCGACTGGTAATCGCCAGTCCGCTCGATATTGCGCAATATACCGCGCAGTTTTTCACGCTCGCCAAATCGATCAAGGGAGCCCACAAGCTCAACGGCCAGGACATCGCCACGCGCCACAATTTCGAGCAACTGGTCGAGCTCGGACAAGGCAACCGCCAGGTCGATGCCAACGACCAGCACATCATCAACATCGTCGACTGGCTGTGGCAATACGCGTTCGAACAGCGCGCCTCGGACATCCACCTCGAACCCAAGCGCGACTTCAGTGCGATCCGCTTCCGCATCGATGGCGTGCTGCATCAGGTTTATCAAGTACCCGCTGCGGTGATGATTGCGATGACCGCACGTATCAAGCTGCTGGGCCGGATGGACGTGATCGAAAAACGCCGTCCGCTCGATGGCCGGATCAAGACCCGCACGCCGCAAGGGCAGGAAATCGAGCTGCGCCTGTCGACCCTGCCGACCGTCTTTGGCGAAAAACTGGTGATGCGGATTTTCGATCCGGAGGTAGTCGTCAAGACCTTGCCGGAACTCGGCTTTCCACCCGCTGATGCGCTGCGCTGGGATGCGCTGACCAAGCGCGCGCACGGCATCATCCTCGTGACCGGCCCGACCGGTTCGGGCAAGACCACGACGCTCTACACGACGCTCAAGGCGCTGGCGACCTCCGAGGTCAATGTCTGCACCGTCGAAGATCCGATCGAAATGGTCGAGCCATCGTTTAACCAGATGCAGATCCAGCATGGCATCGACCTGACCTTCGCCGATGGTGTGCGCGCGCTGATGCGGCAGGATCCCGACATCATCATGGTCGGTGAAATCCGCGACCTCGAAACCGCCGAGATGGCGATCCAGGCCGCGCTCACCGGGCATCTGGTGCTGTCAACGCTGCACACCAATGATGCCCCTTCGGCAGTGATGCGCCTGCTCGAACTGGGCGTGCCTTACTACCTGCTCGAAAGCACGCTGATCGGCATCATGGCGCAGCGTCTGGTGCGCACCTTGTGCAGTCACTGCAAGACACCCGATGGCCAATTGCAGGACGAAGTCTGGGCCAGTCTGACCGAAGGTTTCACGATCCCGAAACCCGCCGCGATCTATCGCCCGGTGGGCTGTACCGAATGCCGCCACACCGGTTTTCGGGGTCGTACCGGACTCTACGAATTGCTGATGGTATCGCACCTTTTTTCGAAGCTGATCAAGACCGACAGCGACATCCATGCACTGCGTCAGCAAAGCATCCGCGATGGCATGCAACCGCTGCGGGTCGCCGGCGCCATAAAAATCATCGACGGCACCACGACCGCTGATGAAGTACTGAAGGTGACTTCGTCACTCACCTGATCCGGCGCGAACCTGGCACGACCGCTGCCTCGATATCGTAAAAGTAGTCCTACCCGATCACATCGAATAAACCGCACGCAGTGCAGGACCGCCGTTACAACCGCTCACAAAGCAAGATGAAACCGGGTCAACGACCATCTCCGGGTGGCGTTATTGACTGCACTGCAAGCCATCCCGGCTGCTGATTCTGCCAAGGAAATACCATGAACAAATTAATCGCTGCCCTCATCGCCGGTCTGTTCGCCACTTCCGTTTTTGCACAAGCACCTGCCCCGGTCGCCGCACCCGCCACACCGGCCGTCGTCAAGGCCGAAGCGAAAGCCACCAGCGCCAACACCAAAGCGGTCAGCGCAGAAGCCAAGACCGATGCCAAAGCAGACGCTTCCGTTGACAAGGCAGTCACCAGGGCCGAAACCAGGAAAGCCAAGGCGCATGCAAAATCAGCAAAGGCCAAAGCAGAAGCAAAACATGATGTCGCCGGCGCAGCACCAGCCGACAAGACCAAAGCAGAAGCCAAGGCCGATATGACCACCGCAAAGGTCGACCTGAAGGCAGAAAAAACCAGCATCAAGGCCGATGAAAAAGCCGACAAGGTCAAGGTCGAAGCCGGTGCCGACAAGATGAAAGCCAAGGCAGAAACTACCGCTGTCAAAGCTGAAGGCAAAGCAGAAGTGAAAGCAGCAACCGTCAAATAATCACCCGGCAGCACAATAAAAAAGACAGGCAATGCCTGTCTTTTTTATTGGCCGAAACCGACCTATCTCTTTCTTGATTGCCGTTACAACCGCTCACAAAGCAAGCCGAAACCGGGTCAACGACGGCCACTAGCTGGCGTTAATGACTGCACTGCAAGCCATCCCGGCTGCTGATTCTGCCAAGGAAATACCATGAACAAATTAATCGCTGCCCTGATCGCCGGTCTGTTCGCTACCTCGGTTTTTGCACAAGCACCTGCTCCAGTCGTTGCACCTGCCACACCGGCCGTCGTCAAGGCTGAAGCAAAAGCAACCAGCGCCAACACCAAAGCGATCAGCGCCGAAGTCAAGGCCGATGTCAAAGCAGATGCTTCCGTTGACAAGGCCGTCACCAAGGCCGAAACCAAAAAAGCCAAGGCCCACGCAAGATCGGCAAAAGCTAAAGCCGAAGCAAAACATGATGTCGCCGGCGCAGCACCCGCCGACAAAACCAAAGCAGAAGCCAAAGCCGACATGACCACCGCCAAGGTCGACCTCAAGACAGAAAAAACCAGCATCAAGGCCGATGAAAAAGCCGACAAGGTCAAGGTCGAAGCCGGTGCCGATAAAATGAAAGCCAAGGCAGAAACCACCGCGATCAAAGCCGAAGGCAAAGCAGAAGTGAAAGCAGCAACCGTCAAATAATCAACCGGCAGCACAACAAAAAAGACAGGCAACGCCTGTCTTTTTTATTGGCCGGTACAGAAAAATTTACTTCTTCATTGCCGGTGCATGCATGGCCTTCAGATCGATCATGCCATCCTTGTTCTTCGGCATCGAATCAAACATTTTCTCGTGATACTTCAAGAATTCTTCTTTCGAAATCAAGCCGTCGCCATTGGCGTCCATCTTCGCCATCATCGCCGCGTGCTTGCCGCCTTTATCCATATTCATCATCGGCTTGGCACCATCTTCTGCCATCGGCGCTGGTGGCGCTGCTGTATGGCTAGCGGCAAAAGCTGCGGAAGAAACGCACAGCAGTGCGCCGGTGATCAGTGAGGTTGTAAAGTTTTTCATCGCGAATCCTTAGTCTGGGAAATTAAAAAATCAAGCTAGCTCAGAGCGACCATCCTAACCCACGCTGGCAAAGCACGTACATCACCAGCTAACCGGACTCACGATTTAATCGCACGCAATGCATCAGCCACCGTCGGATAACGCAGGCGCACGCCAAGTTCCTGCTTCAGTCTCCGGTTGCTCAATTGGCGCGACTCCGACATGAACGACAACAGCATCGGCGAGACCAGTTCGCGTAATTCGACCCGCGGCAGGCGCGGCGGTCGGGGCATGTCGAAGGCATCGGCAACCACATCGAAATACTCGCCCATCTTCAGTGCTGAATCGTCGACCGTGTGCACGACCCGGTTTGGCTGCAAACGGAATAATGCAGTCACGATGATCCGCGCCAGATCATCGGCATGGATGTGGTTGGTGTAGACGTCGTCAGCTGCGACCAGCGCCGGCGTGCCTTTGCGCAAACGCTCCAGCGGTAGCCGGTCGGCACCATAAATCCCGGGCACGCGCAGGATGCCGAGCCGGCCCTGTGCACGCCGGGCCCAGGCGCGCAACATCTGTTCGGCATCGACCCTTCGTCTGGCGCGGGCGTTGACCGGATTGACCGGCCGGGTTTCATCAATCAGCGTGCCGGCGCAATCTCCATACACGCCACTGGTGCTGACATAAACGACAGTGGCTGCGTCGGGTAAAATGGTGCACAAGTTGCGCGTGCGGCGATCGGTAGTGCCTTCGCTTTGCGGGGGAGCCAGATGCACCACGTAATGTGCCAGCCGCGCCAGCCGCGCCAGAGTGTGTGGCTGATCAAGGTTGGCGACGAGCGGCACGGCACCGGCAGCACGGAGTTCGGCGACGCGGCCAGGCTGGCTGGTGACGGCGATGATCCGGAAACGTTCGCGCAGCAGTGGCAGCAAACGCATACCCACATCGCCGCAACCGATGATCAGCAACCGCGGCAGGCCCATTTTTTTTGTAATCAGACTTTTATTCATGTTCGGGATTGTATGACTTTCCAGATTACCGTCGCTCCTAGCGGCCACCAGTTCAGCTGTGCTGCCGATGAAACCGTCCTGGCAGCGGCAATCCGTGCCGGTGTCGGCCTGCCGTACGGCTGCAAGAACGGCGCCTGCGGCAGCTGCAAAGGCAAACTCCTCAGTGGCACCGTCACGCATGGCAAACATCAGACCAAGGCCCTGTCCGCGGACGAAGAAGAAGCCGGTGGCGCGCTGTTTTGTTGCGCCACGCCGCATAGCAATTTGCATATTGAGGCACGCGAAGTGGTTGGCGTCGGCGAATTTCCAATCAAGAAGTTGCCATCACGTGTCGCGAAACTGGAACGTCTGACCGACGACGTCATGCTGCTGGCGCTGCAATTACCGGCCAGCGAACGGTTGCAATATCGCGCTGGTCAGTACATCGAATTCCTGCTCAAGGACGGCAAGCGCCGCAGCTACAGCATGGCCAATGCACCGCATCTCGATGAACAGATCACCATTCATGTCCGCCATACACCCGGTGGCTTATTCACCGATCACGTATTCAATACGATGAAAGAGCGCGACATCCTGCGCTTCGAGGGCCCGCATGGCACTTTCTTCCTGCGCGATGAATCTGCCAAGCCGATGGTGCTGGTTGCCTCAGGCACCGGTTTTGCGCCGATCAAGGCCATCATCGAACAAGCGATCGAAAAAAATAGCGGCCGCCCGATGACCTTGTACTGGGGCGGCCGGCGCCCGCATGATCTGTACATGAACGCGCTGTGCGAAGAATGGGCCCGCAGCGTGCCTGACTTCACGTACATCCCGGTCGTATCGAACGCCATGCCCGAAGACAACTGGCTGGGAAGGACTGATTTTGTCCATCGGGCCGTGATGGATGATTTGCCCGACCTGAGCGCGTATCAGGTCTATGCCTGTGGCGTGCCCGTCATGGTCGATGCTGCGCAACGCGAGTTCATCGCACAATGCAAATTACCGGCAGACGAATTTTTTGCCGATGCGTTCACCAGCGAAGCCGATCTCGCTGCCAATGCAACGGTTGCCGGATGAGTTGAAAACGCTTTGACGCACTGTCCTTAACGCCCTACCATCGGTGTCATGAACTTAACGATACACACCGTGCGATGTCAATTCCGACTGTCTCAGTCCGGAACGCCGCACGGATGATTGTTGACTGATCCCGATGCCACAGACTGATCCTGTGGTTTTTTTTCGCCAGACTTTTTCTTGCCCTTATCTTTTGCGGAGCCGCTGAAAATGGAATTCACCCAATACGAAACCAATGCGCTGATGTTCATCACGAACCGTCCTCATATTGTCTTTACCGAAGGCAGCGGGATGTGGCTCACCGACAGTACCGGCAAGCGCTATCTCGATTACCTGCAGGGCTGGGCGGTCAATTGCCTCGGCCACGCGCCGCAATGCATCAGCGATGCGCTGCTGGCACAATCAAAAAAGGTCCTCAACCCGTCGCCGGCTTTTTTCAACGAGCCATCGATTGCGCTGGCTGCCCGCCTGACGGCGAACTCGTGTTTCGACCGCGTGTTCTTTGCCAGCAGCGGTGCCGAAGCTAACGAAGGGGGGATCAAGCTGGCACGCAAATACGGCAAGAAATTCAAGAATGCCGCTGGCGAAAACCGCTTCGAAATTATAACTTTCGACCACAGTTTTCACGGCCGCACGCTGGCCACCATGTCGGCCAGCGGCAAACCGGGCTGGGACACGATGTACGCCCCCCAAGTGCCGGGCTTTCCGAAGGCCGAACTCAATGACATCACCAGCGTCGAACGTCTGATTACTGACACCACCATCGGTGTGATGCTCGAACCGGTGCAAGGCGAAGGCGGCGTGATCCCGGCCACGCGCGAATTCATGCAGGCACTGCGCGCGCTGACCAAGGAGCGCGGTATTTTGTTGATGGTTGATGAAGTCCAGAGCGGCATGGGCCGCACCGGCGAACTGTTCGGTTATCAGTTGTCGGGCATCGAGCCGGACATCATGACGCTGGGCAAAGGCATCGGCGGTGGCGTGCCATTAGCTGCCCTGCTGTGTCGCGAAGAAATCGCCTGCTTCGAACCGGGTGACCAGGGCGGCACCTACAACGGCAATCCGCTGATGGCGGCAGTTGGCGTGGCGGTGATTGATGCACTGCTGGCACAGGGATTTCTGCCAACGGTACGCGAGCGCGGCGCCTATTTGCAGCAAGGCTTGCTGGCCTTGTGCGCCGGGCACGGCTTGCAAGGCGAACGCGGCGAAGGCTTGCTGCGTGCGCTGATGCTAGGCAAGGATATCGGTCCGAAAATCGTCGAAGCAGCGCGCAACCTCGAACCGCTCGGTTTGCTGCTGAACTCGCCGCGTCCGGATCTGTTGCGCTTCATGCCGGCACTCAACGTCACGCATGCCGAGATCGATCAGATGCTGGCGATGCTCTCGAAAGTGATGCGCGACCTCGGTCATTAAGCATGTACGTGCCGCAGCACTTCCGCGAGGATGATCCGGCGCTGCTGCTGGAAGTGATGCAGCGCTACTCCTTCGCAACATTGGTTTCGCACGTGGATGGCAAGCCATTTGCCACCCACGTGCCGGTGCTGGCGCGGCAAATTGATGGCGCGCTGCAAATCGATGGTCATGTGGCGCGCGCCAATCCGCACTGGCAGGCGCTGCAAACCGACCCCGCTGCGCTGGTGATTTTTCAGGGGCCGCACACGTATATTTCGCCGACGCTGTATGTCGGTTAGAATCGCGTGCCGACCTGGAATTACATCGCGGTCCATGCCAGCGGAACGGCACGCATAGAACATGATGTCGACGCCAAACTGGCCTTGCTCGCTGCGCTAGTGCAGCAAAACGAACCGGGCTATCAGCCTCAGTTCGACCAGCTTGACAGCGACTTGCGCGACGGCTTGCTCAAGGCGATCGTTGGCTTCACAGTCCGGGTCGACCAGCTCGAGGGCAAGTTCAAGCTGGGCCAGCACCGCCTTGCCGAGGACCAACCCGGCATGCAGGCCTGGCATGAAGCCGGTGGCGAAAACGAACGTGCCATCGCGCAATGGATGCAACGTCTCGGTCACTGGTCGTGACGCACTAGCGTCTTGCACAGTCCACCTTATTGACAAGCTCCGATACGGCCGTGGATGAATACGAAATCAAGCAGCATCTGGTTTCCTGTCATACCGGATTCGTCGACAGCTATGCGCTGGAAGGATATGTGCCGGCTGCCGAAATCAAGCGCTTGCTGGCGCAACGCCCGAAGGCAATCAGGCTGGCAAGATCACGATCCGGCGCGGTGCCTGTGGCCGCGCGCAGCAGTTCCGGTGGTGGTCAATCAAAGCCGCCCGCCGCACCGGCAACCGGTATCGGCATGACCGTGCGCAAGCCATCGCGGGCATCCCTGATGCAAGTCGCAAGAACGAACGTATCAAACAAGGGAAGTCTCAATATGAAAAACACGACATTCCCAAGCCTTTGCCGGATCGCGTATCCGCTCCTCGCGACAGGCGCAGCCTCAACACCAGGGTTGGCCCATGGCGGGGGCAAGGTAAAAGCAGCTACAATCAACTTCCACAAAGTCAATGCAGTTGGCAAATAGGGTGCGCCTGCAGACGTGATCCGGACTATCCCTATCGACACGGGCGACAAGATGCGTTACGGACCGTCGGACAGCGCGGTCAGGCAAAGCGAAACCATCCGGTTCATTGTTCGCAGCAAGAGAAAAATGCTGCACGAAATGGTGATCGGCACCCTCGATGAGCTCAAGGCACACGGCCAACTGATGAAGAAGTATCCCGGCATGGTGCACGATTCACCCTACATGGCCCACGTCAGGCCGGGAAAAAAGGAAAGCATCATCCGGCAATTTATCCCGCCAGATGAGTTCAATTACGCTTGCCTGATGTCCGGTTATTTGAAGCCGGCATGGCCGGCAAAACCATCGTCACGAAAGGTTAACCCCATGCAACGTCGTACTGTATTGAAAGCGATCCTGGCCAGCACCTTGGCTTCGCCATTGCTGGCCCGCGCTGCACGACCCTTGATCGAGGTCTACAAGACCGCAGGTTGCGGTTGTTGCAAAAGCTGGATCGATCATCTGAAGGCCAACGGCTTTGAGGTCAACGCCCGCAACGTCGGCGACACCGGTGCGTATCGCCAGAAATTCGGTATCCCGCAGGCGCTGGGTTCCTGTCATACCGGATTCGTCGACGGCTATGCACTGGAAGGACATGTGCCAGCTGCCGAGATCAAGCGCTTGCTGGCACAACGCCCGAAGGCAATCGGGCTGGCGGTTCCGGCCATGCCGTTGGGATCGCCCGGCATGGAGGGGCCACGCAAGGATCCGTATGACGTGTTGCTGGTACTGGCCGATGGCAAGCAATCGGTGTTCAAGCACTATGACGGTAGCTAACCTGACTATCACTGAACTGACTTCAGCTGAAAGGAATGGCAAATGAAATCCGTGCCAACCTTATTGTTGGCAGTAGCGATTGCGCTGTCTTCTGCTGCCGTGGTTTCCGTGGCTGCTGCCCAGGACAAGGCGACGCTTGCTCCAGCATCGCCGATGCGTACCGGCGAGATCCGCAAAGTCGACAAGGAGGCTGGCAAGATCACGATCCGGCACGGTTAACGGAACAACCCGGGCATGCCGCCGATGACCATGGTGTTCCGCGCCAGTGATCCGGCAATGCTGGAACGGTTGAAAGCAGGTGCCAAGATGAACTTCGTGGCGGACAAGGCCAATGGTCAATTTGTGGTCATGTAAGTCGAGGTGCAACAGCAGTAACGCGCTGCGGGCTATTGCCGGTGGGGGGAGCCAGTCTAGTTCAGCCGACATAGATGCCAAGGCCGGGCCGGCATGCGTTTGGCGAGGTTCGGGTTCGCATACGATGGTGATAGATGAACCGTCCGGTCGAGCCGGCACCATCCTGCCGACGACGGCCTCGACCCGGGCCGGCTTCAATCAGCTCGAGCAAGAGCTAGCGTAAAGCCTGGTGCGGTCAGTGCGCGCATCCATGCCGGCCACAGTGCCGGACTGCGCATCGACAGCGATCCGTCCCGTACCGGCGGTCAGGAATTTGCCACCTTTTTTGTCGATGATGCGTTGCTGGCACTGGCTGCCGGCAACGTCGTCGAAGCCTTGCCGGCCAGCGCGGTCAAGCCGCTGTCGATGGGCGGTCGTACCGACCGGGTCAGTGTGGTGGTCCAGGTGCTCGATATCGATTTTCTGTTCGGCTTGCTGTTACCGGGGCAGCCTGCCGGCGACGTGCTGGCGGCATGAAAAAAGCCCGCCAGCGCAACGCGCTGACGGGCTTGATACAAGCATTGGAACGCGATTACTTCTTCGGAATATACAAATCCGTAATCGTCCCCAGTGCCATTTCGGCAGCGAACATCGGCGTCTCCGACAAGGTCGGATGCGCATGGATGGTCAGTGCGATGTCTTCGAGATCAGCCCCCATTTCCATCGCCAGCACCAGCTCGGCCAGCAACTCACCCGCATTGACACCGACGATGCCGGCACCGATCAGGCGCTTGGTCGACGGATCCCACAACAGCTTGGTCGAGCCTTCGTCGCGGCCCACCGCCAGCGCACGGCCACTGGCCGCCCACGGGAAATTGACTTTCTCGAACGGGATGTTCTGCGCCTTGGCTTCGGTTTCGGTGACGCCCATCCACGCGATTTCGGGATCGGTGTAGGCCACCGACGGAATCGTCATCGCGTCGAACTGGACCTTGTGACCGGCGATGACTTCTGCCGCGACCTTGGCTTCATTGGTGGCCTTGTGGGCCAGCATCGGATCACCGCAGATGTCGCCGATCGCAAAGATGTTGGCGACGTTGGTGCGCTGTTGCTTGTCGACCGGGATGAAGCCGCGCTCGTTGACCACCACGCCGGCCTTGTCGGCACCGACTTCGCGGCCATTCGGACGCCGACCGACCGCCATCAACACCATGTCGAACAGTTGCGGTTCTTTCGGGGCGTTGTCACCTTCGAAGGTGGCCAGCAAGCCGTCGTCCCGTGCTTCGAGCTTGGTGACTTTAGTCTTCAGGTAAATCGCCTCGTAGCGTTTCTCGATGCGCTTGTGCAGCGGACGCACCATGTCGCGGTCGGCCGCCGGGATCAGGCCATCAGCAAATTCGACGACGGTGATCTTGCTGCCCAGCGCGTCGTACACGCAAGCCATTTCGAGGCCGATGATGCCGCCGCCGATGACCAGCATCTTCTTTGGAATCTGGCGCAATTCGAGCGCACCGGTCGAGTCGATGACACGCGGATCGTCATACGGAAAGCCCGGGATTTTCGAGACAGACGAACCGGCCGCGATGATCGCATTCTTGAACGCGATGACCTTGCTGCCGTCCTTCGTCTCGACCGTGACGGTATTGGCCGAGCTGAACACGCCCTTGCCTTCGACGACTTGCA
Organism: Bradyrhizobium sp.; assembly: GCA_047621665.1. Classification (GTDB taxonomy): domain Bacteria; phylum Pseudomonadota; class Gammaproteobacteria; order Burkholderiales; family Burkholderiaceae_D; genus Actimicrobium. Next base: position 74,177 of record JBLHMB010000002.1, on the reverse strand, counting down.
CCTTGCGTGCCTTGGACAGGCTGGTCAGTCCGCCGGTGAGCTTCTTGATGATGCCGTCTTTCCAGCTACGCAAGCTGTCGAGGTCGATTTCCGGCGACGACATCTTGATCCCGAAGTGCGACATCTCTTCGGCGTCGGTGATGACTTTAGCCGCATGCAACAAGGCTTTTGACGGGATGCAACCGACGTTCAGACACACGCCACCCAGCGTTGCATAGCGTTCGATCATGACGACTTTCTGGCCGAGGTCGGCGGCGCGGAACGCGGCGGTGTAGCCGCCGGGACCGGCACCGAATACCAGCGTGTCGCATTCGATGTCGGCCTTGCCGGCGAAGGCAGTAGCGACCGGCGCGGCTGCAGCAGGTGTTGCTGATGCAGGTGCCGCAACAGGTGCAGGTGCAGGTGCAGGTGCAGGTGCTGGTGCCGCAGCAGGTGCCGGTGCCGGTGTGGCTGAAGGTGCAGGAGCAGCCGCCTCCGCCGATTCCAGCATCAACATCAGCGATCCCATCGCGACCTTGTCGCCGACCTTGATTTTCAATTCCTTGATGATACCGGCATGGCTCGATGGAATCTCCATGCTGGCCTTGTCGGATTCGACCGTGATCAGTGACTGGTCGACCTTGATGGTGTCGCCAACATTGACCAGCAGCTCGATAATTTCCACTTCCTTGAAGTCGCCGATATCGGGGACTTTCACTTCAATCAGACTCATTCATGTCTCCAGGTTCGTCACCCGCGCACGCGCGGGCCGGGTTGCATTCGTGGCGTGCGGTGTTATAGCAGCGTGACGCGCAGATCTGCCAATGCCTCGGACAGGTACACCGAGAAGCGCGCCCCCATCGCACCATCGACGACGCGATGGTCGTACGACAGCGACATGCCCATCATCAGGCGCGGCTGGAATTGCTTGCCATCCCAGACCGGTTTGATCGAGGCTTTTGACAAACCGAGAATAGCCACTTCCGGCGCGTTGATGATCGGTGTAAACATCGTCCCGCCAATACCGCCCAGCGACGAAATCGTAAAGGTCGCGCCCTGCATGTCGCCACCCTTGAGCTTGCCGTCCCGCGCTTGCGCCGACAGTTCGCCCATCTCGGTGGCGATTTGCGCGATGCCTTTTTTGTCGACATCCTTGATCACCGGGACCATCAGGCCGTTCGGGGTGTCTGCAGCGAAACCGATGTTGTAGTACTGCTTGAGGATCAGGTTTTCACCGGTCGCGTCGAGCGACGAATTAAAGGCCGGGAATTTTTTCAGCGCCGCGACGCTGGCCTTGATGACAAACGCCAGCATCGTCAGCTTGACGCCGGATTTGGCCAGCGCGACATTGGACGACTTGCGGAAATCTTCGAGCTCGGTGACATCGGCTTCGTCAAATTGCGTGACATGCGGAATCATCACCCAGTTGCGATGCAGGTTAGGACCACTGAGCTTCTTGATGCGCGACAGCGGTTGCACTTCGGTCGCGCCGAACTTGGTGAAGTCCAGCGATGGCCATGGCAGCAAATCCATGCCTGCACCGGAACCATTGCGGGGCACCGGCGCCGACGCTGTTTCAGCACCACTGGCCAGCGCAGTCTTGACAAAGTTCTGCACGTCTTCATGCAGAATGCGACCTTTCGGACCGGACCCGCCGACCTTCAGCAAATCGACACCGAGCTCGCGGGCAAATTTGCGGATCGATGGTGAGGCGTGGGCTGGCTTGCCGCTGGCGGCGGGTGCTGGTGCGGATACCGGTGCTGGTGCTGGCGCTGGTGCGGGAGCGGGAGCGGCCGGAGCTGCTTCGGCTTTCGCTTCGGTTTTTTCCACTGCCGGCGCCGGCGCTGGTGCCTCGGCGGCAGCAGGCTTCGCTTCTGCCGGTGCAGCCTCGGGCTTTGCTTCTGTCTCTGCCGGCGCAGCCGCTGCATCGGACGCTTCAAGCGTCAGCAACGGTGAACCCATTGCGACCTTGTCACCGACCTTGACCTTGATTTCCTTGATCACGCCAGCGCCGCTGGACGGGATTTCCATGCTGGCCTTGTCCGACTCGACCGTGATCAGCGACTGGTCGACCTTGATCGTATCGCCCACTTTGACCAGCAGTTCGATGATTTCGACTTCCTTGAAATCGCCGATATCCGGGACTTTGATTTCACTCACACTCATGACGTTGCTCCGTATTTTTTATCGGCAGCGAGCGCGCATAACCATGCGCGCTCGCTGCGGGAGGGATTAGATTCGGTGAATTACTGGGTGACCGGATTTGGTTTTTCCGGATCGATCCCGTATTTCACGATCGCCTGCTCGACGATGGCCTGTTCGATAGCGCCTTCGTCAGCCAGCGACTTGAGTGCGGCAACGGTCACGTAATAGCGGTTGACCTCGAAGAACTCGCGCAGCTTGGCACGCGAATCCGAACGCCCGAATCCATCGGTGCCCAGCACCTTGTAGCTGCGACCCTTAGGTACGAAGGCCCGTACCTGCTCGGCAAACGTGCGCATGTAATCGGTCGCGACAACGACCGGTCCGTTGGTGTCCTGCAGGCACTGCGTGATATGTGCAGCGCGTGCCGGCTCAGTCGGATGCAGCATGTTCCAGCGCTCGACATCCTGGCCATCGCGCGCCAGCAACGTGAACGACGGCGCCGACCAGACGTCAGCGCCAATGCCCCAGTCATCCTGCAGCAGGTCGACTGCCGCAATAACTTCGCGCAGGATGGTGCCGGAGCCCATCAGTTGCACGCGCAGCTTGGTATCGGCCTTGCCTTCCTGAAGCAGATACAAGCCTTTCAGAATGCCGGCTTCCTGGCCTTCCTTGATACCCGGATGGCTGTAGTTTTCATTCATCAGGGTGATGTAATAGAACACATCTTCCTGCTGTTCGATCATGCGCTTGAGGCCGTCATGCAAAATCACGGCGACTTCATGGGCAAAGGTCGGGTCATACGGCTGGCAGTTCGGAATCGTCGAGGCCAGCACATGGCTGTGGCCATCTTCGTGCTGCAAACCTTCACCATTCAGGGTGGTCCGTCCGGCCGTACCGCCCATCAGGAAACCGCGTGAACGCATGTCGCCAGCAGCCCAGGCCAGGTCGCCGACGCGCTGCAGGCCGAACATCGAATAGAACGTGTAGAACGGCACCATGATGCGGTTGTTGGTCGAATACGACGTGGCCGCCGCAATCCACGAACTCATCGCACCGGCTTCGTTGATACCCTCCTGCAGGATCTGGCCGGCCTTGTCTTCGCGGTAGTAGCTGACTTGATCCTTGTCGACCGGCTCGTACAACTGACCTTGCTGGTTGAAAATGCCGATCTGGCGGAACAAGCCTTCCATGCCGAACGTACGTGCTTCATCGACCAGAATCGGTACCACGCGCGGACCGAGGATCGCGTCGCGCAGCAGGATGGAGATCATCCGCACATACGCTTGCGTGGTCGAGATTTCACGCCCTTCGGCGGTCGGATCGAGCACGGCCTTGAAGGTCGACAGCTCGGGCACTTTGATGGTTTCGTCGGCTTGCATGCGGCGTTGTGGCAAGTAACCACCGAGCGCCTGACGACGCTCGTGCAGGTACTTCATTTCCGGCGCATCTTCAGCAGGCATGAAAAACGGTACGTCGGCCAGTTCGTCGTCCGGAATCGGGATCGCAAAGCGGTCGCGCATTTCGCGGATGGATTCGTCGTCGAGCTTTTTGGTCTGGTGCGCGGTGTTGCGCGCCTCGCCGGATTTGCCCATACCGAAACCTTTGACGGTCTTGACCAGCAACACGGTCGGCTGGCCCTTGGCTTCCTGTGCAACCTTGAAGGCGGCGTAAATTTTGTGCGGATCGTGACCGCCACGGGTCAGGCGCCAGATATCGTCGTCGCTCATGTTGGCGACCATCTCGAGCAATTTCGGATGCTTGCCAAAGAAATTCTTGCGCACGTAAGCGCCGTCCTTGGCTTTGTAATTCTGGTATTCACCATCGACGGTTTCCATCATCACGCGCTGCAGGATGCCGTCCTTGTCCTTGGCCAGCAAGGCGTCCCAGCCCGGGCCCCAGATGACCTTGACCACGTTCCAGCCGGCGCCACGGAAATCAGCTTCGAGTTCCTGGATGATCTTGCCGTTACCACGCACCGGACCATCGAGGCGCTGCAGGTTGCAGTTGACCACCATGACCAGGTTGTCGAGCATCTCGCGCCCGGCCATGCCGATTGCGCCCATCGATTCCGGCTCGTCCATTTCGCCGTCGCCACAGAAGACCCAGACCTTGCGGTTGTCGGTCTTGGCGATTTCGCGCGCATGCAGGTATTTGAGGAAACGCGCCTGATAGATCGCCATCAGCGGACCCAGGCCCATCGAGACGGTCGGGAACTGCCAGAATTCCGGCATCAGTTTCGGATGCGGGTACGACGACAAGCCCTTGCCATCGACTTCGCGACGGAAGTTCAACATCTGTTCTTCGGTAAGCCGGCCTTCGAGGAAGGCACGGGCGTAAATGCCGGGTGAGGAGTGGCCCTGAATGTAGAGCAGGTCGCCGCCATGATCTTCGGTCGGGGCGTGCCAGAAGTGGTTAAAACCAATACCCAGCATGTTCGCCAGTGACGCAAAACTGGAAATGTGACCACCGAGGTCGCCATCAGCACGGTTGGTCTTGACCACCATCGCCATTGCATTCCAGCGCATCCACGAGCGCAGACGTTCTTCGAATTCGAGATTGCCGGGACAGTGGGCTCCGAGATCGTTCGGGATGGTATTGAGGTAAGCGGTATTGCTGGAAAACGGAATGTGCGCGCCGCGGCGGCGGGCCAGGTCAACCATGCGCTCCATCAGGTAATGGGCGCGTTCGGGGCCTTCGTTTTCAATCACGGCTTCGAGGGCGTCGAGCCACTCTTGCGTTTCGATGACATCGGGGTCGGTGGCGGCTTGCGCCAGGACTTGATCGAGCTGAGCTGACATGCATTGTCTCCTGGTTTTTTACCTGCATCGAACGGACTTCGACGCCAAGTATTCTGCAACAAATCGGGTACGGCGCGCATTTGTTCCGGTAGATTTTATCAGCACTTTTTGTCTTTTTCAAATAGTGGATGCTTTTCTCACAATGCGAAATAATGCTGCGAAGCGTCATTTTTATGAGGCAAGTTTTTACCGTCAACTGACGCCTGCAGCGATGCAACAGCCAGCCCGCACAAAGCCACCGGCTTTATAATCGCGTCTTTATTTCAGCCGGAATCCATCACCATGCCAGCCCAACTGATTAGCGGAACCCAGCTCTCCCAACAATTGCGTACCGACGTCGCCCGTCGCGCCGCCGCGCTGACCGCGGCCGGCACACCGCCGGGACTGGCAGTGATTCTGGTCGGAGAAGATCCGGCCAGCCAAGTCTACGTGCGCAACAAGGTCAAGGCTTGTGCCGATACCGGCATCGTATCGACGCTGGAACGCCATCCCGCCACGCTGCCCGAAGCCGACCTGCTGGCTCGCATCGCGGCCCTTAATGCCGATCCGTCGATCCACGGCATTCTGGTCCAAATGCCGCTGCCGAAACATATCGATCCGGCCAAAGTCATCGATGCGATTTCGACCCGCAAGGACGTCGATGGTTTCTCGGTCCAGAGCGCCGGCGAACTGATGGCGGGCTTGCCGGGATTTCGTCCGTGTACGCCGTTCGGCTGCATGAAAATGATTGAGAGCACCGGTGTCACCATCAAAGGCAAGCATGCGGTGGTGATCGGCCGCAGTAATACGGTCGGCAAACCGATGGCACTGTTGCTCTTGCAAGCCAACGCTACCGTCACCATCTGTCATAGTAGTACTCCGGATCTGGCCTATCACACACGTCAGGCCGATATCGTCGTGTCAGCCGTAGGCAAGCGCAATACGCTGACCGCCGACATGGTCAAGCCCGGCGCGATTGTCATCGACGTCGGCATGAACCGCGACGATGACGGCAAGCTGTGCGGTGATGTGGACTTCGCCGGAGTACAAGAAATTGCCGGCTGGATTACGCCCGTACCGGGCGGTGTCGGCCCGATGACGATCACGATGTTGCTCGTCAATACCCTCGAATCTGCTGAAGGAAAATAAACCAATGACCACCTCTATTGCTGCTAACTCAGCTGCCAACACAGCTGCCAACCCTTTGCTGGATTTCTCCGACCTGCCGCGTTTTGACCTGATCAAGCCGGCCGACGTGACGCCGGCCATCGATTATCTGATCGCCGAATGTAGCGTCGTGATCACGCAACTGGAAGCACCGATGGAGACGGTCAGCTGGGATAACTTTGTCGAACCGCTCGACCTGGCCACTGAAAAACTAGCGCGCGCCTGGGGCATCGTCGGTCATCTCAATGGCGTGGTGGACACACCCGCGTTACGTGCTGTCTACAACGAAAACCAGCCCAAGGTCACCGAATTCTGGACCGCGCTCGGACAAAATCTGGCGCTGTTCGACAAGTACAAGGCCTTACGCAACGACGCCGGTTTCGCCAGCCTGTCGGCAACGCGCCAGAAAATCATCGATAACGCGGTTCGCGATTTCCGGCTCAGTGGTGCCGAACTGTCCGATGACCTGAAACCGCGCTTTGCCGCGATTCAGGAAAAGCATGCCGAGATTTCGACGCGCTTTTCCGAAAATGTCCTCGATGCGACCAATGATTACGCACTGTTCGTCGAGACCGAAGCCGAACTGGCCGGATTACCCGATGATGTGAAAGAAGCCGCCCGCGCCGCAGCCGACAAGGATGGCAAGGCCGGCTACAAATTCACGCTGCATTTCCCGTCGTTCTTCCCGATCCTGCAATATGCCGACAGTCGCGCGCTGCGCGAGCAGGTCTACCGCGCCAATGTCACCAAGGCCTCCGAGCTGGGCGTCAAACCGGAGTGGGACAACACCCGGAACATCATCGACTTGCTGGCACTGCGCAAGGAAGAAGCCAACCTGCTGGGCTATGCCAGCTACGCCGAAGTCTCACTGGCAGCAAAAATGGCCGAAACGCCGCAGCAGGTCAGTGACTTCCTGCGTGATCTCGGCCAACGCGCCCGTCCGTTTGCCGAGCAGGACCTGAAAGAGTTGCGCAGCTTTGCCGCGACCGAACTCGGCCTGACCGACATGGCGTCGTGGGACGTTGCCTATGCGTCCGAAAAACTACGTGAAAACCGGTATGCCTTCTCTGAGCAGGAAGTGAAGCAGTACTTCCCGCAGACCAAGGTCACCGAAGGCTTGTTCCGTCTGGTACAAAACCTATACTCGGTCGAGATCAAGGCCGACAGTACGCCAACCTGGCATCCGGACGTGAAATTTTTCCGCATCGAACGCGACGGCAAACTGATCGGCCAGTTCTACCTCGATTTTTACGCCCGCAGCGGCAAACGCGGTGGTGCCTGGATGGACGATGCACGCGGTCGTCGCTTGCACGGCACGCAGGTGCAAACCCCGGTCGCCTATCTCACTTGCAACTTCACCGAGCCAACCACCGTCGATGGCAAGATCAAGCCGGCCCTGTTCACGCACGATGAAGTGATCACGCTTTTCCATGAATTCGGTCATGGCTTGCATCACATGCTCACGCAGGTCGATGAAATCGGCGTCTCCGGGATTTCCGGCGTCGAATGGGATGCGGTCGAATTGCCATCGCAATTCATGGAAAACTTTTGCTGGGAATGGGATGTGCTGCAGCATATGACTGCACGGGTCGATACCGGCGCGGCGCTGCCACGCGACCTGTTCGACAAGATGATGGCTGCCAAGAATTTCCAGTCAGGCATGCAAACCTTGCGCCAGGTGGAGTTCTCGCTGTTCGACATGTTGCTGCACGATGACTTCGACGCCTCCGGCAGCCATGCCGTCGCCGAGTTGATTGGTCAGGTCCGCCAGCAAGTAGCGGTGCTCATTCCACCCGATTTCAACCGCTTCCAGAACTCGTTCAGCCACATCTTTGCCGGGGGGTATGCTGCGGGTTACTATAGCTACAAATGGGCCGAAGTTCTGTCAGCCGATGCGTATGGCGCCTTCGAAGAAGCCCGTGCGGCAGAGGGTGACAAGGGCTACAGCGAAGCCGGCAAGCGATTCCTGCGCGAGGTACTGGCAGTCGGCGGTTCACGCCCTGCACTGGATTCGTTCAAGGCTTTCCGCGGTCGCGAACCCAACATTGACGCCTTGTTGCGACACAGCGGCATGGCCACATTAGCGAGCTGAATGAGGGAAACACCATGAAGCATTTGCAGGCAATCCTGACCGGCACACTAGTGGTAGCGAGCATGCTCGCCAGCGGCGGCGGGATCGCACAGCAAATGTATAAGTGGACCGGTGCCGACGGCAAGCTCAACTACACCGACACGCCGCCGCCGGCATCGGCGCGCAGCTCCGAATCCACCGACATTCCTGGCGCTGCCAACGATAGCAGTTCGGTGCTGCCCTACGTGCTGGTACGCGCTGCACAAAATCACCCGGTCGTGCTCTACACGACGAAAACCTGTGTCCCGTGCGACCTCGGCCGGGCCTACCTGGCCAAACGGGGTATTCCGTACACAGAAAAAACGGTCAACAGCGCGGCAGATATCGAACACCTGAAACGTTCCGGCGGAGATGGCACAATGCCGATGCTGCTGGTAGGACGCTCGAAACAGACCGGATTCGAAAGCGGCGCCTGGGGCAATATGCTGACGGCTGCAGCCTATCCCGAAACCAGCCGTTTGCCGTCAGGCTACCGCAACCCGCCAGCGGGCGCGGCAGCACCTGTCACCGACAAGGTGCAGGCCGAGCCGGTCGAACCGCCAGGTATGCCGGCACCTCGCTCCCTTACTTCGCCAATCCCAACAGGGAAAACCGATTCCGGTTTCCGTTTCTAATGCCCTTGCCATGACCCGAGTCGACTTCCACAGCAATATCGCGGACAAGATCCATTACGTCTGCCGGCTGGTACGCAAAGCGCGCCATGCCAATTGCCGCATTGTGCTGATGGGAGAGCCACCACAACTGGCCGCATTGGATGCGGCACTGTGGACTTTTTCCGAACAGGATTTCGTGCCGCACGTGATGGCCGGCGATGTACTGGCGCTCCACACGCCAGTCATTCTCGCCACCACCGATGCGGATGCCGATGCGCTGCCGCACCATCAGATCCTGATCAACCTGACCAACCAGCCACCGCCGACCTTTGCCCGCTTCGAACGACTGTTTGAAATCGTCGCCACCGACGCGGCCGACATCGCCGGCGGTCGCGACCGTTACCGCTTTTACCAGCAGCGCGGCTACGCGCTAACGCATTTTGTCGCCGACAAATGAGGCCCAGCGATGACCAGTCAAGACACCGATAGCGGCATTCCCCTGCTGACCGAAGTCATGCCATTCGATGACGAAATGAGTACAGGGGTTCAAACCGCATCGGGTAGATCGCCGATGCTGCTGCTGGAAGTCAGCATTCCGGAACTCACGGCGCCTTACCGGCAGGAGCCTGCCTGGAGCGAACAGGACTTAGCCCGCATGCAAGCCGAGATCAGCGACCGCATCACGCGCCAGGTACTCAGACAACTCGACATCATGCTTGAAGAACGGGTCCGCGATAGCTTGGCCGACGTGCTGCAACTTGCTGTCAGCGGCCTCGCACAGGGAATCCGTCGGGACCTGAAACAGACCCTCGAGGAAGCGATCAGCCGGGCCGTCGCGCAGGAAATTCCTGGTTTCCAAACAAAAAATAACCCGCTTTAAATTTTGATTTATCGACACTTGCGTCGTTTTTTCTTTCATAAATAAATATTTAGACCATGTAATTGCCGGCCTGAACAGACCATAACTTTCTACAATTGAGGTATCGAATATTGGAGATTGCCATGAAAGTTATTGTATTGGGATCAGGGATTATCGGCACCGCCTCAGCGTGGTTTTTGAACAAGTCAGGTCACGACGTCACGGTGATCGATCGCCAGCCGGGTGCGGCGCAAGAAACCAGCTTTGCCAATGGCTGCCAGATTTCGGTATCGCATGCCGAACCTTGGGCCAATCCCGCTGCGCCGATGAAAGTGCTCAAGTGGCTTGGCAAGGAAGATGCTCCCCTGTTATATCGCTTCCGGCCCGAATGGCTGCAATGGCGTTGGGCCATCAACTTTCTGCGCGAATGCACACCCGCCCGCACCGCCGACAATATTCGCCAGATCGTGGCGATCAGCGAGTACAGCCGTCAGACGCTGCAATCGATTCGCGCCGAAACAGGTGTCGATTACGATTGCCTGACGCGCGGCATCCTGCATTTTTATACCGACAAAAAAGACTTCGAAGAATCCCTGCCGGCCGCCAAGCTAATGTGTGACCTCGGTTGCCAGCGTGACTCGATCAGTGCCGATGAAGTGGTCCGCATTGAACCGTCTCTGGCCAGCATCCGCCACAAGATCGTCGGCGGCGATTTCACGGCAAGTGATGAATCCGGCGACATCTACAAGTTCACCACCGGTCTGGCCAAGAAAGCCGAAGAAGCTGGCGTCAAGTTCCAGTTCAACACGCAGATCACGCGACTCATCACCGAAGGCCGCGGCGCCTCGGCCAAAGTCACCGGGGTAGAAATCATCAATGCCGTGGGCCGCCATGAAGTGCTGCACGCCGATATTTTTGTGATGGCGATGGGCAGTTTTTCGGTACCTATCCTCAAGCCGCTCGGCATTGATCTGATGATCTATCCGGGCAAAGGCTATTCGGCGACCTACAAGGTGACCAATCCGGATCTGGCGCCGTCGGTTTCGCTGACCGACGACGGCTACAAACTGGTGGTCTCGCGCCTCGGTGACCGGTTGCGCGTAGCCGGTACCTGCGAACTCAATGGCTATACGCGTGAGCTCAATACGGCCCGCTGCGAAGCCATCACACGCCGCACCAAGGAATTGTTTCCGGGCGCCTGCGACTACGACAATCCGACCTACTGGACCGGTTTGCGGCCACTGACGCCATCGAACGTGCCGTACATCGGCAAAACGAAGTACAGCAACCTGTACCTCAACACCGGCCACGGCACGTTGGGCTGGACCATGGGTTGCGGTTCCGGTCGCGCCATTGCCGACATCATTTGCGGCCGCGAGCCGGAAGTCGATTTTGCCTTTACCGGCATGCCACGCCGTCCGGCCAAGGCAGACGTAAAGAGGTCGCCCGTCCAGGCCTGATCGCTTGCTGCACGGAACCCACCAACGAGACCATCCGGTCTCGTTTTTTTTCGATGTCGTTTTAGTGTGCTGCCAACGGGAGTTCCAGCGTCTCCTTGATTTCTTCCATTACGACATAGCTCTTCGACTGCGCCGCACCGGGCAGTTGCAACAGCATATCGCCCAGCAAGGTACGGTACTCCGCCATCTCGCGAATCCGCGCCTTGATCAGATAATCAAAATCACCCGAGACAAGGTGACATTCCATGACCTCGGGAATGCGTAGTACTTCATGGCGAAACTGCTCGAAGGCCTTGGCAGATTTCTGGTTGAGCGTGATCTCGACGAAGACCAGCAGATTGACGCCAACCGCCGCCGGGCTGACGCGGGCGTAATAGCCGGTGATGACACCATCGCGCTCCATGCGCTTGACCCGCTCGATGCACGGCGTGATCGACAAGCCGACCTGCTCGGACAGCTCTTTCATGGCCATGCGACCGTCGCGTTGCAACAAGCGCAAGATGTGACGATCGATCTTGTCGAGGGCACGGCTGGATTCTTTTTGGACACGCATCGGTTGCCACCTGCTTTCGTTACCAGATTAAAGACTAAAAACAATCATTTATACGAAAACAACCACTAGTCAAAAGCTATTACGATGGTGGCTTATCTCGAAACTAACGAGCTTTTCATTTTACTGGAGTGTGGCATGCGAATCGTGATCCTGGGCAGTGGCGTCGTCGGCATTACCAGTGCCTGGTATCTGGCCCGCGCCGGCCATGAGGTGACCGTGATCGACCGCCAGCCGGCACCGGCAATGGAAACCAGTTTCGGCAACGCGGGGCAGATCTCACCCGGCTATGCCGCGCCCTGGGCAGCACCGGGCATTCCATTGAAAGCGATGAAATGGATGGTGCAGGAACATGCGCCGCTGGCGATCCGGCCGGACGGCTCCCTGTTCCAGTTGCAGTGGATGTGGCAGATGCTGCGTAACTGCAGCGCGTCGCGCTATGCCATCAACAAGGAGCGCATGGTGCGCCTGTCCGAATACAGCCGCGATTGCCTGCGCGATCTGCGTGCCGCGACCGGGATCGATTACGAGGGCCGCCAGCAAGGCACGCTGCAACTGTTTCGTACCCGCCAGCAATTCGACGGTGCCGCCAAGGATATCCGCGTACTGGAACAGGCCGGGGTGCCCTACGAATTGCTTACCAGCGCGGACCTGGCCCGGGCCGAACCGGCGCTTGCCGCAGTCAGTCACAAACTGGTCGGTGGCTTGCGCCTGCCCAATGACGAAACTGGTGATTGTCAGTTGTTCACGACCCGGCTTGCCGCGATGGCAAAAGAGCTTGGCGTGCAATTCGAGTACAACACCCCGATCGATGCATTGACACTCGACGCGACCGGCATCACCGGTGTGCGCTGCGGCGACCGGACCATCAAAGCCGATGCGTACGTGGTTGCGCTGGGCAGTTACTCGCGTGCCTTGCTCAAGGGATTGGTCGACGTACCGGTCTATCCGCTTAAGGGCTATTCGATCACGATCCCCATCGTCGACGCCGCACAGGCACCGAGCTCGACCATCCTCGATGAGACCTACAAGATCGCCATCACCCGTTTCAACGATCGCATCCGTATCGGCGGCATGGCCGAAATCGCCGGCCACGATACCTCGCTCAATCCCAAGCGCCGTGCCACGCTGGAAATGGTAGTCAATGATTTATTCCCGCAAGGTGGCGATGTCAGCCAAGGGAGTTTCTGGACCGGCTTGCGGCCGATGACACCGGATGGCACGCCCATCGTCGGTGCCAGTCCGATCAACCGGTTATTCCTCAATACCGGGCATGGCACGCTGGGCTGGACCATGTCCTGCGGTTCGGCAAGCCTGCTGGCAGACCTGATCAGTGGCCGCCAACCCGCCATCGCGGCCGATGACCTTTCGGTATTTCGCTATGCCGGCGACAAGGCAGCAGCGCTCAGTCCCGTCACCGCCTGAGCGCGTTGCCGCGCGCAAAAAATCGGCTTACTTTTTTGCGCGCACCTGTACTTCGAGTAACTTTTCATCGAAAGCAATCCGTGTCACGAACTTGGAGCGCTTCATCGGAAAGCGCGACTGGAAATGCCGCACATTTCCCGAGCCCGAAATCACCCTCCGCACAAACTGGTAGTAGGCATCCATGTCAATGACATGCGCCACCAGAAAATAGTCAAAATCTCCTGAGACGAAATAACACTGCATGACCTCGGCTTCCTTGCCCATTCTGGCCTCGAATTCCTGCATGCATTCGTCTGACTGATTCGTCAGTGAAATCTCAAGAAAAGCGAGCATGCCGTAGCCCAGCGCAAACGGATCGACCAGCGCCACATCAGCGTTGATAATGCCGGCCTCGCGCAAGTTGCGCAGGCGCCGCAGGCAGGTCGGCTGCGAAATATGCGTCTTGTCGGCCAGTACGCGCGTGGGGGTTTGATTGTCTTTTTGCAGCAGGTTGAGGAGCTTGCGATCGACTTTGTCGAGTGCGTAAATTTTAGGCATATGAAAATTGTACATTTGGTTAAAAAACCGCAGAAAAACGCTATGCGATCACGTTTTTGTCATGTAAGTTCTACATGTTCAGAAATCTGGATGACAGTGTTGCCGCTAGGCTGTTTTTTTTCAATCCTCAGGAGTATATAAATGCAGTTCAAACTAAAAATGATTCCCTTGGCCGCCGCGTTGGCATTCGCATTTGCAGGAAACGCTTCCGCCCAGGAACAGATCGTCAAGATTGGTCACGTCGGCCCGATCTCCGGCGCGATCGCCCATCTGGGCAAAGACAATGAAAACGGTGCCAAGATGGCCATCGACGAACTCAACGCCAAAGGCGTCGTCATCGGTGGCAAAAAGGTCAAGTTCGAGCTGCTGACAGAAGACGATGCAGCCGATCCGAAACAAGGTACCGCCGTTGCACAGAAACTGGTCGATGCCAAAGTCAACGGCGTCATCGGTCACCTCAATTCAGGCACCACGATTCCTGCTTCGAAGATTTACTACGAAGCCGGCATTCCACAAATCTCGCCATCAGCAACCAACCCTAAATACACGCAACAAGGCTTCAAGACCGCCTTCCGCGTGGTGGCCAATGACGGTCAGCTTGGCGGTACGCTGGGTCGCTATGCGGTACAGGTACTGAAGGCCAAGCGCGTCGCGGTCATCGATGACCGTACCGCCTACGGTCAAGGGGTTGCCGAAGAATTCATCAAGGGTGCCAAAGGCAAATCATCCGGTGTCGAAATCGTCGCTACCCAGTACACCAACGACAAGGCAACCGACTTCAACGCCATCCTGACTTCGATCAAATCGAAAAAACCGGACGTGGTGTTCTTTGGCGGTATGGATGCCGTCGCCGGTCCGATGTTGCGTCAAATGAAGCAACTGGGTATCGAAGCCAAGTTCATGGGCGGCGATGGTATCTGTACTGAAGCACTGGCAACCTTGGCTGGCGATGCGATGTCAGACGGCCAGGTGGTCTGCGCTGAAGCAGGCGGCGTCGAAGATGCGCAGAAAAAAGGCATGGAAGACTTCAAAACTGCGTACAAGAAAAAATTCGGTGTCGATGTACAAATCTATGCACCGTACGTCTATGACTCAGTCATGACCATGGTCGACGCCATGGTAAAGGCCGGCTCGGCAGATCCAGCCAAGTACGCACCCGTGCTGTCGAAGATCCAGCATAAAGGTGTGACCGGCAATATCGCGTTTGATGACAAAGGCGACATCAAGGACGGCACCCTGACCTTGTACACCTACAAGGGCGCAAAACGCCAGCTGCTGGCAGTCGTGAAGTAATTAACTGAGAGCTCCACAAGACGCCGCGATCGCAAGATCGGGGCGTTTTTTTTGTCCCTGTTTTTTGTTCCTATTTTTTCTGCCAAGGATGTCATGCCTAAAAAAGTAGCCGTCATCACCGGATCCTCGTCCGGTATCGGTGCCGCCACCGCACGCCTGTTTGCCCGCAATGGCTACGACGTAGTCATCAATTTTTCACGCAATCCGGAACCGGCGAACGTCGTTGCCGAGCAATGCCGTGCACTCGGCGCGGACGTGCTGGTCATGCAAGCCGATGTCTCCGTGGATGCCGATTGCCGCGCACTGGCCGCAGCGGTAGACGCAAAGTGGCAACGTACCGATGCGCTGGTCAACAATGCCGGCACGACAAAATTCGTTGCCGCGACCGACCTCGACGGTTTGTCGGCGCAGGACTTCCATGACATTTATGCGGTCAACGTGATCGGTGCTTACCAGATGATTCGCGCCTTCGCACCACTGATGCAGCGCAACCCGGGCGCGGGTGTCGTCAACGTCTCGTCGGTGGCAGCCGTCATGGGCAGCGGCTCGTGCCTTGCTTACATGGCGTCTAAAGGCGCGCTCAACGCCATGACGTTTGGCATGGCACGGGCACTGGCGCCGGCGATCCGGGTCAACGCGGTCGGACCGGGTCTGGTCGAAACACCGTGGCTGCAACAAGGCATGGGAACAGAACGCTATGACGCGATGCGGGCCAATTACGAAAAGGTCACGCCGCTGGCCTCGACCATCCAGCCTGACGACGTCGCCGATGCCTGTTACTGGCTCTGCAACGGTGCCGCCCACACCACCGGCGAGTTCATCCTGGTCGATAGCGGCTTTGCCAAATTCCCGACACTGGGACGTTGATCGCAGTGGCCGGCAGAAATTTACGGGATCGCCTATCCTGCCCGCTGGTAGAAAAATGACCATGGCACTTGCCGATCAACTTGAAACAAGGATTCTCATGACATCGACCACTTTTCAGTTTGCAAAACGCAGCGTTCTGTCGCTGGCTCTGGCTGGCCTGGCCACCGGCACATTGCTAGCGCCGGTCGCCGCTCTGGCTACGACGCCGGCCCAAGTCAAGACCCAGGTTCCCGGCTTCTACCGGATGGCTATCGGTGACTTTGAAGTCACCGCACTCTACGACGGCTATATCGAGCTCGACACGGCGCTGCTGAAAAATGCAACACCGAAAGAGATCAAGGCGTTACTGGCACGTTCGTTTGTCAACAAGAAAAGTATCCAGACGGCAGTCAATGCCTATCTGATCAATACCGGCAGCAACCTGATCCTGGTCGATACCGGATCGGCCAAATGCTTTGGTCCGACGCTGGGCGCCCTGCCTGCCAACCTGAAAGCGGCTGGCTACGAGCCATCCCAGATCGATACCATCGTGGTGACGCATCTCCATCCGGACCATGCTTGCGGCCTGCTCGACGCCGATGGCAAGCCAGCCTATCCGAATGCAACCTTGCGTCCGGCCCAGGCCGAAGCCGATTTCTGGCTCGATGCAGCGATCGCTGCCAAAGCACCGAAAGAGGCACAAGGCTTCTTCAAGATGGCGCGTGACTCGGTTCAGCCGTATATCGACGCGGGCAAATTCAAGCCTTTCGCCAGTGGCGAGACGCTGGCCGCCGGCATCACACCGGTTGCGACACCTGGCCACACCCCTGGCCACACCAGCTATCAGGTTACGTCGAAAGACCAGACCCTGATGATCCTGGGTGACCTGATCCACAGCTACGCGGTGCAATTCCCGCGTCCTGGCATCGCCATTGGTTTTGACAATGACAGCAGCAAAGCCGTGCCGATGCGCAAGAAAATTTTCGACGATGCCGTCAAGAAGCAGACCTACGTCGCGGGTGCCCACCTGCCGTTCCCCGGCATCGGCCAATTGCGCAGCGAAGGTAGTGGTTATGGCTGGGTACCGGTGCAGTACGCGCCGTTTGGCATCGGTCGCTGAACCTGTCAACCCCATGAAAAAAGCCGCCGGGTTGAATTTACCCGGCGGCTTTTATAATTCCCGACGCTTATTTCAGCGTCAATATCCATTTCACTAGCGTGCGTGCTTCGGCTTCGCTGACTTGCGTATTGGCCGGCATCGGTATCGCACCCCAGTTACCGCTGCCGCCTTTGAGGACTTTTTGCGTCAGCTTGTCTTCCGCATCTTTTTGTCCTGCGTATTTGGCCGCAACATCCTTGTAGGCCGGACCGACTACCTTGTTGGCAACGGCATGGCACGCCATGCAGTTTTTCGACTTGGCCAAATCGGCATTGGCCAGGGCCACATTTGACACCAGCGCGCTCAACGCTACGCAGACCAGAAGGTAAAGTTTCATTGCGATCTCCCTATAAGACTAGCATCTGATTCTACCGTGGATTAGTGTGATGCCTTTGCGGCTAAGTTGTGACAAATTAACCGCCGCACGCGCCCCTTCGTTACCCACTAAAATTGACTGTTACTTCCAGACACCCTATCCTGCAAAAAAGGGGAATTGCAATGCCAATCATCATACTGATCGTCGTACTGGGCTTGCTGCGCTATTTCGAAATCGGCCCGGTCGCCAATTTGTCATGGTGGTGGATTGCCGCGCTGTTTGGTGTCGTCTTCATCTGGTTCGAATTCATCGAGCCCCTGTTCGGACTCGACAAGCGCAAAGCACACGACGAGATGGATCGTATTCGTGCAGAACGGGTCAAAAAGACTTTCGAACAAAAGCCACCGCGCAAATAATCTATCCGTTCACACACCGAAAAATTTTCCCGGCGACGTGTCACGTTTCCTGCCAGCGCATCCGGTGCAATAACCGCAAGGCATTGCACCGGACAAGCTCACAAGGTCAGTCTTCTCTTCGCGCAGCAGGACCTCAGTCCGTCACCGCACCCTTGCTGGCAGACGACGCCAGCTTGGCGAACTTGGCTAATACGCCACGCGTGTAACGCGGTGCCGGCGCGGTCCACAAGGCGCGACGGCGGGCGATTTCCTCTTCCGCGACATTCAACTGGATCAACAACTGACGCGCATCGATGGTGACTGAATCCCCTTCCTGCACTAGCGCAATGGTGCCGCCCAAAAAGGCTTCCGGTGACACGTGACCCACGACCATGCCCCAGGTGCCGCCTGAAAAACGACCATCGGTAATCAGACCGACTGTTTCGCCGAGTCCCTTGCCGATCAGTGCTGCCGTCGGTGCCAGCATTTCCGGCATGCCCGGTCCGCCCTTCGGACCGAGGTAGCGCATTACCAGCACATCGCCCGGCTTGATCTGGTCAGCCAGGATCGCATCCATCGCCGTGTATTCATCTTCGAACACCCGCGCCGGTCCGGTAATGACCGGGTTCTTCAGGCCGGTGATCTTGGCCACGCAACCTTCCGGTGACAGGTTGCCTTTCAGGATGGCCAGATGGCCTTGCTTGTACAGCGCGGTTTCCATCGTGTGGATCACATGCTGGTCGGCACGCGGCACATCGGGCAACGCAGCCAGTTCTTCGGCCATCGTGCGTCCGGTAATGGTCATGCAATCGCCGTGCAGCAAGCCGGCATTCAACAGCAGCTTCAGCACTTGCGGAATGCCGCCGGCCTTGTGCAGGTCGGTCGCGACATATTTGCCGGATGGCTTGAGATCGCAGATCACGGGTACGCGCAGACGCACGGTTTCGAAATCATCGAGGGTCCATTCGACTTCGGCCGCATGGGCAATCGCCAGAAAATGCAACACCGCATTGGTCGACCCGCCGGTGGCCATGATCAGCGAGACGGCGTTTTCGATCGACTTGCGGGTAATGATGTCGCGCGGCTTCAGGTCTTTTTTGATTGCTTCGATCAGCACACGGGCGGACTCGGCGCAGGAACCGGTTTTTTCATCATCGGGGTTCGCCATCGTCGACGAATACATCAGCGACATGCCGAGCGCTTCGAATGACGACGACATCGTGTTGGCGGTGTACATGCCGCCGCACGAACCCGACGACGGGCAGGCATTGCGCTCGATGCCATCAAAATCTTCCTGCGACATGCGTCCGGCCGAAAACTCGCCGACCGCTTCAAAAGCCGACACGATGGTCAGGTCCTTGCCCTTCCAGTTGCCCGGCTTGATGGTGCCGCCGTAGACATAAATGCTAGGCACGTTGGTACGCGCCATCGCGATCATCCCGCCCGGCATGTTCTTGTCGCATCCACCGATGACGAGGCAGCCATCAAGCCACTGGCCATTGACGGCGGTTTCGATACAGTCGGCAATGACTTCGCGCGAAATCAGCGAATACTTCATGCCTTCGGTACCCATCGACATGCCATCCGAAATCGTCGGCGTGCCGAATACTTGCGGATTGCCGCCGGCTTCCTTGATAGTGGAGATGGCAATGTCGGCCAGCTTCTGCAAGCCTGAATTACACGGTGTGATGGTCGAATGGCCATTGGCAATGCCGACCATCGGCTTGTCGAAGTCAGCCTTCTCGTAGCCCATGGCGTAATACATCGAACGGTTCGGGCTGCGCGAGACGCCCTGGGTGATATTTTTCGAGCGGCGATTGAATGCCATGGAAGTCTCCGGAGATGAATAAAACCGCTACAGTGCCTTGCGGGTCGCATGCTGTCAAATATATGATTCGCGCGGGATTGAGACGAATGGCGACTCAATTAAAGAGGATGAAAATCCATGAGCATCAAACTGCGTCAGCTGCGCTATTTTGTGACGGTAGCCGAAGAACTCCACTTCGGCCGCGCCGCCGCACGGCTGCACATGACGCAGCCGCCGTTGTCGCAAACCATACAGGCGCTCGAAGCCGGACTCGGTCACCGGCTGTTCGCCCGCACCAACCGCAGCGTCGCGCTGACACCGGCCGGCACGGCGCTGCTGACCGAAGCGCGCCGCTTGCTGGCGCAGGCGCAGGCTTTGCCCGAACTGGTACGGCTGGCCGCCTCGGGTGCATCAGGGCGACTGGTGCTGGCATTCGTCTCCACCGCCGACTACAGCGTCTTGCCACCGTTCCTGCGCGAATTTCGTGAACACACGCCGCAAGTGCATATCGAATTGCGCGAAGCCACCACCGACATCCAGCTTGAGGACCTGGCCCGGAACCGCATCGATGTCGGCCTGCTGATCGCGCCGCTGCCCGAAAAATCCGCGACCGAACTGGCCTACCTGCGCGTGCTGTCGGAGCCGCTGATCCTGGCGGCGCCCAAGGGCATCAAGGCGCTGGCCGGCAACAGTGCCGTATCGCTCAAGGCCGTCGCTGGCCTGCCGCTGATTATTTTTCCGCGCCGCATCGCGCCTGCTTTCCATGATGCCATCCTGACGACCTTCCGTGATGCCGGTCTGACGCCACATATCGGCCAGGAAGCGATACAGATGCAAACTATCGTCGGACTCGTTTCTGCAGGTATGGGCATCGCACTTGTGCCACAATCCGTCTCCAATCTGAAGCGCCCCGGCGTCGAATACAAAACCTTGCGCGGCAAGACACCACTGGTCGAAACCGGACTGGCCTGGCGGCGCGACAATGCTTCGCCGGTGCTGCACGCCTTCCTCGACTTATTGCGAAAGAAAACCTGATGCGGAATCTTCCATGCTGATCCATCCGATGCCGGACCCGATTGCCATTCACCTTGGCCCGCTGGCGATTCGCTGGTACGGGCTGATGTATTTGGCCGCTTTTGCCCAATTCATCCTGCTCGGGCGGGTACGCATCAAGCAGGCCCACATTGCCGTCATGGGCTGGAAAAAAGAAGACCTCGACGACATGCTGTTCTATGGCGTGCTCGGCGTCGTCATTGGCGGCCGCTTGGGTGAAGTCCTGTTTTACAACCCTGCCTTTTACTTCAGCAATCCGCTTGAAATTTTCATGGTCTGGAAAGGCGGCATGTCCTTCCATGGCGGTTTCCTCGGCGTGCTGCTGGCCATGGCGCTCTGGAGTCGGCGCCGTGGCCGTCACTTGATGGACGTGATGGACTTCATTGCGCCGCTGGTACCACTGGGCTATGCGTTTGGCCGCATCGGCAATTTCATCAATGCCGAACTGCCGGGCCGGATCGCCGATGCGTCGCTGCCGTGGGCCATGATCTGGCCCAATGTCGATAACCTGCCACGCCATCCGTCGCCGATCTATCAAGCGCTGGTGGACGGGTTGTTGTTGTTCATCGTGCTGTGGTTGTATGCGCGCAAAGAGCGTCCACGCATGGCGGTCAGCGGCCTGTTCGCACTAGGCTACGGCTGCGCACGCTTTTTTACCGAATACTTCCGCATACCCGACTATGTGGTGCCGCTCGGACCGGTCACGATTTCCGCCGGACAGATGCTGTCGGTGCCGATGATCGTGCTCGGCATCCTCCTGATCGTCATCGCTTACCGCAGCAAGAAAGTGCCACATTGATGAGTAACCTGTACGCGTTGTTCGCCGCCAACTTCCCGGCGGACCGCAGCACCTGCTGCATCGAAACCCACGACGGCCTCGAGTACTCGTGGCATGACCTCGAACACGCCAGCGCGCGTATGGCCAATCTGCTCGCCAGCCTCGCACTGCCGGCCGGTTCGCGCATCGCGGTGCAAGTCGAGAAATCCCCCGAGGCGCTGATCCTGTACCTGGCCACCTTGCGCGCCGGCTTCACCTTCGTGCCATTGAATACCGCCTACCGCGCCGCTGAAATGGACTATTTCCTCAACGATGCGAAACCGGCATTACTGGTCTGCGCGCCGTCGACCTTCGGCTGGATTTCAAAACTGGCGTTCGCCGCCGGCACGCGGCAAGTCTTCACGCTCGATGACCAGCGCCAGGGTTCGCTGCTCGAACGCGCAGCAGCGCAACCGGAGTCCTTCGAGACGGTCGCCGTCACCGACGATCAGCTGGCTGCGCTGTTGTACACCTCGGGCACCACCGGACGCAGCAAGGGGGCGATGCTCAGCCATCGTAATCTGGCTACCAATGCGCAAGTGCTGCAGCAAGTCTGGCACTGGCAAGCCGACGATGTGCTGTTGCATGCGCTTCCGCTATTCCATATCCACGGCTTGTTCGTGGCATGCCACGGTGCGCTGCTCAACGGCAGCAAGATGATTTTTCTGCCGCGTTTTGACAGCGCCACGGTGATCCGGCAATTGCCACGCGCTACCGTCTTCATGGGCGTGCCAACCTTTTATGTCCGGCTGCTGGCTGATCCGGCATTCGAGCGCAGCACCTGTGCCTCGATCCGTCTGTTCGTCTCCGGCTCGGCCCCGCTGCTGCTCGACACCTTCGACAGCTTCATCGCCCGTACCGGCATGACCATTCTCGAACGCTACGGCATGAGCGAGACCGCGATGATGACCTCGAATCCGTACGATGGCGCACGTGTCGGCGGTACGGTTGGCCTGCCCCTGCCCGGTATCACGATGCGGGTCGTCGATGAGCAGCGGCAGGTCTGCGCCCCCGGTGTCATTGGTGCGATTGAAGTGCGCGGTCCCAACGTGTTCAAGGGTTACTGGCAGATGCCTGAAAAAACCCTGCTGGAATTTACCGAAGACGGGTTTTTCATCACCGGCGACGTCGGCTGTTTTGATGAACAGGGTTATCTGAGCATTGTCGGCCGTAGCAAAGACCTGATCATTTCCGGCGGCTACAACATCTATCCGAAAGAGATCGAATCGTTTCTCGATGAACTTGATGGTGTCGAGGAATCCGCGGTCATCGGTGTAGCGCATGCCGACTTTGGTGAAGCCGTGGTGGCTATCATCGTCACCGCCAAGGGCGCGACGCTGACCGAAGCCGGCGTCATCGCTGCCATGAAAGCCAGCATTGCCAACTTCAAGGTACCGAAGCAGGTGCATTTCGTCGACGAATTGCCGCGCAATGCGATGAGCAAGGTGCAGAAAAATGTACTGCGGGAGCGGTATCAGTTGGTGCCGGAGGTGGTGGCACTGCCGTAGGCTGCACGCTACGGCAGCGCCTTGTAAAACATGTACCCTGCCAGCGCAAACAGCATCACGGCAAAGATTTTTTTCAGGGTCTTGACCGGCAACGCATGCGCTGCCTTCGCCCCTAACGGTGCAGTGACGACGCTGGCCATCGAGATCACCAGCAACGCTGGCAGATAAATATAACCAAGCGAACCCGACGGCAAGTCCGGTATCGACAAGCCGAAATAAATATTCGACATGGTCCCCGCCAGCGCAATCGGAAAACCCAACGCCGCGCTGGTGGCGACCGCGTTGTGGATCTTGACCTGGCACCAGGTCATGAATGGCACCGAAATAAAGCCGCCCCCGGCGCCAACTAGTCCGGCCAGCACGCCGATCCCGCCACCGGCACTAAACATTCCGACATTACCTGGCAAGCCGCGGGTACCGGCCGGTTTTTTATCGAACAGCATCTGGGTAGCCGAGAAAGTAACGAATACGGCGAAGAACAGTGCCAGCGACGAAGAATTCATTTGCTGACCAATCCACGGCCCTATCCACGAACCGATCAGGATACCCGGCGCCAGCAGCCTGACAATATCCCAGCGCACCGCGCCGCGCCGGTGATGCGCGACCACCGAGGATACCGAGGTGAACATGATGGTGGCCAGCGATGTCGCGATGGCCACGTGAATAATCAGCTCTTTCGGGAAGCCCTGGTAAGTTAGCAGCGCGGTCATGAACGGCACCAGCAACATGCCGCCACCGATACCGAGCAAACCAGCCGCGCAACCCACCGCGCTACCAAGGAAAAGAAAAGCAATGATCAGGCTGGCATCCATCAGTGGTACTCCTGCGGGTAAATAAATCAGGTAAGCAGAGAAGCGGACAGATCAGGCCGGAGCAATCAGGTGCTGGTTGATCCAGCGCCAGTCGGCCGGTTCGACGCGCGAGATTGACAGCCGGTTGCCGCGCTTGAGCACCTGCATGTCGACCAACTCTTCCGCCGCACGTAAAGCCGACAGCGGCACCAGCGGCACCGCGCGTAGTGCGCGCACGTCAACCATCATCCAGCGCGGATTTTCCGGCGTGGCTTTCGGATCGAAATAATGGCTGCGCTGATCGAACTGGGTGGAATCGGGATAGGACGTACTGGCGACTTCGGCCAGGCCGACAATGCCGGGTGCGGCGCAACTGGAGTGATAGAACAGCACGCCATCACCCACCCGCATCGCGTCGCGCATGAAATTGCGCGACTGGTAATTACGGATGCCGAACCACGGCATGGTCTGGTCGGGCGCTGCCAGCACATCGTCAATACTGACTTCGGTCGGTTCGGATTTCATGAGCCAATAGGCCATCGGGTGTACCCCAGGAAAACGAACAGAATAGAAAAGGCGAAAAAAAACGGCTGCATTTTCATGCAACCGCTCTGCTATAAAATCCCCGCTGGTACCGCTTTGCCGGCATCCCGAACCAACCGGTTCAAGGTGGCTACAGTCAGTTCAATATCGGGCTCATCGGACTAGCGACGTGCACACCCATCAAACAATATTCCGCGGCCGATGCACATAAATGGTTCTAGGAATATATGGCAATCGCGAGCACTGCAGGGAGGTCAAAGTCTACTCCGATCGATCCTGCTGTCAAACCCTTTTGGCCGTTATTCAGGGTTTATTTACTGATTATTTCAGGCCTTCGCGGGAGCGGAAAGACCGCATTTCAGAAGAGGTTTTCCTGCGGCGTCAAGGCCTGGTCGAGCACCGTATGCATGTGCGCAATCTGCTGCTGCACTTCGGCCATCGACAAATCGGACAGCGGTCCGGCAGGGGCCTTGGTCGACAGCAATTCGACTGCAATGCCGAGCGCTGCCATCACGGCAATCCGGTCATTGCCCTTAATTTTTCCGCCATCACGAATCGCACACATGCGCTTGTCGAGATAATTGACCGCCGCTTGCAGCGCGTCTTGTTCGCCTTCCTTACATACCAGTGTGTAAGCTTGTCCCATCATCATGACTGGCAGCTGGATCATGGCGATTCCTCGACATCTTTGGCTTCAATTTCGGGTTCGGATGGCAACCGGTCCATCAGGGCGGCGACGCGATCATGGGCTTCCTGCATGCGCCGGGTCAGGTCGGCATTGTCGACGGTCACGCTGACAGCGTGCTTTTGCAAGGCGATATTTTCGCTGCGCAAAGAAATAACCAGCTCGGCGAGCTGGTTGACTTTATCGGAAAGTTGGCTGAAATCTGAAATCATCCGGCACTATATTTTGCGGCGTAACCGGCGTCAACCGATTACGTCAGGCCGACACCGAATTAACTGACAAATTCATGGAACGATCCGTCAACGAGAATCAGCGCAGAGCGGATCGTCCGGTCTGCATATACCGCCAGTGCCGCCTGCCGGTAACGCGCCAGTTGCGCCGCATAGTCAGCCCTTTCGCCGGCCAGCAAGCGGCGCTTATAGTCGAGTATCCACAACGCCTCCGGCAATTGCACCAGCCGATCGAAGCGCAACAGTTCACCGTCATGCAGCAATTCGATTTCATTATGGGCAAACAGGATTTGCTGCGGATCGAAAAACCGGCGCAGACCCGGCGCGCTCAGAATAGTGATTGCCTGCTCGCGCACGACGCTCGCGCAAGCCAGCGGACAATCCAGCCAGCGCGCGATGACGGTGGCGTCCGGCACCGCGAACACACCATCACGGTGCTGCGTGAGCCGCTCCAGCAAACCATGCAACGCAATGCCTTCATCAATCTCCGGCGTGCTCTCGGCCGCCGCCTCGATGGTCGCCGGCGGCATGACCACCGGATTAAATACCGGCCAGACGAAGTCGGGTTCGATGTGCTCTGCCTGACCGAACTGTTCTGCATCGAGCCGGATTTCTGCGGCCTCCAGCAAACGGTCATACCAGCTGCCCTCAACCGTGCCATCAGCGCGCGCATTGCGCTTGCCGGCCACGCCGCTGATGATCAGGCACTGGCGGGCGCGCGTCACCGCGACGTACAACAGGTTCCAGTCTTCCTGCGTACGAAAACGGTCTTCGTCGGCAAACAAGTCGTCACGTGCGGCACCGCGCTCGGCGACCCGGCCGAATGCCGAGAAGTGGGTAGGCGCAGCGGCGTCCTGCGGCCATTCGCACAGGATACCGGTATCGTCGCGCGCCGGTTCGCTGTGATTGGCGTCGAGCAGCACGACGATGTCGGCTTCCAGTCCTTTGGCACTGTGGATGGTGAGGATGCGCACCGCATCGAGCGCGGCATCGATATCGGCTTCGTCGGGCGCATCGTTGTGCGCGGCATTTTGCAATGCCCGCAAGGCGTCGATGAATTTCGGCAAGCTGGGATAGCGACCGGCATCGAGATTTAGCGCCAGCGCCGTGAAGGCTTCGAGATTGCCGATCACCTGCCCGCGCAGCAGCGCCGGCACGGACGCTGCATAGCGTGCCACCAGTTGGCCCTCGTGCAGGATGCGGTCGAGCAGGTCGTGTACCGGCAAGCCGGGGGCGATCGCCAGCCAGTGCTGCAGTTGCCGGGTGGCGTCGGGCAAGACGTCGTCGAGGGCGAGCAGGCGCTGCCACCAGCTGCCACCATCGTGCTGCGCCAGCCGGATCAGGTCCGGGTCAGCGGCACCGATGATCGGCGATTTCAGCACATGGGCCAGCGCGCGGTTGTCGCCGGGCGTGATCAGAAAGGTCAGCAAGGCGATCAGGTCGGCGATTTCGAGTGATTCCAGCAAGCCGCCGCGCTTATCGGAGGCGAACGGAATGCCGGCTTCGCGCAGTGCGGTTTCATAGGCACCGAGGTGGGCGCGCTTCTTGACCAGCAACATCACCTCCGACCAGCGTGGCAAGCTGCCGTTGGCCGCACCCAGTTCGAGCCGCGCGCGCCGTATTGCCACGGCCACCGCGCGACCTTCATCGAGACGGCGCGCATCTTCTTCTTCTTCAAGCGGAGTAACAAGCGGGTCGCGCAGCACCAACCCATCAGGCTTGACGACGGCACTGGCAGGTTGCACCACCAGCGGTAGACGCCAGATCACCGCAGGCCGATCTGACAAGGTGGTCTGCGCCGAGAAAATCGGATTCGGCCCGAAGCTGTCGTTGAGCAGAGCGATGATGGAAGGCGCATTGCGCCGGGTCTGGTTGGTTTGCAGGATCGCTGCACCTTGTGCGGCCAGCATCGCGCGCGCCGCCAGAAACACGCGTGGTTCGGCGCGGCGAAAGCGATAAATCGATTGCTTCGGATCGCCCACGATGAAGACGCTGGGTGCCGTGCTGTCGTCGCCATAGGCGGCCAGCCAGGCCCGCACGATGCTCCATTGCAGCGGATTGGTGTCCTGAAATTCATCCAGCAAAATGTGCCGGTAGCGCGAGTCGAGCCGGCTTTGCAAATAGGCCGCATGCTCCTCGTTGCCGAGCAAGCGATAAGCCTGCCATTCGAGATCGGAAAAATCGAACACCCGCTGCTCGGCCTTGACTGCCTGATACACCTCAAGGTAGGCCGCTCCGACTGTGAACAAGGCGGCATTGAGCGCCAGCACGGTGGTCTCGGCGCTGCGCCGTTGCAGCTGCATCAGCGCAGCGGCGATCACGCCGAATTCGGTCTCGAACATGTCGGCACTGTTGCTGCCGAGGTTGACCTCGTTGGCGATGAGCAGCTTGCCGCGCCGGTGATCATTGCCACGTACCTTGCCCTTGTCATCCATAAACTGCAGGAACAATTGCTGGAAACCGTCAAGGCTGGCGCCGGCCGTCAGTGCCGATTCGATCGCCACCGCCCGTTCCTGATTGCGCTTGGCGCCCTGACCCAGCAGCCATGCCATCCTCTGCATGCGATTAACCAGTGTGGCGTCGGACCACAAGCTCAGCCGCGCATCGCGCACGCCATCGTCGCCGCACAGCTCGGCCAGCGCATCGAGCGGCAATCCGGTTTGCGCGGCAGCCCACCATTCGGCACGCTTGCCGACGAAGGCGTCGAGCAGCTTCTTCGCATTCCAGTCACCGACCAGTTCATACAATGTCTGCAGTGCCTGCCGCACCCCGGACTGCCCCTCTTCATTGAGCACCTGCATGAAACGGCTGTAGGCATCCAGCGTCAGTGCGCCGGTGGCGGCCGTCAGACTGTAACCATGCGGCACCCCGGAGGCCAGCGGCGCCAGCCGGATCAGCTTGGCAAACCAGCTGTGAAAGGTGTCGATCGACAGTGCTTGCGGACTGACCAGCACTTTTTCGTAGAGGCCGCGTGCGACCGGCATCAGAGGGTTCAGCTCGGACGGATCGATGCCGCGCTCCAGCAGCAGCGTGCACACCGTGTCGTCCGGTGCCAGCGCCAGTTCGCGTAACAGCTGGATCAGGCGGTCGCGCATTTCCTGCGCGGCCTTGCGAGTGAAGGTGATGGCCAGCATTTCCGATGGCGCGGTGCCGGCCAGCAGCAGGCGTAACATGCGCGCCACCAGCAGCCAGGTCTTGCCGCTGCCGGCGCAGGCTTCGACGACGATCGAATGGCGCGGATCGCACGCCGCCGCGATGAAGGCTTCGGTCGATGCCTCGGCATCGTTGATGGTGTAGGCGCGTGGCAGGTTCATGCCCAGGCTCCCTTGCGGCACAGACCGCGCACATCACAATATTGGCAGACCGTGTCGATGCCATTGGCCGGCAACCGGGCCCCGGTGGAAATGGCGTGCATTTGTTCGATGATGCGATGCTCCAGGGTGTCTTGCCACAAGGCGTAATCGGGGGCGGCAACGTCGCCGGTCTTGCTTCCAGTTAGTTCCAGCGCGACATAGTGTCCCGCGCTCATGCGTGCGTCCGCCAGCAGTCCGTAAAACGGCAGCTGATGATCTTCGGTCTGCTTGAAGCGCTCACGCAACGCCGGCAGCGCCTTGGTCTTGTAGTCGAGTACGGCGCGCGTGCCATCGGTGTGTTCGTCGATCCGGTCGACCCGGCCGTGCAAACGGATCGCGCCACCGGGCCAGCTCAGCTCGCGTTCCATTTGCTGCTCGCCGATGACGAATTGCCAGCCCTCTTCCTCGCGCTCGCCGGCCCACTGCAAATACGCCGGCATGACTTTTTGCCAGCGCACGTAATAACCAAGCGCAGCGGCGTTGCGTGCCAGTTCCTGCTGAAAAATCTGCTCCGACACGTGGGCCAGTAACGCCGCACGTTGCACCATTGGCACCTGTCCGGCACTGACGGTGGCGTGGTACTGCGCCAGGATCTGGTGCAGCCAATCGCCGTAATCGCGCTTTTCAGGCAGGTCGGAGAGTTCGTCGATCGCATTGAGCCCCAGCATCCGGGTCGCAAAAAACTGGTACGGGCAGGCGATCAGACTGTTGTAACCACTGGCCGACAATTTGGCCGGCAGTAAAGTCGCCGCCGCGGGTGCCGGCATCGTCGCCAGCGCAGGATGCAGTTCCTGCAGGA
Organism: Bradyrhizobium sp.; assembly: GCA_047621665.1. Lineage (GTDB taxonomy): Bacteria > Pseudomonadota > Gammaproteobacteria > Burkholderiales > Burkholderiaceae_D > Actimicrobium. The sequence continues at coordinate 44,959 of JBLHMB010000002.1, read as the reverse complement.
CGATCTCGCTCTGATGCTGCGGCAGCACCGGCAAACCGGCGCGCAGCAGGGTCAGTTGCAATCGCTCTATCCACGGACTAACGCTATTGGGCTCGCCATCGACGCTGGCTTGCCACGACAGCACGATGGTGCTGCCGCTCGACAGCAATTCGGTGAGGTCGCGCAATTGTTGGCGCTGGCGGATTTCACGCGTGGCCAGGCCCAGTTCGCGCCGTACTGCGTTGGCAAAAAATAGCGTCTCGGGCGGTTGCGACGGCAAGTGCGCGGCATCGATACCGACCACCAGCACCGCATCGAAGTTGCGCAAGCGCGCGCCATTGAGCGGCAACATGATCACGCGCTGGTCCGATTCGGAGACCTCGAACGCCGCCGCCTCGCATTGCAGACTGAAAAACGCACGCCACTCGGCGAATGAAAACGGCTGGTTCAGCGCGCCGCACTCCAGCCCAATCCGGTCAAGCAACGCCAGTAATTGCTCGCCGGCGCTTTCGCCGGACAACGCGGCCAGCATGCCGAGCGCGTCCAGCACCTCACGCGTCGTGGCCAGCCAGTCGCACAGACTGCGGTTGCGCTGGAAGCGCCCGGCTTGCTCGCGCAAGCGCAACAGCAACTGGTGCTCGACGGGCAGCGCCTGCAACGCCAGCGCGACCGCCTCCCAGCCACCGGTGACATTGGCACGGCGCAGTGCCAGTTCGATCGTCATCACGCTCGATGGCGCAACGGCAATGAAGGGCGACTTGAGCAAGTCGAGCAAGGCACCGGTTTCGGCCCGCGCAGTGACGACATCGAATAACGCCATCAATGCCGAGGCAGCACGGGTGGTTGATAATTTCCAGCCGGTTTCATCAGCAACGAAGACTTCGGCGCGTTCGAGCAAGGCCCGCAGGCGACGCGCAACTACCCGGTCCTGCGCAATGATGGCAATACGCGGATGACCCGCTGCAATCCAGTCGAGCACTGTTCGCGCGCCGCTCACCGCTTCGTCTTCAAGGCTGCGCGCCGGAAACAGTGCCACGCGCTGCGGTCCGGCAGTCACTTTGCTGAGCGCAGCACCATCAGCCAGTTCCGGCCACGCCGCGACAAACACCGGAGCCAGCGCCCCGGCCCGCCAATCCAGACAAATCGACAGAACGGGATGCCGTCCGGCATAAGCCGACAGGAATGCCTGTTCGAACGGATCGGCCTCGACCGGCGAAATCCACACCAGCGACTGCGATCCGCGTGCGGCCAGTTGCAGCAGCTGGTCAAGCCGGCTGGCGTTGGCATCGCGCGCATCGAGTTGGGTTTTCCAGATGGTCCAGACCAGCTGGCTCTCATCGGAGAGCAACTCGCGAGCCGCCGGCGACAGCTGGTCCAGCGCCGCTTGCCAGCGCTGCTCGGACTCCTGCGGATACTGGCGCATCGCCGGCAACAGGCTCAAGGTCAGTTCGTCCGACAACGCCAGCAGGGTTTGCGCCAGCGGCATCAGATCCGCATTGCGGCGGGCCGTAAAGAGTTTTTTCAGCCAGGCATGCTGGCGTAATTCGGCGTACAGCGCCATCAACCGTTCGCTATCGCCGGCGACACTATCGGGCGGCACCTGCAAGGCCAGCCATGATGACAACGTCGTGATCACCGGCGGCACGAAGGCGGTACCGACCGCCGCAGCCAGCGCCAGCTTCAAGCGGCGCGCTTGCTCGAAGGTCGGTACCAGTACGCGACAGGACGAAAAATCGGCGACCGCGTCGGCCGCCTGCTGTTCGCGCAAAAATGCCAGCAGGCGGACTGCCGCATCGGTCCAGAAATGCGCTGACGGCGCAATCAAGCAAGGGGATAACAACATGAAATCGGCATCCGGAAAAAATGATCAGGCATGGTGCCATGATCATGCGGGATCGCCACGCATTTTGTGCACGCGTTTGAGCACAACTTGACGCGACTGTTTGCAGCGAACCCGCAGCCGGTAAAAATCGGTTATAGTTTCTCGCATATTTAGTCGCACGACTTTCCTCGCACCTGCAAGTTCCCTTGATTTTCATCCTGTTACCACCATCTCTGACCTGTAGTAACGGCAGCGTCGTGTTAAGCAATGAGTCGTCGAGGAACAATGGCGATGAAGTTGCGACGTTGATTCACCCTTTGGTTCAGTACTGAATCACTTAAACCCTCACCCGGGGAAATCATGAGCGAAAATATCAAACACATTACCGATGCATCATTTGACATCGACGTACTGAAATCCGACAAGCCTGTCCTGGTCGACTTCTGGGCAGAGTGGTGCGGTCCATGCAAATCGATCGCCCCTATTCTGGAAGAAATTGCCAAGGAATACGACGGCAAGCTGCTGATCGCGAAAATGGATGTCGACAGTAATCAGGCCGTACCGGCCAAGTTCGGTATTCGCGGCATTCCGACATTGATCTTGTTCAAGAACGGTGTCCCTGCTGCGCAAAAAGTTGGTGCGATGGCAAAAGGCCAGCTGACTTCATTCATCGACAGCAACATTTAAGACCAAGAGCGACGATGCGCCTGCGTCGTCGCACACCCCACTAATTTTTCGCCACGTAGTCCACTCCCCCACCTCATTATTCCCGTCACGGGACACTCAACTTTACTAATGACCATGCACTTATCTGAACTCAAGGCGCTTCACGTCTCCGCCCTGCTCGAAATGGCCATCGGCCTCGATATCGACAATGCCGCCCGCTTGCGCAAACAGGAATTGATGTTCGCCATCCTCAAGAAGCGCGCAAAAACCGGCGAACAAATTTTTGGCGATGGCGCCCTGGAAGTGCTGCCTGACGGCTTCGGCTTCCTGCGCTCGCCCGATGCCAGCTACATGGCATCGACCGATGACATCTATATCTCGCCTTCGCAAATCCGTCGTTTCAATTTACATACCGGCGACTCGATTGAAGGCGAAGTGCGCACCCCGAAGGATGGCGAACGCTACTTTGCACTGGTGAAAGTCGACAAGGTCAACGGCGAATCGCCGGAAGCCTCAAAACATCGCATCCTCTTTGAAAACCTGACGCCACTGCATCCGAATCAGCCGTTGCGGCTTGAGCGCGAAATGAATGGTCAGGAAAATATCACCGGCCGCATCATCGACCTGATTGCCCCGATCGGCAAAGGCCAGCGCGGCTTGCTGGTGGCATCACCGAAGTCGGGCAAATCAGTCATCCTGCAGCACATGGCGCACGCGATTACAGCGAACCATCCTGACTGCACGCTGATCGTGTTGCTGATCGACGAACGGCCGGAAGAAGTCACCGAGATGCAGCGTTCGGTACGCGGCGAAGTCGTCGCCTCGACCTTTGACGAGCCAGCCACCCGCCACGTGCAGGTTGCCGAAATGGTGCTCGAAAAAGCCAAGCGCCTGGTCGAAATGAAAAAAGACGTGGTGATCCTGCTGGACTCGATCACCCGCCTGGCCCGTGCCTACAACACCGTGATCCCGGCCTCCGGCAAAGTGCTCACCGGTGGTGTCGATGCGAATGCGTTGCAGCGTCCGAAGCGTTTCTTCGGTGCCGCCCGCAATATCGAAGAAGGCGGTTCGCTGACCATCATCGCGACCGCACTGATCGAAACCGGCAGCCGTATGGATGACGTGATTTTTGAAGAATTTAAAGGTACCGGTAACATGGAAGTCCACCTCGAGCGCCGTCTGGCCGAGAAGCGCGTCTATCCTGCCATCAACCTCAACAAATCCGGCACCCGTCGCGAGGAGTTACTGATCAAGCCGGACCAGCTGCAAAAAATCTGGGTCTTGCGCAAACTGCTCTACAGCATGGACGAAATCGAAGCGATGGAATTCATCCTCGACAAGATGAAGGCGACCAAGAACAACGCCGAATTTTTCGACATGATGCGTCGCGGGAATTCCTGACGCGTCGAAGCGAATGCGTCGTCGTGGCGCCCTGCATTTTATGGCACCACGACCCCACAGCGCGCATTTGTCCTGTACACTGCGCGCTCCATTAAACGGCAAGTGATCATCAATCGGGTCAAGAAGCTGAACGACCGACGAAGTGACGATTGGCTACCAAAATTCAACTACCGAGGCTACAAATGAAAGCAGGCATTCACCCGAATTATCGCGAAGTACTGGTCCACGACCTGTCATGCGACTTCAAATTCATCACCCGTTCGACCGTTCAGACCCGTGAAATGGCTGAGTTCGAAGGCAAGCAGTACCCATTGGTAAAGATCGAAGTTTCGTCGGAATCGCATCCTTTCTACACCGGCAAACATAAGATCGTCGACACCGCAGGTCGCGTTGACAAGTTCCGCAAGAAATTTGGTGCCGTTGGTTCCCGCACTCAAATCGCTCAGGACTAATCTCCCCTGGCTCGACAAAAAGGCAGCTTCGGCTGCCTTTTTTGTTTGACGGCAGATATGAAGTCCTCTTTTGTTGCACAATAAAGCCGATCAGACCTTCGGCTCCATGCCCATTGCCACATCTTGATGAAGCCAGTCCGCCTCCCCGCCTCCGCCACCCAAGCGCTTCCGCGCCTGGCGCTGTTTGCCCTTTGCATCCTCTACATCCTGCCAGGCCTGATCGGACGTGATCCGTGGAAGACCGATGATGCGGCCGGCTTCGGCATCATGTGGACGATGGCGCATGGTGGTATCGCTGACTGGTTGTGGCCCAATATTGTCGGGCTCGCGATGCCCGAAAAAGGTCCGCTGGCGTTCTGGCTGGGTGCGGTCTGCATCAAGTTGTTCGGCTGGCTGGTCGGTGATGCGTTGGCCGCCCGCCTGGCCACGGTCGGCTTCTTCCTGCTGGGCTCGATATCGGTCTGGCAAACAACCTATCTGCTCGGGCGTCGACCCGAAACCCAGCCACTGCAACTGGCTTTCGGCGGCCAGCCCGAACCGCGCGACTACGGCCGCACCCTGGCCGACGGCGCGCTACTGATTTATCTTGGCTGTCTGGGCCTGTTGTTGCACAGCCATGAAACCAGCGCCGAAGCCCTCTACGTAGCCCTCACCGGAACCACCCTGTACGCTGTTGCACGGTTGTTTAACCGCCCGTCATTGCGCACAGCGCTAGTAGCCGGCCTGGTGTTTGGCTTGCTCGCGCTGACGCGTGGATGGGTGATGCCGGCCGGTCTGTTTATCGGCTTCACACTGCTGGCGGGTTGGCGCCAGCCGGCCTTGTTGCGCTGGCTGCTGCTGTTATCGTTACCACTGGCATTGATTGTTACTGCCAGCTGGCCCGTGCTAGCCAATTTACTGCAACCTTACGATGGCACGCCTGCTTCGGCCTGGATGTCATGGAACCTGGGCCAATTGGCGTTGCCTTCGGCCGCAGGATTAAAATATTTTTTCCGCTATAGCATCTGGTTTGCCTGGCCGGCATGGCCCTTTGCCGGTTGGGCCGTATATGCCTGGCGCAAGCAGCGCGGTGCGTTGCACATTACCTTGCCGCTGACCATCTTCCTGGTCGTCACCGTGCTGGCGCTGCTCAATCCGCAGCACGTCGAAGCTAATTTACTGCCGCTGCTGCCGCCATTGGCTATTCTTGCGGCTTTCGGCTTGCCAACGATGAAGCGCGGCGCCATCAATGCCGTCGACTGGTTCGCAGTGATGACGCTGTCGACCTCGGCGGCGTTTATCTGGATCGGCTGGATTGCCAAGCAAACCGGCTGGCCGGCGCAACTGGCACACAATGCCTTCAAGCTGGCTCCCGGCTTTAAACCGGAATTTAACCTGCTGGCCTTTGTCGTCGCCGCGCTGGCCACCATCGGCTGGATCGTCGTGGTGCATTGGCGCATTTCGCGTCAGCCATCGGTGCTATGGCGCGCGGTGGTCCTGTCGACTGCCGGCGTGATCCTGTGCTGGCTGCTGCTGATGACGTTGTGGCTGCCCTGGCTGGATTACGGCAAGAGCTACGCGGGCGTGGCGCAGCAAATCGCCTTGAAACTCCCGACCTCGGGCGCCTGCGTCGATACCAATGTCGGACCGACCCAGCGCGCCACCTTTGCCTACTTCGGACACGTCAACTTCGCACCTTTCAACGGCGCCGGCTGCGACTATTTGCTACTCCAGGACAATAACCGTCCACTTGCCAAAGACACGCTGATTGAACCGTTCGGCGATGGCGTGCGCTGGAAGTTACTGTGGAAAGGACGTCGCCCGTCGGATCGCGACGAACGCTATCGACTGTATCAGCGGGTCGGCAGCTAGGCCCGACGCCGGGCGGGTCGTCCCGGCGTAAGGCGGCAAGCGCAGAATCATCAGTCAGGCGACGCATATGGTGTATCCTGAGCGATCCAGAACTACACCGAACCCACGGCTCCCAGCCCAATGCAAGATCACTCTACTGGCGCGAAACCCATCGACGCCAAACCCCATCGTTCGCTGTTCGAACGACTCACCGCCCTCATTTCGCCCGAACCGGAAAACCGCGCAGAGCTCCTTGAAATACTCCAGGATGCGCACGAACGCAGCCTCATCGACGCCGATGCACTGTCGATGATTGAAGGCGTGTTTCAGGTCTCCGACCTGTCAGTCCGTGACATCATGATTCCGCGTTCGCAAATGGACATGGTCGATATCGCCAAGCCGATCGAAGAATGGCTGCCAATGGTGCTCGAAACCGCCCACTCGCGCTTTCCGGCGGTAGAGGGTGAACGCGACAAAGTGGTCGGCATCCTGCTGGCCAAGGATCTGCTGCGCTACTACGCCGAAGAATCTTTCGATGTACGCCATATGCTGCGCCCGGCCATTTTCATCCCCGAATCAAAACGCCTCAATGTACTGCTGCGCGACTTCCGCGCCAACCGCAATCACATGGCGGTGGTGGTTGATGAATACGGTGGCGTAGCCGGCCTGATCACGATCGAAGACGTGCTCGAACAGATCGTCGGTGACATCGAGGACGAATACGATTTCGATGAAGAAGACGACAACGTGCTCGCCATCAAGGACGGCCAATTCGGCGCCAAGTGGCGCGTCAAGGCACTCACAGAAATCGGTCAGTTCAATGCCGAACTCGGCGTGAACTTCTCGGACGAAGACGTTGATACCATCGGCGGACTGGTCGCCAACCATCTGGCCCGTGTACCGCACAAGGGCGACGAGTTTGATATCGACGGCTTGCGCTTTGAAGTCCTGCGCGCTGACGCCCGTCAGGTGCACGTACTACTGGTTGAAAAGCTCGGCACCAGCGCCACGGATGCAACTGAATAAACCGGGCGGCTGGCCGCACCGCTTCGGCCCCGCGCTGGCCTTTGCGGCTGGCGCAGGGAATGTACTGGCATTCGCTCCCTACGGCCTGTGGCCGCTGCAAATCCTTTCCCTCTGCGCACTATGCTGGCTGCTGTTAAGCAGCGAACGCGTACGCCATAGCGCCTTGCTGGGCTGGATGTATGGCTTCGGCTGGCTGCTTTTTGGCACCTGCTGGCTCTACATCAGCCTGCATGACTATGGTGCTCTGCCGGCCGTCCTCACCGTCATCGCCGTCGCCGGACTAGCCTTGTTCCTCGCCGGCCTGATGGCCGCAGCAACAGCTGTGGCAGCGGCATTGCGGGCGCGCTGGCGCTGCCCGCCGGCGGTTTTCCTGCTGCTGGTTGTGCCGTCCCTGTTCATGTTGGCCGAATGGACCCGCGCGTGGATCTTCACCGGCTTTCCGTGGCTTTCGTCAGGCTACGCCCACAATGCCGGCCCCCTGGCCGGCTATGCACCGCTGGTTGGCGTGTATGGCATCGGCCTGATTGCCGCCGTCATCGCCGGTGCGCTGGTCCTGCTGCCGCAACACCGCCGGCTCGGCTGGTTGCCGGCGCTGCTGTTCATCGGCGGTGCGCTGCTGCAGCAAGTCAACTGGACTACACCGCAAGGACAACCGATCTCGGTGCGACTGCTGCAAGCCAACGTGCCACAGGAAATGAAGTTTAATCCGGACCGCGTACCTGACACGCTGATCCAGTATCACGCCATGATCACGGCCGCGCCCGCCGACCTGATCGTCACGCCCGAAACCGCACTACCGCTGCTGCTGGGCCAATTACCCGAAGACTACCTGCCGCGCCTGGCCGGATTTGCACAATCGACCGGCAGCCAGTTGCTGGTCGGCGTACCGGTCAATGACTCACCACAGCACTACACCAATAGCGTTATCGGGATCGGCGGTCAGCAACCGTACCGGTATGACAAACACCATCTGGTGCCGTTCGGCGAATTCATTCCGTTTGGCTTTCGCTGGTTCATTGACCTGATGCAAATGCCGCTAGGTGACTTCAGCCGCGGCGACCTGCAGCAGGCGCCGCTGGCTGTAAAAGATCAGTGGGTGTTGCCGAACATCTGCTACGAAGACTTGTTCGGCGAAGAAATTGCCGCCCAGCTCAATGGCCATGCCACGCAAGCAACGGTACTGCTCAATGTCTCGAACATCGCCTGGTTCGGCAATTCGATTGCCCTGCCGCAGCACTTACAGATCTCGCAAATGCGCTCGCTGGAAACCGGCCGGCCGATGCTGCGCGCCACCAATACCGGCGCGACGGCGGTCATCGACCAGCGCGGTCGCATCGTCAGCCAACTCGCACCACTGAGCAACGGCGTGCTCAGCGCCACGGTACAAGGCTATACCGGCAAGACGCCCTACATCTTGTTGGGTAACTGGCTGGTGCTGGCAATCGCCGGCGTCATGTTGCTGATGGCGTTCTGGCGACGTCAAAGCCGGTCAAGGTGACGCTGAGGTAACGTATTACGGGGCCGCGGCCCCGTCGGCAATGCTAGAATCGCACTCTTTGCGCCGGTCCCACCGGATCGTGCGTAACAATTTTCTCCTCCGCGGCAACCCGAACCAAGAGTCGAACCAAGATGCTCACATTCCAACAAGTTATCCTGAAATTGCAAGAATACTGGGCGGCCCAGGGTTGCGCGCTGCTGCAACCGTACGACATGGAAGTCGGCGCCGGCACCTCGCATACCGCCACCTTCCTGCGCGCGATCGGTCCCGAGCCATGGCGCGCCGCCTATGTCCAGCCATCGCGCCGCCCCAAGGACGGCCGCTATGGCAATAATCCGAACCGGATGCAGCACTATTATCAGTATCAGGTGGTACTCAAGCCCGCACCGGAAAACATCCTCGATCTGTACCTCGGCTCGCTCGAAGCACTCGGGCTCGACCTCAAGAAAAATGACGTGCGCTTCGTCGAAGACGACTGGGAAAACCCGACACTCGGTGCCTGGGGCCTGGGCTGGGAAGTCTGGCTCAATGGCATGGAAGTGACACAGTTCACGTACTTCCAGCAAGTCGGCGGACTCGACTGCAAACCGGTACTGGGCGAAATCACCTACGGCATCGAACGGCTGGCGATGTACCTGCAAGGCGTTGAAAATGTCTATGACCTGGTCTGGACCGAGGCCACCACCAATGGCGTCACGCGCAAGCTGACCTATGGCGATGTCTTCCATCAAAACGAGGTCGAGCAATCCACCTACAATTTTGAGTACGCCAATACCGATTTCCTGTTCTCGCAATTCACCAGTTTTGAAGCCGAAGCCAAGCGTCTGATGGAAGTGCCGCTGACCTTGCCGGCCTATGAAATGATCCTCAAGGCAGCGCACAGCTTCAACATGCTCGACGCGCGCGGTGCCATTTCAGTGACCGAGCGGGCCGCCTATATCGGCCGTATCCGTACGCTCTCACGCGCCGTCGCGCATGCGTATCTGGCCTCGCGCGAGCAACTTGGTTTTCCGATGTGCGACGTAGTAACCGGCACGCAACTGCCGGCCTGAATGCGGCCCGGAATGTAGCCCAACCCCGTCCCACTAATTCCGGTCGCCACCTGCTGGCGGCCCGCTCCTGAAATGACTGTCCAATCATGAATCAAACGCTGCTGGTCGAACTGCTTACCGAAGAACTGCCGCCGAAGGCACTCGCCAAACTCGGCGCTGCCTTTGCCAACGGCGTCGTTGCCGGTCTCACTGCGCGCGATTTCCTCGATGCCGGTGCGATCGCTACCACTTTCGCCTCACCGCGCCGGCTCGCCGTCACCATCACGCACGTCCGCCCGGTCTCGCCCACCAGGACGATGCGCGACAAGGTATTACCGGTCTCTGTAGCGCTCGACGCCGACGGCAACCCGACGGCACCGCTGCTGAAAAAACTGGCAGCCATGGCGAGCGCAATCCCGGGCGCGCACCCGACGCTGGCCGATCTCGAACGCGCCGCCGATGGCAAGGCCGAAAGCTTCTTCTATAACTACAGCGCGCAAGGCGCGTCCTTGCGCGACGCGTTGCAAAACGTGCTGGACGACGCCATTACCAAGTTGCCGATTCCGAAATTGATGAGCTACCAGCGTCCCGACGGCAGTACCGTGCAATTCGTACGCCCGGTTCACAAGCTCATCACGTTGTTCGGCGATGAACTGGTGCCGGTATCGCTGCTGGGCCTGAAGGCCGGCAGGATCACGCTGGGCCACCGCTTCCTGTCCGAAGGGGAACTGCGCATCAGCGATGCCGACAGTTACGCCGGCACGCTTGAATTGCAGGGCAAAGTCATCGCCAGCCCGACCGCGCGCAAGGAACATATCCGCGCCGCCCTGCTCGCTGCTGCGGGTGCCGATCGGGTACTGATGCCGGAAGCGCTGCTCGATGAAGTCTCGGCACTGGTCGAATGGCCGGTCGTCTATGTCTGTCATTTTGAAGAAGAGTTTCTGGCCGTACCGCAGGAATGCCTGATCCTGACGATGCAAACCAACCAGAAATATTTTGCGCTGACCGATGATCACGGCAAGCTGCGTTCGCGTTTTCTGATCGTCTCGAATATTGCCACCGACGATGCGCAATACATCATCGGCGGCAATGAGCGCGTGGTCCGTCCGCGCCTGTCGGATGCCAAGTTCTTCTTCGAGCAGGATAAGAAAAAAACCCTGGCCGAACGCCTGCCCGGACTGGCCGGCATCGTCTATCACAACAAGCTCGGCACCCAGGCGCAGCGCACCGCGCGCGTCACTGCGCTGGCCGGCAAACTCGCACTGGCCGGCGGCTCCGACGTCGCGCTGGCCGAACGCGCCGCGCTGCTGGCCAAGACCGACCTGATCACCGATATGGTCGGCGAGTTCCCCGAACTGCAAGGCATCATGGGCACGTATTACGCGCACCATGACGGCGAACCAGCCGCAGTGGCACAGGCAATTTCCGAACACTACCAGCCGCGCTTTGCCGGCGACGCACTGCCGGCCAGCAGCACCGGCACCGCTGTCGCGCTGGCCGACAAGCTCGAAACCCTGGTCGGCATCTGGGGCATCGGCCTGCAGCCAACCGGCGACAAGGACCCGTTCGCATTGCGCCGTCATGCATTGGGCGTGTTGCGCATGCTGATCGAAAAGCGCCTGCCGCTGTCGCTCTCGACAGTCTTGGGCGACACCGTCGCGCTGTTCGCGGACAACCCTGCATTCACGGCACCCGGCCCGGAATTGCTGGCTTTCCTGTATGACCGCTTGCGCGGCCTGTTGCGCGAACGCGGCTTCACACTCAATGAAATCGAAGCCGTGCTCGCCCAGCAACCGGATGTCCTCGACAACATCATCGACCGGCTTGATGCGGTCCACGCCTTTGCTGCGCTGCCCGAAGCCGGGTCGCTGGCCGCCGCCAACAAGCGTATTACCAACATCCTGAAAAAAACCGAGGGCACGCCCGGCCCGGTTCACACCGGCCTGCTGCGCGAAGTCGCCGAGGAAGCGCTATACGGCGCGATGACGATGCTGCAACCGCATGTCGATACGGCCTTCGCCAAGGGCGATTTCAGCGGCACCCTGTTATCTCTGGCGCAGTTAAGCCACAACGTTGATGCCTTCTTCAAGGATGTGATGGTCATGGCCGAAGACGAACAGCTACGGGCGAACCGCATCGCCCTGCTGTCCCAACTGCACACGATGATGAACCGGGTAGCCGATATTTCGAAGCTGGCCACATGAGCGATCGCACGCCACCCGTCAAACTGATCATCCTCGACCGCGATGGGGTGATCAATCAGGACTCGGACGCTTTCATCAAATCGGCCGCAGAGTGGATCCCGCTACCCGGCTCAATGGAAGCGATCGCACGCCTGAACCAGGCCGATTATCGCGTCGTGGTCGCGACCAACCAGTCCGGACTGGCGCGCGGGCTATTCAACATGCCTACGCTTAATGCCATCCACCAGAAAATGCACGCTGCCGCACAACTCGTTGGTGCTGAAATCGACGCGGTATTCTTTTGTCCGCACGCCGCCGATGACAATTGCGATTGCCGCAAACCCAAACCCGGACTGCTCCACGAAATTGCCCTGCGGTACGGCGTCGAACTGAAAGGGGTACCGACCATCGGTGATTCGCTACGTGACCTGCAGGCTGGTTTCGTCGTCGGCTGCACGCCCTATCTGGTACGCACCGGCAAGGGTCTGAACACCGAAACCAAAGGCGGCTTGCCGCCCGGCACGCTCATCTTTGACAATCTGTCCGCAGCGGTCGACCACTTGCTGATGCCGGCCTGACCCACCCTTTATTTTTCCGGAGTTCCGATGTCGCGTTTCATCCTGCTGTTGCGGTCCCTGGTGTTTCTTGTCGTACAGGTTGTCGTCACGGTCCCGTGGGCTTGCATCTGCTTTATTTGTCTGCCGCTGCCGTACCGTGCACGCTACTTCATTACCTCGCGCTGGAATGTGTTCGTCATCTGGCTGGCCAGGGTCGTCTGTGGCATCCGCTACGAAGTGCGTGGCCGCGCCAACTTGCCGGACACACCGGTGATTCTGCTCTGCAAGCATCAATCAGCCTGGGAAACAATTTTTCTGCTGGCCGATATGCCGCGTCCGTTGATCTTCGTACTCAAGAAAGAGCTGCTGTACGTGCCATTCTTCGGCTGGGCGCTAGCGCTGCTACGCATGATCCCGATTGACCGCAGCAACGGGCGCGATGCCTTTGCGCAGGTCGTGGTCCAGGGCCGGCAACGCCTCGCTGATGGCCAATGGGTCATCATGTTCCCCGAAGGTACCCGTACCGAAGTCGGCAGCCAAGGCAAATACAAGGGCGGCGGTTCACGCCTGGCGATCGAAACGGGCACCGTGGTAGTACCGATCGCCGTCAACTCGGGCCAGTGCTGGCCAAAAAATTCCTTCATCAAAAAGCCCGGCCTGATCACGGTCTCGATCGGTGCACCGATTTCTCCCGAGGGCAAGACTCCGGCCGAACTGATGCAGGCCGTCGAAAACTGGATAGAATCCGAAATGCGGGTGATTTCACCGACGATTTATGCCACCCCTTTCATCAAAAAATAAGCAATATCACTGAGCGAACCTTCCGCCCTTGCGCATTGAACCCACTCCAGCGGCCATGCCTGAGCCACAACTGAATCTGTTTGCGGCAGAACTAACGCCAACCGCCGACACGGTAGCGGCATTGCCGAAACGTCGTCTGCATGTCGGCAACCACATCCTCGAATTTACCCTGAAGCGCTCGAACCGCCGCAGCATCGGCTTCATCATTGATGACGCCGGGCTGCGCGTGACGGCTCCGCGCTGGGTAACCGTCGGCGAAATCGACAACGCAATCCGCGAGAAGCAGCACTGGATATTGACCAAGCTGGCCGAGCGCCGCGAGCGTGCCGCACGCACACGCCCGGCCGCGATGCAATGGATCGATGGCGCGACGCTATCCTATCTTGGCAGCCCCCTGACACTGCGGCTGCGCGCGCTACAGGACAAGGTGATCCGCCTTGACGATACAACCGCCGAGCTGATCATTTGCCTTCCGGCTGACAGGTCCGAACAGCAACTCAAGGATCGCGTACAAGCCTGGCTGCAAGTCGAAGCGCGCCGCGTATTCGGTGAGCGTCTGCCCCTGTATGCGGCGCGATTGGGTGTCAGCTATCGCTCCTACACACTGTCCTCGGCAACCCGGCAATGGGGCTCATGCACGGCCGACGGCCGTATCCGGTTAAACTGGCGATTGATTCATTTTTCGCTGCCGCTGATCGACTACGTGGTTGCACATGAACTGTCACACTTACGCGAGATGAATCACGGACCGCAATTCTGGGCCACCGTGCAATCGATCTTCCCCGAGTTTGAAGCGGCAAGAAAAATGCTGCGTCAGCAGGCACCTGCGACTTTGCCCCCCTGCTGATTTCCCTTATTGCCCGCATCATCGATGCAGGCAATCCCCTCTCTCACCATCTTTTCCCGGAGAACTCCATGCGATTACTACACACCATGCTGCGCGTCGGCAACCTGCAACGTTCGATCGATTTTTATACCAACGTGCTTGGCATGAAGCTGCAGCGCACCAGCGACAATCCGTCACAAAAATATACGCTGGCGTTTGTCGGCTATGGCACCAATCCGGACCATGCCGAAATTGAGCTGACCTGGAACTACGACACCACCAGCTACGAGATGGGCAACGCCTACGGTCATATCGCGATCGGCATGCCGGACGTGGCACAGGCCTGCATCACCATCCGCGCGGCCGGCGGCAAAGTGGTCCGCGATGCGGGTCCGGTCAAGGGCGGCACGACAATCATCGCTTTTGTCGAAGATCCGGACGGCTATAAAATTGAACTGATTCAGCGCGCCGGGTAATCAATCCGGCCGACTGACCGATGCAGGAGCAACTGGAAGTCGGCTCTCTTCGAGCACTTATCCACAGTGGCAACAAATCCACCAAATTTCACTTGACTTGCTTTTAGACAAGAGAGATTATTGCATCTGGGCAAACTTGCTGAAAGGCAAGGACGCAAAGCCTCCGGCCTACGGTCTTCAGGGATCACGGTAGCGGGGTTGCCAGCAAGACTATTCCAGCAAGAGTTGGCTGTCCTGTTGACCGCGTAAGCCCTTTGTTCGACTCATCGATATAACAAAGGGGTACTACCATGACATCACCATCAACCAGTAAAAAACCAGCTTACACAGCCATCGTTGCCACTATCGCGATGGCATTCGGCGGACTCGGCATCTACGCCGCAACAACAATAAACGACACCACACAAGATCAAGTCACCACACCGGTTGCAGTGGCGCCGGTCCTCAATCCGGTCCTATCCGCTTCCAGTCCATGGGCAGCCAATCCAATGTTGATGGCACAAGCCGAGCTGGTAACGGCCGGCAATAGCCAATCCCGTATCGCCAATGGTGCATCCGGCATGATTGCCGTCGCCATGAAGGAGGCCGAAGCCGTTTCCTCACCTGAATCCAGCCTGACGCCAGCAATGATGGCGCACATGGAAATGCGCAGTGATTTTGTTCCGGCTAACGCAGCAGGCTCTACCGAGAATGCCCCGTTCGGCCGTATTCAGCTCAACGCCATGTCATCGGGCCAAAATGCGATTGCGCAACTCGGCGGCAACCTCGACGCCGTGGCCAAGTGGTATGGCATGACTAACACGGAATTCCGCCAATTGCTGTTGTCAGACAAGAGCGTGCACGTCGACACCAAAGGCCGTGTTCTCCACATCGATGAAGAAACCGTCATCCCCGGTGCGGCCGATGGCACCACGATGGCAGCGAGCACAGTGTCCGCATCGGTTGCGACCGTCGGAGGCGAAAGCCCGTTCCCGTACGACCAGACCTTCAAGCTGCATACCAAACCGGACTCAACCCGCGTGCTCTACCTGAACTTTACCGGCCAGGGAAGCTATCCGGCCTTTGATATGGACAAGGCGCCAGCGACCTTCAGCAATGCCGAACGGTTGCTGATCCAGAAAGTGTTGTTACGCGTCGCCGAAGCCTATGCCGGATTTGATGTGGATGTCACGACAGAAGCACCGTCTGTACCCGCTGGCAAAATTGGCGCCACCATCCTGATTACACCGCAAGCCAGTTCGGCCGGCGGCTATGCCTATCTGAATTCGTTCAGCAAGTTCGCTCCGGGTGCCGCTCCGGCGTTCTGCTTTCCGAATAATCTGGCCTACGGCGAAAAATACATTGCCGATTGCGTCAGCCACGAACTCGGCCACACGCTGGGCCTGAGTCACCAGGGTAAATTGCCATCGACCGCGTACTACACCGGTCAGGGCAGCGGTGAAACCGGCTGGGCGCCGATCATGGGAGTCGGGTACTACAAGAATCTGCCGCAATGGTCAAAAGGCGAGTACGCCGATGCCAACAATAAGCAGGACGCCTATGCGGTCATGCTTGCCCGTGGCCTGAGCCCGCGCGTCGATGACCACGGCAATACGATTCCGTTCGCCGATGCATTGGTTGCCAAAAGTGCCAACGGCCTCAACAATCTGAGCGCTCCGGGTCGCATTGAGACGACCGGCGATGTCGATATGTTCAGCTTTGTTGCCGGTGCAGGTCCGTTGAATCTGAAAGTTGGCGGCGCCATCTTGGGCGGCACTCTCGACATCGCGCTGCAGCTGCTCGATGTCAACGGCAAGGTCCTGGCAACAAGCAGTACCACCGCCACCACGCTGGCCAAAACGCTCAGCACCACGCTCACGGCAGAAGGCACCTACTACCTGAGCGTCAGCGGGGCAGCACGGGGCAACCCGCTCACCACCGGCTATACCAACTACGGCAACCTTGGCGAGTACACCATCAGCGGCACCAGCGCCTTGCCTGCCATGACGGCAACTAAGCCAGTACTGGTGGCGTCGGCGATCACTGGCAAGGGTCCATTTGTTATCAAGTTTGACGCCAGTACGACGGTGCCGGTTGCTGGCGGCAAAGTCACGTCGTACCAGTGGAATTTCGGTGATGCCACCGCCGTTGTTGCTGGTGCAGCTACCTCACATACCTTCACTAAGGCCGGCACCTACGAGGCAGTCGTGAAAGTCATCGATACGCGCGGCCAGACCACCGTCAAAGGGGTAAAGATCACAATCTCCTGAGTCATCCGGGCAGAAACAGCAAAGCCGGCAAGCGCTTCCATCAGGAAGCCCATGCCGGCTTTTTTACGCCGGACCGTTATACGCTGAGCGGCAACCGGTTGGCGAGTCCGACATACTGCTCCAGCGAAATCGTCTCGGGCCGCAGGGTCGGATCTACACCGGCGTCGATCAGCTGATTTTCAGTGAACATGCCTGCCAGGCAATTGCGCAACACTTTGCGCCGCATCGAAAAGGCCTTGAGTACCACTGCCTCCAGCGCCTGCTGATTGCACGGCAATGGTGTTTCAAGGGGAATCATGCGCACGATAGCGGACTCGACGCGCGGTGGCGGATCGAAGGCCGTCGGCGGCACGATAAAGCGCAGCGACATCGCATAGCGCCATTGCAGCATCACCGACAATCGCCCATAACTTTTACCACCGGGCGGCGCGACCATGCGTTCGACTACTTCCTTCTGCAACATGAAATGCTGGTCCTGTACCAGCGCGGTAAAGCTGGCGAGGTGAAATAGCAGCGGGCTGGAAATGTTGTAAGGCAGGTTACCCACCACACGCAGCTTTTGCCCGGCCGGCACCGGCAACGTGCCGAAGTCGAACTGCAGTGCATCACCGGAATGGATCAGTAATTTTTTCTGATCGAAGGTTTTTTGCAGACGTACGACCAGGTCGCGGTCAAGTTCAACTACGTGCAACTGGTCAAGGTCATCGAGCAGCAAACGCGTCATTGCGCCAAGACCGGGACCGATTTCGACCATCGTGTCGGTGCGTGCCGGAGCGATCGTCTGGATGATGTCTTGCAAGACTTGCTTGTCAGTTAGAAAATTCTGGCCGAAGCGTTTACGGGCTACGTGCTTCATGTCGCTGTCCTCATGCGGCTGCCATCTGTATTGCGGTACGGATCGCCTCGATCATGCTGCCATGGTCAGCATGTCCGACGCCTGAAGCAGCCAGATCCAGCGCCGTGCCGTGATCGACCGAAGTGCGGATCAATGGCAAACCCAGCGTGATGTTGATGCCATGGCCAAAACTGGCAAACTTCAGTACCGGCAAGCCTTGATCGTGATACATCGCCAGCACGCAATCGGCGTCTTTCAGATACTTAGGCTGGAATAATGTGTCAGCCGGATACGGACCTGCCACGCTGATGCCGCGCGCGCGTGCCGCCTGCAACGCAGGAATGATGACGTCGATTTCTTCGTGTCCGAGATAGCCGCCCTCGCCCGCATGCGGATTGAGACCGGCCACCAGAATGCGCGGCGTGGCCAGTCCGAAGCGGCTCTGCAACTCGCGCTGCAGAATATCGAGCGTGCGGCCAAGGCTATCAAAAGTAATCGCGGCCGGCACGTCCTTGAGCGCCAGATGAATCGTCGCCAGCGCCACCCGCAACGGGTGCGGTCCGCTGGCAGCCAGCATCATCACGACATGCGGCGTGCCCGTTTTTTCAGCGAGATATTCGGTATGACCGGTGAACGGCACGCCGGAGTCATTGATGGTGCTTTTTTGCAGCGGCGCGGTGACCATGGCGGCGAACCAGCCGGCCCGGGTACCCTCGATCGCCATATCCAGCATCTGCAAGACGCTACGGCCATTGCGCGGATCAAGTTGACCCGGCACCACATGGGCCGCCAGCGGACTGTCGAGCACTACCAGACGCTGTGGCGGGAAAGTGGGCAATCCACCGTTGCGAACAGCCTGTATCGAGGTAGCCGCGAGCGCGATGGCGGGATCAATCTGATCGGCCAGAATCGCCAGGAAAGCCGCGTCGCCAATGAGTACACAATTGACCTCGCCACGTAATTCCCACGCCGCACGCAAGGCAATTTCCGGACCGATCCCGGCCGGTTCGCCGCAGGTAATGGCGATTGTCGGGCGCACCGTGGTCATGCTGGCAATGGCCATCAGCGACCGTCCAGCCGGTATTCGACATACGCGCGATCACGCAACTGCCGGATCCAGTCCTGCGTGGCTTCTTCGAGCTTGCGTTCGCGCAGTGCCTGACGGGCGGCCAGGCGCTTGCGCTCCTGCGACACATCCTGGCTCTTGCGTTCGAGCACTTCGATCAGGTGATAACCGAATGGGGTTTCAACCGGCGCACTGACCTCGCCCGGTTTGAGCAGGTTCATCGCGCGCTCGAATTCAGGCACGGTATCGCCCGGATAAATCCAGCCGAGGTCGCCACCTTTTGAGGCGGACAAGTCATTCGAATACAGCTTGGCGAGTTCTTCGAAGGTCGCGGCCTTGTTGTCGAGACGCTGTTTCAGGTCAGTCAGTTTGCGCAGCGCTTCGGCCGCTGTCACGATGGTGTTGACCTTGATCAGGATATGCCGTGCATGGGTTTGCTCGACGGCCGGTGCGGCCGCTGTCGCCGTGCTGTTGTCTGCGCTGCGGGTCCGTTTACCAACGACTTTCAGGATATGGAAACCACTGGCGCTTTTAACTACATCGGACAGTTCACCCTCATTGAGTCTGGCGACGGCATCGACGAAAATTTGTGGCAGGCGATCGGCCGTGCGCCAGCCCAGTTCACCGCCCTTGAGCGCGTCGACCGAGTCTGAGTACGAGGCCGCCAGCTTGGCGAAATCCGCACCGCCCCGCAATTGCCGGGCAACGTCATCGGCCCGCGCACGACGTATAGCGATCTGTTCGGCGGTCGCGTTTTCGGGAATGCGCACGAGGATCTGGGCGAGGTTGTACTCGGGCTGAACCTGTGGTGCGCTCTTTTCGGCTTCAAGGTAGTTGTCCACTTCGGATTCGGTGATCTGGAGTTTGTTGTCGACTTCACGTTCACGGATCCGCTGCATCGCGATTTCTTCCCGGATCTCTTCACGAAAACGTGAAAAAGACATGCCTTCGCGTTCCAGCTGGTTGCGGAAATCCTGCATCGACAGTTTGTTCTGCTCGGCCAATCGCGCCATCGCACGGTCGAGCATCACATCATCGATCTTGATGCCACTGTCAGCGGCCAGTTGCAGCTGGGCGCGATCGACGATCATGCGTTCGAGAATCTGCTTTTCGAGCAGTGCACGTTGCGGCAACTGCGTGCCCTGCTGCTTCATGCGCGATTCGACCATCGCAACCCGGTTATTGAGTTCCAGACGCGTGATGACATCGCTGTTGACAACCGCGACGATCGAATCGATGAGCTGCGGTTCTGTGCTGCTGGATGCCACTTCAGCGGGAGCTGCCACCTGATTGGCCGGGGTGAACTGCGCGCTCGCCGGTTGCATCGCACCAACGGCGAGACCAATCAGGACGGCAGCAATTTTCAGGCACTGTACTGGGGAGATAACTTGTCGCATGGTGTGGTCCGGAGTCCTGGAAAAATTCGTGATCATTATCGGTTGGTAGGTTGATTGACGTTCTGGTAACCCGGCACACTGGTGCGCAGGGCTTGCAGCGGGTTCGATCCGAGTTTGGACAATCCGTTTAATTCAAGCTGGAAAAATAATGCCGATGTGGCCTGCGATGTTGCCGTCGGCGTGCGCTGCGCAACAACGCGAAACACCCAGCAGTCGGCCTTGTATTCGACTCCGAGCAAACCTTCGGCAATCTTGCTGGTGGTCAGCGAATAATTGATCCGGCCGACACCATACCAGCGACTGGCAAAGGGCCACTGCGTCGACACATCGAACGATTTCTCGAGGTTATTCGGCAAGTCCTGGCGATACGTCAGATTGAGCACCTTCATCGGTCCCGGCTGGTATTTGATACCGGCGTTGGCGCGGTTGAGGACACCCGAAGTCTGGCTGTATTGCAGGTTGGTTTCAGCCGAAAACGACTGACTGATCCGGCCATTGGCCGACAGCAACAAGTCGGACCGGCTTTGATTGGAAACGCTGCCGAGCGAGACACGCTGATCCGAAAAATAATAGCGCTGGCCCAGCGCGATGCGCGCCCGCTCTGCACCCGACTCTTCCAGAAAGCGTGTGGTCACTGCCGCAGTGATCTGGTTGGCGTCACCAATGCGGTCATTGCCGACGAAGCGGTTCTCGCTGAACAACTGAGTGAAACTCAGGTCGGCCAGACCACTATCGAAATTAGGCAACATCGACTGGTCGCGGTAAGGCGTGTAGACATAAAGCAAACGCGGCTCCAGCGTCTGTGTCATGTCGCTGCCAAAGAAGCTGGCAGCGCGTTCGAATACCATGCCGCTATCGACGGAGGCAGTCGGGATGGCCCGCTGTAATGACGTATTCGTACCCGGTGCGACACCGGCGCCGCTATCGGCAAGCTGATAGCGTGTTGCATGGAACGACAGTTTCGGGGTGATGAAAAAGCCCGGCTCGATGATCGGATACGACATTTTCGGATTGACGAAAAGGCGGTCGCCCTGTTGCAGCGTCGGATGCGCGAAGCGCGTCAGATCCGAATCAAGCCCCAGATCGAAACCGGCGATGTCGGGACGCGCCGACGCGAAAGTGATCTGCGGCAAGCGGTCATAGGGCCGCGCAATCGGTGCCAGCGGATCCTGCAGAACCTGGTAGTTGCTGGCGCGCGCCGTGAGACTCCAGTACGGTTGACCATAGCTCAAGCTCAGGTCACGCAACAGCAGGCGTTGCTGCGCGGTGGTCAGCGTGCGTGAAAAATCACTCGGATAAGCATCATCAGACGCCGCGTTAATATTCCAGTTCAGTGTCAGTCCGGGCCGCAGCGATTGCGTATGGATGGACGATACAGACCAGCGGTCAGTCCCGGTCAGTTTGTCCTTGAGCAAGCCTTCGAGCTTGGTTTCGCCCGAATACGACGGATCAAGGTAGCGCGCCACGGCACCAAGCTGGAGCCCGCGCTGCGCGATGAAATTCGGGTAAATGGTCAGGTCGCGGTTCGGTGCGATGTTGAAGTAATACGGCACCATGACTTCCAGACCGCCGCGATTGGTCGCACCGATGGTCGGCGGCAGCACGCCCGACTTGCGCGCACCCGATAGCGGAAACGACATGGCCGGTGCGGCGAGAATGGGCACACCCTTGAAATACACGACGCTGTTGCGGGCCAGGCCGATGTCGCGCGCGTTGTCGAGGTTGAGCGTGCCCGAACGCAAATACCAGTCCGGGTCCGGTCCTTCGCAGGTGCTGTACGTCCCATCGACCACTGTGGCTTCGGTTTCGGATTCGAAGTCGATACGCTTGCCTGAGCCTTGTCCTTTGGTGCGTTCAAGACGATAGGTCGGATTGGTCACGTAACCGATACCGCCGTCCATGTTGAGCTTGAGTTTGTCGCCGGTATAGACGTCCTCGACGCGCTGCATGCGGACATCGCCGCTGGCTTCGACGACGTCTTCAACGATGTGGTACTGAGCCTGGTCGGAGTTAATTGTCGTCACGCCGCGCACGATCTCGACCTTGTTGGTCAGCGTAATTTCGCGATCAGGCCGGCCGGTCATGCTCTCGGCGCTGATCTCGGCCGGTGCTTCACGATCGCTCTGGCTCACGGGCTTGGAGGCCTTCTGGGCCAGCACATAATTCGGTAATGCTGCCGCAGCGACCACAGCGGTCAAAATGCGAAGCAGGCGCTGCGTCGGGGACAGGACAGGGAACCGGATCATGAAATTGGAGAGTGACCACCGTGGCAGGCGATTTTTTGAATTGAATCACTTATTATAGGGGAACTCATTCCCTTACGACCGGAAACTCCGGTCCGCCTCCTGCCTTTACTTATGCCAACTGATCTTCGTTTGACCAATTTAAAACTCTGGCTTGCCAGCCTGCCTGCCGACATCCATATCGACAGCCTGCGCGCAGCATCTGCCGACGCAAGTTTCCGCCGTTATTTCCGGGTCGATCTCGGTGACGGCAGCAGCGCAATCGTGATGGACGCACCACCACCGCAGGAAGATGTCCGGCCTTTCATCGCGGTCGCCGAACTGTTAGGCGCAACCGGCGTGTCGGTGCCGACGGTGCTGGCGCAGGATGTCGGGCAAGGCTTCTTGCTGCTCAGCGACCTCGGTGCGACCACCTATTTGCAGCAACTCAATGCCGACACCGCACCCGCGCTTTACCTCGATGCGATTGATGCGCTGGTCCAGATCCAGATGCACAGCCAGCCGGGCGTGCTGCCCGACTATGACCGTGCGCTGCTGCAGCGTGAGCTGATGCTGTTCCCCGACTGGTATATCGCCAAACACCTGGGCGTAACGCTGAGCGAGGCCCAGCACACCTCGCTCAATGGTGTCTTCGATGCGCTGCTGGCGAACAACCTGGCGCAACCGCAGGTCACTGTGCATCGCGATTACCATGCCCGTAATCTGATGGTGCTACCGGTCGGCAATCCCGGCATCCTTGATTTTCAGGATGCGGTGTACGGCCCGATTACCTACGACCTGGTGTCGCTGCTGCGGGATGCCTACATTGAATGGGATGAAGAGCAAGTGCTGGACTGGGCCATCCGCTACTGGGAACGCGCCAAGCGCGCCGGCCTGCCGGTCAATCCCGACATCGATGCGTTCTATCGCGACTTTGAATTCATGGGCTTGCAGCGTCATCTCAAAGTGCTCGGTATTTTCGCCCGCCTGTTTCACCGCGATGGCAAGGACGCCTATCTGAAGGACTTGCCACTGGTGATGCGCTACACCCGCAAGGTCGCCGGTCGCTACAAGATTCTGGCACCACTGATCGTGCTGCTCGATGAAGTCGAGGACAAGGCACCGTCAGTCGGCTACACATTCTGATCCTCACCTCTTACTGAAAGCCTGCTGCATGAAAGCCATGATCCTCGCCGCCGGGCGCGGCGAGCGGATGCGTCCGCTCACCGACACCTGCCCCAAACCGCTGCTCAAAGTACGCGGCCGTGCGCTCATTGTCTGGCACATCCTGAACCTGGTGCGTGCCGGCATCACCGAGATCGTCATCAACCATGCCCATCTCGGCCAGCAACTGGTCGACACGCTGGGCGACGGCAGTCAGTTCGGTGCGACGCTGCAGTATTCGGCTGAAGCCATCGCGCTCGACACCGCCGGCGGTATCGCGCAGGCGCTGCCGCTGCTGGGTGAGGCGCCGTTCGTGGTCGTCAACGGCGATATCTATTGCCCGCACTTCGATTTCGAACAAGTCAAATCGGCGCTGGTCGATGCCGACATGTGGGGCAATCCGTATCCGGCCGACCAGCGCGATATCGGCTGGATCTACCTGGTAAAAAACCCGCCGCACGTGCCCGAAGGCGACTTCGGCCTGACCACGTTTGCGGTCAACAACGACGGCACGCCCCGATATACATTCTCGGGCATCGGCGTCTACCGGCCGGAATTATTCGCCTCCGTCGCCCCCGGACATCCCGCCAAACTGGCGCCAATGCTGCGCGATTTTGCTGCCCGGGGACAAATCGGCGGAGAGGTGTATCGTGGCGACTGGACTGATGTCGGCACCCCCGAACGTCTGGCCCGATTGAACCGTCCTCTTACCGAAAGCAAACGACCATGAGTTCCTACGCCGCCCGTCGCGCCAGCCTGATCGCTCAAATGCAGGCCCGCGGAGGTGGCGTAGCCATCATTCCGACCGCGCCGGAAGTGCACCGTAATAGCGATGCCGAATATCCGTACCGGCATGACAGTACGTTTTACTACCTGTCCGGCTTCGTCGAGCCGGAAGCCGTCGTCGTGCTGGTCGCCGGCAAGAAAAATCAAGCCATCCTGTTCTGTCGCGAAAAAAACAGCGAGCGTGAAATCTGGGAAGGATTTCGACACGGTCCCGACAACGCACGTGAGACGTTCGGTTTCGATGCCGCGTTCCCGATCGATGCGCTCGATGCCATCCTGCCGAAACTGCTGGCCGATCAGCCGGCGCTGTTCTATGCGCTAGGCAGCCATGCCGCCCTCGATGCGCAAGTTCAAGGCTGGCTGAAAAAAGTCCGCACCCAATCGCGCGCCGGTATCACCGCGCCGTCGTCAGCCCATGATGTCAGCGGCCTGCTCAATGAAATGCGGCTGATCAAGGATGACTCCGAACTGGCCATCATGCGCCGCGCCGCGACGGTCTCCGCCGGTGCCCACGCACGCGCGATGCGCATGGCCAAACCCGGATTGCACGAATACCAGATCGACGCCGAACTGCTGCATGAATTCCGCCGCCACGGCTCCGACTTCCCGGCCTACACCTCGATCGTCGCCACCGGCGCGAATGCCTGCGTACTGCATTACCGGGCCGGTGCCACGGTCCTGCAAGACGGTGACCTGGTGCTCATCGATGCCGGCTGCGAACTTGATGGTTACGCCTCCGACATCACCCGCACCTTTCCGGCCAACGGCCGCTTTACGCCAGCGCAAACCACGCTGTACGAACTGGTACTGGCGGCCCAGCACGCGGCGATCGCCGCCATCCGTCCCGGCATGCGCTTCATGGACGGTCATGACGCCGCCGTGCGCATCCTCTCGCAAGGCATGCTCGATACCGGCCTGCTCGATGCCAACAAGGTCGGCACGCTTGACGACGTCATCACCAATGGCGACTACCGCCAGTTCTACATGCACCGCACCGGCCACTGGCTGGGCATGGATGTGCACGATGTCGGCGAATACCGCGAAGTCAATGACACCGCCGCCGCTGGCGGCGACAAGCCATGGCGCATCCTGCATCCCGGCATGACACTCACCGTCGAACCCGGCATCTACGTGCGCCCGGCGCCCGGCATTCCCGAGCAATACTGGAACATCGGCATCCGCATCGAAGACGATGTCGCCGTCACCGTCGACGGCGCCGAGGTCATGAGCAGCGCCGCACCGAAAACCATTGCCGACATCGAAACCATGATGGGCAACACCTGATGCAGACCGATATCGATATCGCCATTTGCGGTGCCGGTCCGGTCGGACTGGTACTGGCGGGTTTGCTGGTGCAGCGCGGCATCGCTCCGGAGCGCCTTGCCCTGATCGATGCAAAGACCGCCGCGCAATCGGCCGCTGATCCGCGCTCGATCGCCCTGTCGTACGGTAGCCGGCAAATCCTCGAACAGGTCGGTGCCTGGCCGGTACCGGCCCAGGCCATCGCGCAGATCCACGTCTCGCGGCGCGGCCATTTCGGTCGCACGCTGATGGATCGTGCCGATTACAACTTGCCTGCGCTCGGCTATGTCACGCGCTATGGTGCGCTGGTGTCGGCCCTGGCGGCAGCGGCCGTGCAAGCCGGCATCGTGGTGCGCCGGCCGATGCAAGTCAGCGCCACTGACGAGCAAGCCGACCAGGTCACTCTGAGCTTCGATGATGGCAGCAGCTTGCGTTCCGGCCTGCTGATTCAGGCCGAAGGTGGTGTGTTTGCACAGCAGCCGGTTCGCTCACTGCATCGCGATTACCGCCAGAGCGCGATCGTCACCCATGTCACGACCAGCGCTCCACTGATGCAGCGCGCCTTCGAACGGTTCACCTCGGAAGGCCCGCTGGCATTGCTGCCGCAGGACGATGGCTACGCGGTGGTCTGGTGTGCGCGCAGTGACACTACCGGGCGTCTGATGACGCTCGATGACAGCGCGTTCCTGTCCGAGCTCGAAGCGTTATTCGGTGGACGGGTCGGCCGCTTCCTTGATTGCAGGCAGCGCTTCGTGTATCCGCTCGGCTTGAACGCGCAGGTCGCGCCGACCGCGCGCACAATCGCCATCGGTAATGCCGCGCAAACGCTGCATCCGGTCGCCGGACAGGGCTTGAATCTCGGTTTGCGCGATGCGATGGTGCTGGCACGCTTGCTGGCGGGCGATGTCAGTCCGGCTGCACTGACAGCCTTCAGCACGCAGCGCAGCCGGGATCGCGACATGACCATCCGCGTCACGGATGCGATGGCGCGTGTTTTTGCCAGCGCGCCGGAAGGAACGCTGTCGCAAGGTTTGCTGGGATTGTCGCTGGGGCTGATGGATGCCGTGGCACCGGCACGCAAGATGCTGGCGCAGCAGATGATGTACGGGCAACGGTGAATCCCCAAAAGCATTCGGCCTGTCTTCAGACAGGCCGAATGGGGAACTGAAGTGGCACACGCGCGTCAGCGCCCGTGCCCGTATTACGGTTTTACTCGACGGCTTTCACCATCTCTTCAATGACCTTCTTCGCATCACCGAACACCATCATCGTCTTGTCCATATAGAACAGTTCGTTGTCCAGACCGGCATAGCCCGAAGCCATCGATCGCTTGTTAACGATGACCGTCTTGGCCTTGTAGACCTCCAGAATCGGCATGCCGGCAATCGATGATTTCGGATCTTTCGCGGCCGGGTTGACCACGTCATTCGCGCCCAGCACCAGCACCACATCGGCTTGCGCGAATTCGCCGTTGATGTCGTCCATCTCGAAGACCTGGTCGTACGGCACTTCGGCTTCGGCCAGCAGCACGTTCATGTGTCCCGGCATACGCCCGGCCACCGGATGAATCGCGTATTTGACGATGACGCCCTTCTCTGTCAGCTTGGCGGTCAGCTCTTTGAGTGCATGCTGGGCACGCGCCACGGCCAGGCCGTAACCCGGCACGATGATGACAGTTTCAGCATTGCCCATCAGGAAAGCAGCGTCGTCGGCGGAGCCTGATTTGACCGGCCGCGCGGCTTGCGAACCGACTGCAGCAGCCGCAGCAGGATCACCACCGAAGCCGCCCAGAATCACATTGAAAAACGAGCGGTTCATCGCCTTGCACATGATGTATGACAGGATCGCGCCACTCGAACCAACCAGTGATCCGGCAATGATCAGCATCGAATTGTTAAGTGAGAAACCGATCCCGGCCGCCGCCCAGCCCGAATAACTGTTGAGCATCGATACCACCACCGGCATGTCCGCGCCACCGATCGGAATGATGATCAGCACACCCAGCACGAAGGCGATGACAGCCATCAATACGAACGCGATCCACGCCGGTTCGGTTCCCGGTGCGAAACAGAAGATTAAACCGAAACCGACCATCAGAATTGCCAGCACCAGATTCAGAAAATGCTGGCCCGGGAAACTGACCGGCTGGCCCTGAAACAGACGGAACTTGTATTTGCCTGACAGCTTGCCGAAGGCAATGACCGAACCCGAGAACGTGATCGCACCGACAAAAGTACCGATGAACAGTTCAAGACGATTACCGAACGGGATTGCCATCTCGTGGGCCGCGATGTTGAAAGCCCACGGCTCCGACACGGCAGCCACGGCAATACAGACCGCCGCCAGACCGATCAACGAGTGCATCGCCGCGACCAGTTCCGGCATCTTCGTCATTTCGACAGTGCGTGCCAGATAGGCACCGATACCGCCGCCGACGACCACGCCAAAGATCACCAGGCCGTAGCCCAATGGCGCGCCCATCGCTTCCGATTTCAGCTTGATGATCAGCGCAATCGTGGTGACGATAGCCAGCGCCATGCCGCCCATGCCGAAGGCATTGCCGCGCCGCGCGGTTGAAGGATGCGACAGGCCTTTGAGAGCCTGAATGAAGCAGACCGAAGCAATCAGATACAGCAGGGTAACGAGGTTCATGCTCATGGCTTGCTTCCTTCAACCGGGGCCTTGGCGACCTTCGGTTCTTTTTTCTTGAACATTTCCAGCATGCGTTGCGTCACCAGAAAACCGCCAAACACATTGACGGCAGCCAGTGCCACGGCGAGCGTACCCATGACCTGGCCGAGCCGGCCTTCGGTGAGGCCGGCAGCAAGCATGGCGCCGACAATGATGATGGCCGAGATCGCATTCGTGACCGCCATCAGCGGCGTATGCAACGCGGGAGTAACGGTCCAGACCACGTGGTAGCCGACGTAAATCGCCAGTACGAAAATGATCAGGTTAATGATGGTGTGACTGACTTCCATGATGTCCTCGATTCTTCTTTATAGGAATTATTTGCGTGAGCTAATTTGCGTAAACTTATTTGCGCAGCACTTCACCCCCCGAACACAGCAGCGTAGCGGCGACGATTTCTTCGTCGCGGTTGATCACCAGTGCGGCGTCGGCATCGACGATGAGCTTGAGGAAATCGAGCACGTTGCGCGCGTAGAGTGCCGAGGCATCAGCCGCGACCAGCATCGCCAGATTCGGCTCGCCGATGATGTGCACGCCATGTTTGGTGACGGTCTTGCCGAGTTCGGACAGCGGGCAATTGCCGCCCTGCTCGACGGCCATGTCGACAATGACCGAACCGGGTTTCATCGCCTTGACCGTGTCTTCGCTGATCAGGATCGGTGCCTTGCGGCCCGGGATCAACGCGGTCGTGATGATGATGTCGGCCAGCTTGGCACGCTCATGGACCAGCTCGGCCTGGCGGCGCATCCAGTCAGCCGGCATCGCGCGGGCATAACCGCCGGTACCTTCAGCGTTTTCTTTTTCCTCGTCGGTGAGGTATGGCACGTCAAGGAATTTGCCGCCGAGCGACTCGACCTGCTCCTTGACTGACGGACGCACATCGGATGCTTCGATGATTGCACCAAGACGCTTGGCAGTCGCAATGGCTTGCAGACCGGCCACGCCGACCCCCATGATCAGAACCCGCGCCGCCTTGACGGTACCGGCCGCCGTCATCAACATCGGCATGAAGCGCTGATAGGCGTTGGCAGCGACCAGCACGGCTTTGTAGCCGGCAATATTAGCTTGCGAAGACAGCACGTCCATTGACTGCGCACGCGTGATGCGTGGTACCGCTTCGAGCGCGAAAGCGGACAATCCTTGCGCCGCCATCGCGGCGATATTGTCGGCATCAAACGGGTTGAGCATGCCGATCACGACGGTGCCAGAAGTCATCAGCGGCAATTCATCAGCACTCGGCGCACGCACCTTGAGGACCATCGCTGCGGCGAAAACCTCAGCGGCGCTACCGATGGTCGCTCCGGCCGCGACATAGGACTCATCAGTGACGCTGGCGCTGATACCAGCACCGGCTTGTACGACGACCGTATGTTTGGCGGCGATCAATTTCTTGACTGTCTCGGGGGTAGCAGCAACGCGGGTTTCTCCGTTCCGCGTTTCGGCGGGTATGCCGATTTTCATAGGATGTTCCTTCTTGTTGATTGTTGTTGGCGGCGTGCAGATGAAAAAAAGGTGACTGATTTTGCCGTTTTTTTCATGATTCACCAAATGCTTGCTAAAAAAACTTGCGCACGATTAAAGTGCCCTAACTTGGCGCACAGTAACAGAACAAACGCCTTAACCAATAGTGGCAACTGAAACGCCACCATAACGTTGAAATGGCACGGTAAAATGGTTCCACTTTCAGGGGAACCTATGTCCGAGCTATGGAAACCATCCGTCACCGTTGCGGCGATTATCGAGCGCAATGGCAAATTCCTGATGGTCGAAGAAGAAACCAGCGATGGCATCCGTTTCAATCAGCCAGCCGGTCACCTTGACCCGAAAGAATCGCTGGAACAGGCCGTCATCCGCGAAACCATCGAAGAAACCGCCCATGATTTTATCCCGACCGCGCTGGTCGGTTTTTATATGGCGCGCTATTTGTCGGTACGCAGCGGTATCGACGTGACCTATCTGCGCTTTACCTTCTGCGGCACCGCCGGTGCAGTCCACGACCAGCCGCTGGATCACGGCATCATCCGCACGCTCTGGATGTCCTACGACGAACTGGTCGCCACGCGAGCTTCGCATCGCAGCGATATTGTTCTGCTTTGTGTTGATGATTATCTGGCGGGCAAGCGCATCCCCCTGTCGATGCTGTACAGTGCTCCCTCGATTTTCTGAAGACAAGACGGGTAGTGCGCAATGAGTAAAAAGAAAGTGGTAATCGGGTTGTCAGGCGGCGTCGACTCGTCGGTATCGGCAGCATTGCTGAAAGAACAGGGCTACGAAGTGATCGGCCTGTTCATGAAAAACTGGGAAGACGACGACGATGCCGAGTATTGTTCGACCCGGCAGGACTGGATTGATGCGGTCAGCGTGGCCGACGTACTGGGCATCGATATCGAGGCGGTCAATTTTTCGGCAGAATACAAGGACCGTGTCTTCGCCGAGTTCCTGCGCGAATATCAGGCCGGACGTACACCGAACCCGGATGTGCTGTGCAATGCCGAAATCAAGTTCAAGGCCTTCCTCGACCATGCAATGCACCTCGGCGCGGACCTCATTGCCACCGGTCATTACGCCCGCGTGCGTGAGTCAACTGCCGCACCGGGAAGCTACGAACTACTCAAAGCCATCGATCACACCAAAGACCAGAGTTACTTCCTGCACCGGCTGAACCAGGCCCAGCTCTCGAAGACGCTATTCCCGCTCGGTGAAATCCGCAAGACCGCGGTGCGCAAGATGGCCGGACAACTTGGTTTGCCGAACGCAGCCAAGAAAGATTCGACCGGCATCTGCTTTATCGGCGAACGGCCCTTCCGTGAATTTCTGAACCGTTATCTGTCGTACCAGCCCGGCCCGATGAAAACGCCGGAGGGCGACACTGTCGGCGAACACGTCGGCCTGAGTTTTTATACGCTAGGCCAGCGCAAAGGTATCGGCATCGGCGGTATCAAGTCACATCAGAATGCCGATGGCAGCAGCGATGCCTGGTATGTCGCCCGCAAGGAGTTGGAGTCCAATACGCTGTACGTGGTGCAGGGTCATGACCACCCGTGGCTATTGTCGGCCAGCCTCGAAGCTGACCAGCTCAGCTGGATCGCTGGAATGCCGCCCGGCGGTGAACAGTTATCGGCCAAGACGCGCTATCGGCAGGCCGACGTGTCGTGCAGCTTCCGGATGGCCGATTCGCAGCGGATGCAACTGGCCTTCGATGCCAGCCAATGGGCAGTGACACCGGGACAATCGGCGGTACTGTACCGGGACGATGTCTGCCTTGGCGGCGGGATCATTGCCACATCGCTGGTGTCTTAGCGACTCCTGCGCCGGCGTGGGGCGCACAGGATGAGTGGCAAGTAATCGCCGCACCAGCCTCAGTAACGGAACCCACCGGATCATGTCTGCCACTGATTGGTGTTCAATCCGGAACAACATCGTGTTCTTTGAGGAGCGCCAACATGACCCTTACAGCTACAACCAGGAATAGCCATGCAAGCAGCGGTAGCCATGGCAGCAGCGGAAGCAGCGGAAGCAGTGGTAGCAGTGGTAGCAGTGGTAGCAGTGGCAGCAGCGGAAGCAGTGGCAGCAGTGGCAGCAGTGGCAGCAGCGGAAGCAGTGGTAGCAGTGGCAGCAGCGGTAGCAGTGGAAGCAGCGGCAGCAATAACCTGACGGACAACGCTGATCTCTTGGCCCGTGAATACGACAATTATCAGCAAAGAGCCTACCAGGCTCAGGTGGACCTGGAAAATCAGCAACGACAGGCTGTAAGTGATGCTGCCGCAATCACCGCAAGTTTTACCGCCATGCTTCCCAACGATATCGTTTGAATCTGCTGTGACAGTGCATTACAGAAACTACGGTACCCAGGCCAGCGTCAGAAAGGCCGGGCTCGAACGTCAACCGCGGCCGTGTTAAATCGGCTTTATTGTGGCAGCGTGTCCTTAAACGAGGCACGCTCGCCAACCTTGTCAGCAAGTCTGGCCAGGTTCGGATAATCGGTACGCCAGTCGATGTCGGGAAAACGAAACGTCAGCCATCCCAGCGTACAACAAACGGCAACATCCGCCAGCGTGTACTGGCTGCCGGCGCAAAACGCGGTCTCAGCCAGTCCGATTGACATTGCCTTGATACCGGCGTTTATTTTTAGTGTCTGGCGATCTATCCAGGAGTGACTTTGCAGCGCTTCCGGGCGCTGCGTTTTTTCCAGCCTGACCAGGACAGCGGCGTCGCACACACCATCGGCCAGCGCCTCCCAGCATTTGACTCCAGCCCGATCGCGGCCAGGGGGAGGCAATAATTTGCCTACCGGCGTGAGGGTATCGAGGTACTCGGCAATCACGCGTGAATCAAACATCGCCGTGCCATCTTCCATGATCAGGCAAGGGACTTTGCCCAACGGATTGGATGCCAGGATCGTGCTGTCAGCAGACCAGACATCCTCCAGCACAAACTCGTAATCCAGTTTTTTTTCTGCCATCACGACACGGACTTTTCGTACGTAGGGACTGGCCAGGGATCCGATGAGTTTCATAGACGCTTTGAGGTTGGATTTTTCCGGATTATAGCATCGGCCATAGCGCTTCCGGAACCTCCCGGAGTGCTGCTCCGGCGAGCAGGATGGCTGGATGAAAAATCGACTCCGGCGAATAAATTTGCACAATTAAAGACAACTAACGCAGCTCAAAAAATTTCTTTTGGGAACTAATCGCCACTCGAAACCACTGATTCCCACGTAAAGCAGGGCAACTTCAATCCGCTCCAGCGTCCCGCTCGCTAAGTCTCTTCGTCTCTATTCTCAAATCGAGGAAAAAATGAAGCCACAATTCGACATCAATTTCATTGACGGTCCTTATCTTGAATATAAATCAGATAATGATGGAGAATTTCGGGTTGACTTTGTAGATCAAGGCACCGGCATCGTTGAATGCTCTTACAAAATTAATATTGGTGAAAAATTAAAAATTGAT
Source organism: Bradyrhizobium sp. (assembly GCA_047621665.1). Taxonomy (GTDB): domain Bacteria; phylum Pseudomonadota; class Gammaproteobacteria; order Burkholderiales; family Burkholderiaceae_D; genus Actimicrobium. The sequence goes on along the minus strand of JBLHMB010000002.1, from coordinate 11,747 downwards.
CATATTTATTTTATTAACTGGAATTTGAAATTTTATAAGAATGAAAATTTTGTAATGGAAAAAAAATTTAATTGCAGAGATGAACGTGTCTATATTGCGATCGAATCAGATCTGCTCGGCAACAGCCTTGCGTGGATACCTTATCTCGATGCCTTCAGAAAAAAACATCGTTGCAAAGTAATTGCTTCCACGTTTCATAATGACCTTTTTAAAAGCCAATACAAACACATCGAGTTTATTGAACCTGGCGTCACTGTCCATGACCTGTACGCAATGTACCGGGTCGGTTTATTTTATAAAAACAATGAAGTAGATTTAAAACGTAATCCAACCGACTTTAAAAAAATATCATTACAACAAGCTGCATCTGACATATTAGGCCTGCCGGCCATTGAACTAAAACCGAAGTTAAATCTGGATAAAAAAATAAAAAAAGAGAAATTAATTACTATTGCACTGCATGGCTCCATGCAGACGAAATACTGGAATAATGAAACCGGATGGCAGGAGGTCGTCGATTATGTTGTTCAGAAAGGATACCAGGTCAAACTGCTGTCCAGAGAACATGACAATTACAAGGGAAACAGGCATCCGGAAGGAGTAACACAACTGGCATCAGGATCCCTGACGGCAGTCATCAACGAGCTGCAAAAATCGACTGCCTTTATCGGTATCGGCAGCGGCTTGAGCTGGCTGAGTTGGGCAACCGGTACACCCACGATCCTGATTTCAGGATTTTCTGAAAAATTTTGCGAATTTCAAAGTAACACTTACCGGGTAGCGGCACCCGCCGGCGCGTGCTCGGGATGCTTCAATAAAATCCGGCTGGTTGCTGCCAACTGGAACTGGTGTCCGGAGCACGAAAAAACTGCCCGGCAATTCGAATGTAGCAAGCTCATCACCGGCCAATCCGTCATCGACCAGCTTGCGTTAATCCTTGACGGAACAGCGCTGAACACGACCCGACCCCGGTCGCTTCGCAAGCGTGCTTTTTGACGAAGACGCACGCTGCGGATGGTAAAATCCGCCCTTCCTTTTTCGTCAACCGAGCGTCCCACATGCCTTTGTCTCCTCTTTCCGCCCTGTCCCCGCTCGACGGCCGCTATGCTGCCAAAACCGATGCCTTGCGTCCACTCCTGTCCGAAACCGGGTTCATGCACCACCGTGTGAAAGTCGAGATTTCATGGCTGCAGGCGCTGGCTCAAGCGGGCTTTAGCGAAATCAAACCGTTCTCGCCAGCGGCCAGTGCCCTGCTTGACAAGCTCGCCAGCGATTTCAGCGAGACCGATGCAGCCCGCATCAAGGCCATCGAAGCGGTCACCAATCATGATGTGAAAGCCGTCGAATACTGGCTCAAGGAACAGGTCAAGGATGTCCCGGAACTGGTCACGGCATCCGAATTCATCCACTTTGCCTGCACCTCCGAAGACATCAACAATACCTCGCACGGGATGATGCTCAAGGCCGCCCGCAATGACGTTGTGCTGCCGGCACTGCACGCCGTGATTGCCAAGCTGACTACGCTGGCCCATGACAATGCGGCGTTGCCGATGCTCTCGCGCACCCACGGTCAACCCGCCAGCCCGACCACGCTCGGCAAAGAAATCGCCAACGTCGTGGCACGCCTGCGCCGTGCCGGACAACGCATCGCTGCCGTCGAAATTCTCGGCAAGATGAATGGCGCTGTCGGCAATTACAACGCACACTTGTCGGCCTATCCGGATTTTGACTGGGAAAATTTCTCACGCGAGGTCATAGAACAGCGTCTTGGCCTGACTTACAACCCGTACACGATCCAGATCGAACCGCACGATTACATGGCTGAGCTGTTCGATGCGATCACCCGCACCAACACCATCCTGCTCGACCTGAACCGCGACCTGTGGGGCTACATCTCGGTCGGCTATTTCAAGCAGCGCCTGAAAGCCGGAGAGATCGGTTCGTCGACGATGCCGCACAAGGTCAACCCGATCGACTTCGAAAACTCTGAAGGCAACCTTGGTCTGGCCAATGCGATGTTGAAACACATGTCGGATAAATTGCCCATCTCGCGCTTCCAGCGTGACCTGACCGATTCAACCGTGCTGCGCAATATCGGCGTGGCCTTCGGCTATACCATCCTGGCTTATGACAGCTGCCTGCGCGGTCTCAACAAGCTTGAAGTCAATCCGGCCCGTCTGGCCGAAGACCTCGACGCCACCTGGGAAGTGCTGGCCGAACCGGTGCAAACCGTGATGCGCCGCTACGCGGTCGAAAATGCCTACGAGCAACTGAAGGAACTGACGCGCGGCAAGGGTATCTCGAAAGACGCGTTGCGCGATTTCATCGTCGGCCTGGCGATTCCGCAGGACGCCAAGGACTTGCTGCTGGCGATGACGCCATCGAATTACATCGGTATTGCAGAGAAACTGGCGCGGGCAATCTGATTTGACGTCGAAAAAAAAGCCTTCCGGACAGTCATGTCCGGAAGGCTTTTTTACGATCTCCGTGCCGCTGTGATTTACACCACCGCGCCATCCGTTTCATCTTTTTCCTTGACCGGCTTGATCAGGTCTTCGCGTTTCACGCCAAGCCACATTGCTACCGCAGCGGCCACGAACACCGACGAGTAGATACCGAAGCAAATACCGATGGTCAGTGCCACCGCAAAATAATGCAGTGACGGACCACCGAACAGCAGCATCGCCAGCACCATCATCTGGGTCGAGCCGTGCGTGATGACGGTACGTGAAATCGTGCTGGTAATCGCGCTGTCGATCACTTCGACTACCGAGGTCTTGCGCTGCGTGCGGAAGTTTTCACGGATACGGTCGAACACCACCACCGATTCATTGACCGAATAGCCCAGCACCGCCAGTACCGCTGCCAGCACCGTCAGCGAAAACTCCCACTGAAAGAACGCAAAGAAACCCAGGATGATGATCACGTCGTGCAGGTTGGCGATGATGGCCGACACCGCGTATTTCCATTCGAAGCGGATCGCCAGATAAATCATGATCCCGACGATCACCATGGCCAGCGCTGTCAGGCCATTTTGTGCCAGTTCTGCTCCGACCTGCGGGCCGACATATTCAACGCGACGCAATTCCACATCGGCATCGCGCAGCTTGAGTGCTTCAAGCACCTTGCCGCTTTGCTGCGCGGTGTTGACACCCGGCCGCGACGGCAAACGGATCATCACATCTTCGGCCCTGCCGAAGCTCTGCACCTGGTTATCGGCATAGCCGAGTGCCTCGACGGTCTTGCGCACCTGTTCGATATCGGCAGGGCTCTTGTAGCTCACTTCAATGAGCGTGCCGCCCTTGAATTCGATCGAAAAATGCAGACCGTTATAGAACAGGAAGAACACGGCCAGCACGAACGTGATTGCCGAGATCGCGTTGAAAACTAACGCATGCCGCATGAACGGTATGGTTTTTTTGATGCGAAATAATTCCATTACAGTTCCTTCTTTGCAGGTTCCGGCTTCCAGATCGTACCGATCGACAGGCTGGTGAGTTTTTTCTGACGGCCGTACCAGAGATTGGCGAGACCACGCGAGACGAACACGGAAGAAAAGATTGACGTCAGGATACCGAGACAATGCACGACAGCGAAACCGCGAATCGGACCGGAGCCGAAGATCAGCAACGCCAGACCGGCAATCATCGTCGTCACGTTCGAGTCAATAATGGTGGCCCAGGCACGATCGAAACCGATCGAAATAGCGGCTTGCGGAGAGTTTCCGTTGCGCAGTTCTTCACGGATACGTTCATTGATCAGCACGTTGGCATCAATCGCCATACCGAGTGTCAGTGCAATCGCAGCAATACCCGGCAGCGTCAGCGTCGCCTGCAGTATCGATAACAGCGCCACCAGCAACAGCAAGTTGACCGATAGAGCGAACACGCTAAACACGCCAAACAGCATGTAGTAAATCACCATGAAGATGGCAATCGCAACGAAGCCGTATTTTGTCGAATTGAAACCCTTGGCGATATTCTCGGCACCCAGTTGCGGACCGATCGTACGTTCTTCAACGAAGTCCATCGGCGCGGCCAGCGAGCCGGCACGCAACAGCAGGGACAGGTCGCCCGCCGCTTCGGGAGAACCCATGCCGCTAATCTGAAAACGCGATCCGAGTTCGTCACGAATCGTCGCCACGGTCAGGACTTCGCCCTTGCCTTTTTCGAACAGCACGATGGCCATTGATTTGCCGACCTTGCCACGGGTGGCGTCACGCATCTTGCGACCGCCATCGCCATTGAGGTCGATACCCACAGCCGGTTGCTGGTTCTGGTCAAAACTGGCGCTGGCGCTGGCGATGTAATCGCCGGTGATGATGGGCTCCTTGTACAGCACGACGGGTACGCCTTTACCGACCTTGAACAGTTCGGAATTGAACGGGATGGCCGCCGTTTCTTCGGTACCGCGGGTGACGCTTTCATCGACCATGCGCACTTCCAGCGTGGCCTGACGACCGATGATGTCCTTGGCACGACTGACGTCCTGCACACCGGGCAACTGAACGACGATGCGGTCCGCACCCTGGCGCTGGATGATCGGCTCGGCCACACCGAGTTCATTGACGCGCCGGCCGAGGGTGGCGATGTTCTGATTGACGGCATCATCCTGCGCGGTTTTCAGCGCCGCTTCCTTGAGCGTGATGATCAGTTTCGGATTGGCGGGGTCGGTGCCATCGGTGAGCAGGATGTCGGGCATTTGCGATGCCAGAATTTCTTTCGAGGCATCACGGGTAGCGACATCGCGGTACGACACTTCGACTGCATTGCCGTTACGGCTGATGCCGGTGTGCCGGATATTCTTGTCACGCAACTCGGTCCGCACACCGCTCTGCAAACCTTGCAGACGCTTGGCCAGGATGGCACGGGTATCGACCTGCATCAGGAAATGCACGCCGCCACGCAAGTCCAGTCCCAGGTACATCGGGAACGCATGCAGGCTTTGCAGCCATTGCGGGGTGTTGTGCAGCAAGTTGAAGGCGACCAGATAGGTCGGGTCCGACGGATCGGCATTGAGTTCTTTTTCCAGCAGGGCTTTGGCCTTGAACTGGGTATCAGGATCGGCAAAACGGGCCCGGATCGAGCCTTGCGTGCCAGTGACTTCGTAATACAGGCCGGTCGATGGCAAGCCACCTTTTTCCAGGATGTCCTGTACGCGCGCGAGTCCGGCGGCTTCCAGCTTGAAAGTGGCTTTGCCACTGCTGATCTGTACGGCAGGGGATTCGCCAAAGAAGTTCGGCACGGTGTAGAGCACGCCAAAGATCAGCGCGAGACCGATGATCAGGTATTTCCAGAGAGGATAGCGATTCATGATTAGGCGTTCGAATGCGTTCGGGGATGGGCGGCAGACGCCGGAACAGGTCGATGCGACGGCGATGCCATCACAGGCATCGCCATGCAGGACTTACAGCGACTTGATCGTGCCTTTAGGCAGCAGTGTCGACACCGCGCCTTTTTGTACCAGCACTTCGGTGCCGTCAGCGATCTCGATGGTCAGGTAGGCGTCGGTGACTTTAGTCAATTTGCCGAGGATGCCGCCGGAGGTGACGACTTCATCGCCCTTGGCCAGCGCGTCCATCATCGATTTCTGTTCTTTCTGACGCTTCATTTGCGGACGGATCATCAGGAAATACAGCACGACGAACATCAGGATGATAGGCAGGAAACTGGTCAGGTTGCTGCTCAGGCCGAGGCCATCCAGAGGGCTTTGCGCGTAAGCGTTGGTAATGAACAAGGTGTACTCCAAGGGTTTGGTAAAGTGAACGGCATTCTAGCATCGGCTTTGCCCGTGTCAGGTGCCGCGTGCACGCTGCGCATGAAAATCTGCAACGAAAGCCTGAAAGGTGCCTGCATCGATCGCGTCGCGCATGTCCTGCATCAACTGCAAGTAATAATGCAGGTTGTGCACGGTATTCATCCGCGCACCAAGAATTTCCCCGGTCCGCTGCAGGTGATGCAGGTAAGCCCGCGAGAAATTGCGGCAGGCATAGCAACTGCAGGTCTCGTCGAGCGGACGGGTATCGTCCTTGTGCTTGGCGTTGCGGATCTTGATGTCGCCAAACCGCGTGAATAGCCAGCCATTGCGCGCATTGCGGGTCGGCATCACGCAATCGAACATGTCGATGCCGTTGGCCACCCCGGCCACCAGATCTTCCGGCGTGCCGACACCCATCAGGTAATGCGGCTTGTTAGCCGGCAGCTTGGGACCGACATGCGCCAGCACCCGCATCATGTCTTCTTTCGGCTCGCCGACCGACAGGCCACCGATGGCGATGCCGCCGAAATCGATTTCATTCAAGCCGGCCAGCGACTCGTCGCGCAGGTGCTCGAACATGCCGCCCTGCACGATGCCGAACAGCGCATTCGGGTTTTCACCTTCGACGAATTCATTGTGCGAGCGTTTGGCCCAGCGCAGCGACATGCGCATCGAGGCTGCTGCTTCCGCATCGGTAGCCGGGCGGCCGTCGATTTCATAGGGCGTGCATTCATCGAACTGCATGACGATGTCGGAGTTCAGGGCACGCTGGATCTGCATCGAGATTTCCGGCGACAGAAACAACTTGTCGCCATTGATCGGCGAAGAAAACTTCACGCCCTCTTCGCTGATCTTGCGCATCGCGCCCAGCGAGAAAACCTGAAAGCCGCCCGAGTCGGTCAGGATCGGTTTGTCCCAGCCCATGAATTTATGCAGCCCGCCAAACTTGGCGATGACCTCAATGCCGGGTCGCAGCCACAAGTGGAAGGTGTTGCCGAGCACGACCTGAGCATTGATCTCCAGCAGTTCGAGCGGCGACATCGCTTTGACCGAGCCATAGGTCCCGACCGGCATGAAGATCGGTGTTTCGATCACGCCATGGTTGAGGGTGATGCGGCCGCGTCGTGCATGGCCGTCAGTTTTTAAAAGTTTGAAATCAATCATGATCAATACAGGTAAGGAACATTGCGTCGCCATAACTGAAGAAGCGGTACTGCTGCGCAATCGCATGGGCATACGCGGCGCGAATCGCCGGATAACCGGCGAAGGCAGACACCAGCATCAGCAAGGTCGACTTGGGTAAATGAAAATTGGTGATCAGGCGTGTCACCGTCTTGAAGCGATAACCGGGCGTGATAAACAGGCGGGTATCGGCGCTGCCGGCGACCAGTTCACCAGTTTGCGAGGCCGACTCCAGTGCCCGCAGGCTGGTGGTGCCGACCGCGACCACGTCGCGGCCGGCGGCGCGGGTTGCCCGCACCGCATCGACGGTAGCCGCCGGCAGCGTGTACCACTCGCTGTGCATCGCGTGTTCGGCCAGCACTTCGGTGCGCACCGGCTGGAACGTACCGGCCCCGACGTGCAGCGTGACGAAGGCAAACCGGATGCCGTGCTCGGTCAGCTGGTCGAGCAGAGCCTGATCAAAATGCAGTCCGGCAGTCGGTGCCGCAACCGCGCCCGGGGTGCGGGCATAGACGGTCTGGTAGCGGGTTTCATCGAAGGCGTCGGCGGCATGGTCGATGTAAGGCGGCAGCGGCAGGCGGCCGTAGGTCTCAATCAGTTCGAACACATCCGACGGGAAGGTCAGCGTAAAGAACTCGCCGGCGCGCGCGCCGACGGTCACGTCGAAGGCGTCCGACAGGCGCACGATGCTGCCGGCGACCGGCGACTTCGACGAGCGGATCTGCGCATGCACGGTACGCGCATCGAGCACGCGTTCGATCAGCACCTCGACCTTGCCACCGCTGTGCTTGTTACCAAAAAAACGGGCTTTCAGCACACGGGTATCGTTAAATACCAGTAAGTCACCGGGGGTGAGCAACGCGACAATATCAGCAAACTGGCGGTCGACGAGTGCGTCGCCGTCCAGTTGCAGCAAGCGCGAGGCGCTGCGCTGAACCAGCGGATGTTGGGCAATCAGTGATTGCGGCAAATCAAAATCAAAATCGGAAAGTGAGTACATACGTGGAGTGAGTGGCGTGCTGGTTACGAATCGGCTCGAGAACTGCTAAGGTTGCGGGTTTGCAGGTTCGCCATCAACCTGCGCAACCCGCCATTTTACGCTGAGCCGACTCTCTTGACGCCTGAACTGCCCGCCGCGAAGCGAAAGCCCGCCACGCCCATCACCAACGCCCAAAAAACAGAGGCCAAACTGGCGCGCTTGGGTCTGCGTACCGACATGGATCTGGTGCTGCATTTGCCGATGCGCTACGAAGACGAAACCCGCATCGTGCCCATCCGAGACGCCTCGTTCATGGGCGGCCAGCCGGTGCAGGTCGAGGGCTTGATCACGGCCTGCGAGGTCCAGTACAAGCCGCGTCGCCAGCTGGTTGTCACGCTGGCCGACGAGACCGGCCAAGTGACGCTGCGCTTCCTGAATTTTTACGGCAGCCAGCTCAAGCAAATGGCTGAGGGCAACCGGGTGCGCGCACGCGGCGAACTGCGCCACGGCTTTTTCGGGCCGGAAATGGTGCATCCGCTCTACAAGATGGTGCTCGAAGGCGCGCCGCTGCCGATGGCGCTGACACCGGTCTATCCGAGCGGCGACGGCTTGCCGCAAACCTATTTGCGCAAGGCGATCACGAGTGCGATGGCGCGCGTCAGCTGGCGCGACACGCTCGCGCCGGCGCTGCTGGCAGCGCTGGACCTGATGTCCTTCGAAGCTGCGGTACGACTGTTGCACAACCCGCCGCCGGAAGTCGATGAAAGCGCGCTCGAAGACCGCTCGCATCCGGCCTGGGTGCGCATGAAATTCGATGAATTGCTGGCGCAGCAGTTGTCGCTCAAGCGCGCACAGGTTGCACGCCGCGCCAAAGGTGCAGCGCCGCTGCCGGTGATCGGTGCGCTGTCGCTGGCGTTCCAGCGCGTGCTGCCGTTTGCGCTGACCGGCGCACAACAACGCGTGCTTGACCAGATCCGCCACGACTTGCAGGCACCGTTCCCGATGCAGCGTTTGCTGCAGGGCGACGTCGGTAGCGGCAAGACCGTGGTGGCAGCGCTGGCGGCGGCGCAAGCGATCGACAGCGGTTTTCAGGCGGTGCTGATGGCACCAACCGAAATCCTCGCCGACCAGCATTTCCGCAAGATCGCCGGCTGGCTGGAACCGCTCGGCATCGAGGTGGTCTGGCTGACCGGCAGCCTGAAAAAAAAGGCCAAACTGGCCGCCAAGGAGCGCATCGAATCCGGCAACGCGCAGCTGGTGATCGGTACCCATGCGCTGATTCAGGATGATGTCGTGTTCGCCCGGCTCGGGCTGGTGATCGTCGACGAGCAGCATCGCTTTGGCGTTGGCCAGCGCCTGACCTTGCGCAATAAAGGCCTCGGCCTGAGTGACGGCCTCGATCCGACGCAGATCGTGCCGCATCAACTGATGATGTCGGCCACCCCGATTCCGCGCACGCTGGCGATGACGTATTACGCCGATCTCGAAGTCTCGGTGATCGACGAACTGCCGCCCGGCCGCACACCGATCGTCACGCGTGTGATCGACCAGAACCGGCGCGACGAAGTCATCGAGCGCGTGCATGTGGCCGCGTCCGAAGGACGTCAGGCGTACTGGGTCTGTCCGCTGATCGAAGAATCCGAAGCGCTGCAATTGCAAACCGCCACCGACACCCATGCCACCTTGTCGGCGGCCCTGCCCGACTTGCAGGTCGGCCTGGTCCACGGCCGCCTGAAGCCGCAGGAAAAACAGGCGGTGATGGATGCCTTCACCCGCGCCGAAATTCAGGTACTGGTGGCCACCACCGTCATTGAAGTCGGCGTCGATGTCCCGAACGCCTCGCTGATGGTGATCGAACATGCCGAGCGTTTCGGCTTGTCGCAACTGCACCAGCTGCGCGGCCGGGTCGGACGCGGCAGCGCCGCCAGCGTCTGCCTGCTGCTGTATCAAAGCCCGCTGGGACAAGTCGCCAAGCAACGTTTAGGCACGATGCGCGAAACCACCGATGGCTTCGAAATCGCCCGCCGCGACCTGCAAATCCGCGGACCGGGCGAATTCCTCGGCGCCCGTCAATCGGGGCAGGCGATGCTGCGCTTTGCCGATCTGGAGACTGACCAATGGCTGGTCGAGCAAGCCCGCACCGTAGCCATCGACCTGCTGCGCGACGATCCCGTGACCGTAGAAAGGCATCTGGCCAGATGGCTGGGCGCGAAGGAAGAATTTCTGAAAGTGTAGTGGCGGGGGATATGAGAAACTACGGCGCTGGTTGAAATGCATTGGTGGTTGATGTTGATGTTGATGTTGATGTTGATGTTGATGTTGATGTTGATGTTGACCTTGACGTACCCCGCATTGAAGCAGCTGCCAAAAGTCGGAGTCAGGCAGGGGATCAGAGGGACGCATGTCTGAGCGAAGCGAGTTTGCGGCACTCCCCCTGACTGGCTCCGGCTTTTGGGAACCCGCAGGGCAGCCGCTTCGCGGTCGCCTTTTTCTTGGTTACTTCTTTTTGGCGAAGCAAAAAGAAGTGCCCGGCTGCCGGGCCGCCCCCGGCTAGGTCATGACGGAGCGCCTACGGAATCAGCAACCCCAGCGCGGAAATTGGATGCTAAGCGCTCCGAATCCGCAAGCAGGGTCAGAGTAATTTTCGCGATAACCCTGCGAAAAAAAACTCTGACCCTGGTTGCTGGCAGCGGTGATGCGCAATCACAGGAAAACCGACCGAAAGCAGTATCTGCACGAGCAACAACAACAACAACAACAACAACAAAGCAAAGCAAAGCAAAGCAAAGCAAAGCAAAGCAATTTGATAGACCGAACTCTGTAACCCGCAAGCAGGGTCAGAGTAATTTTCGCGATACCCCTGCGAAAAAAAACTCTGCCCCTGGTTGCTAGCCGCGATAACCCGCGATTACCGCAAAACCAAATTCAACACCATCCCGCCCCATGACCCTCACCGAACTCAAATACATCGTCGCCGTCTCCCGCCAAAAGCACTTCGGCCACGCCGCCGAATCCTGCTTCGTCGCCCAACCTACCCTGTCGGTCGCCATCAAAAAACTTGAAGACGAACTCGGCGTAACCATCTTCGAGCGCGGCGGCAGCGAAATTTCGATGACGCCGCTGGGCGCGCTGATTGTCGCGCAAGCCGAGCACGTGCTCGAACAAACCGCAGCGATCAAGGAAATCGCCAAGCAGAACAAGGACCCGCTGGCCGGTCCGTTCCGGCTCGGCATCATCTACACAATTGCACCGTACCTGCTGCCGCCACTGGTCAAGACCATGATCACCACCGTGCCGCAAATGCCGCTCATCCTGCAAGAGCAATTTACCGTCAAGCTGCTGGAAATGGTGCGCCAGGGCGAACTCGACGCCGCCATCGTCGCGCTGCCCTTCAATGACAGTGGCATGTCGGTACAGGCGCTGTACGACGAGCCATTCGTAGTCGCCCTGCCCGCCCATCATCCGTGGGCCGGTCGCGACCTCATTTCGTCGGAAGAACTAAAAACCGAAAACATGCTGTTACTCGGCAACGGCCACTGCTTTCGTGACCAGGTGCTGGAAGTCTGTCCGGAAATGTCGCGCTTTGCCACCGGCAACGACGGGATTGCCCGCACCTTCGAAGGCTCGTCGCTGGAAACCATTCGCCACATGGTCGCCTCAGGGATAGGCATCACCGTCCTGCCGCGCGCCTCGGTGCCCGACATGCAGGCTGCCGACGGCCTGTTGCGCTACGTGCCGCTGGCGCCGCCGGTGCCGTCGCGCCGCGTCGTCATCGTCTGGCGCAAGAGTTTTACCCGACTGCCGGCGATCGCGGCCATCCGCGCGGCAG
>JBLHMB010000001.1:0-199507 GCA_047621665.1 Bradyrhizobium sp. | reverse complement strand
GAGTTGCTGATTCCATAGGCGCTCAGCCACGACCTAGCCGACTCCGGTTCGGTTTTTTCCAGCAGTCGCAAACCCCATCGCTAGCAACCAGGGTCAGTGTAATTTTCGCGGCTTTATCGCGAAAATTACACTGACCCTGCTTGCGGATTCGGAGCGCTTGCCATCCGAATTCCGTGCCAGGGTTGCTGATTTTTTTGCTACTCCGTCATGACCTAGCCGGGGGCGGCCCGGCAGCCGGTCCCTTCTTTTTGCTTCGCCAAAAAGAAGTAACCAAGAAAAAGGCGACCGCGAGGCGGCTGCCCTTCGGGTTCCCAAAAGCCGGAGCCAGTCAGGGGGAGTGCCGCAAACTCGCTTCGCTCAAACAGTGCGTCACTCTTATCCCCTGCCTGACTCCGACTTTTGGCAGCTGCCTCAATGCGGAACAGGTCAACGTCAACATCAACATCAACATCAACATCAACATCAACATCAACATCAACATCAACATCAACATCAACATCAACATCAACAACATAGATCGGCACAAATATCGCACTCACCCGGCGAATTCCGGCGGATCACTGCAAGGTCGTCATTCGCGGGCGAATACACCGCAACGCTAGAACTATTCCGCCAAAAAAGTAGTATTCCGCTACTACCAGCGGGCACGAATCGCAGAGAATAATAGGACGACTGTTCGATTCATCGACAGGGACAACAGCACCCCCCATAAAAATAATCTGGAGATCACAACATGCAAAACAATCGTTGGTCGGGAATAGGCACGGCCGCTGTCGCCGTTGGCCTGCTGATGGGTTTGACGACGTCGGCTTTCGCCCAGGAGCAAGCGATGGACAAGCTCAAATCAATGCGCGTCTCGGGTATTGATCCGAACCTGCCACTGATCCCGCAAACCGGCAAGAATGCCGATGCAATCAAGGAAAACCTCAAGCGCGTGAAGATGCCGCCCGGCTTTGCGATTAATTTGTACGCGATCGTGCCGGATGCGCGCCACATGGCGGTCGCACCGTCGACCAATATGCTGTTCGTCGGCACCCGCAAGTCGTCGGTCTGGGCGGTCACTAACCGCAACAGCGGCGATGCCGCGACCGAGGTCAAGCAGTTCGCACCGTCACTCAAGTTCACGCAGCCAAACGGCGTGTGCTGGACCAAGGATGGCTTTCTGATCGTGACCGAACACAACCGTATCCTGAGCTTTCCGGCGGCCGAATTTTTCTATGAAGGTGCTGACGTTGCGGTCTCCGAACTGGTCCCGCAAGGCAAGCTGATTCCGGTCGAAGACGAGAGCTACAACCATGGCGCGCGGGTCTGCCGCGTCGGCAAGGATGGCATGCTGTATGTCTCGCTGGGACAGCCGTTCAATGTGCCACCGCGTGAAAAACTCAAGGGATTCACCGAGCAAGGCATTGGCGGCATCATCCGCCTGGATGCGGCCACCGGTGCCAAGCGCGAAGTCTATGCGACCGGCATTCGCAACTCGGTCGGCATGGACTTCAATCCGAAGAACAACGACCTGTGGTTCACCGATAACCAGACCGATGGCATGGGCGACGAAATCCCGGCCGGTGAAATCAACCGCGCCACCAAGAAAGGTCAGTTCTTCGGCTATCCGTACATTCAAGGCAAGACACGGATCACCGAATTTGGCTACGACAAGGATCCGGTACCGGCTAACACGACCAATCCGGAGGTCTACATGGAAGCCCATGCAGCCGATCTGGGCATGGTCTTCTATACCGGTGACATGTTCCCGAACAAGTATCGTGGCGGGGTTTTCTCGGCCCAGCATGGCTCATGGAACAAGACCACGCCAATCGGCGCACGCATCATGTTCACGTCACTGAAAGCCGATGGTTCAGCCGACAAGACCGAAGTGTTTGCCGATGGCTGGCTCGATAGCAAGACCCGTCAGTATCGCGGTCGTCCGGTCGACGTCGCCAATCTGCCGGATGGCTCTATCCTGATCTCGGATGACTTTGCCGGTGCGATCTATCGCATCACCTACACTGGCGTCTGATCCGCACTGACTACCCGCTGCGCACCTGGCGCAGCGGGTATTTTTTTGTCCACTTTTTACGATGGCGAGCATGATGACTTACAACAGATATTCACTCACCCGCGCGCCGGCCGCACTGCTGCTGGCACTGGGCCTGATGGCGAGCCATGCCGTTGCGGCCGATCTCGAAGCCGGCCAGGCCAAAGCGATGAGTTGCGCGATGTGCCATGGCGCCAATGGCATCAGCCAAATGCCGGGCGCACCGAATCTGGCCGGCCAGCAGGCGCTGTATGTCGAACTGCAACTGAAAAATTATCGCAGCGGCAAGCGTAGCAATGAAATCATGGGCGTCATTGCGAAACCCCTGACCGATACCGAGATCAGCAACCTTGCGGCGTGGTTCGAGTCGATCAAGATCGACGGCACCACCGCGCGCTAGTCCGGCAGCAGTCCGAGCTGCACGGCGCGCACATAATCGGCCGGCTCGTCGACATCCCAGCGTACCGGCATTTCGGCCCAGTCCGGCCCGTGCTGCCAACCCAACGCACGCAACCGGTCGCAGGTCTGCGCCATGACGCGGTCGGTACTCCAGACCATCGCATCGAATACTGCGGCGAATCCGGCAGCACCATCACGTCTCGCACCCACCAGCACATAGCCGCCGTCCTCGGCCGGCGTGAAGACCAACCGTGCGCCCTGCTCCAGCGCGTGCGCCGCCAATTGCAGGTCGGCACTCGCCAACGCGGGGCAATCACTACCGATCAGTAGAACGCGCTGGTGCTCCAGTAATAAGCGGCTCAGGCAATCCGCCATCCGTTGCCCGAGATCGCCCCCGGTTTGCGCAGTGGCCGTGATGCCGAAGCGCTGGCAGCAATCCTTCAGATAAGGATGATCGTGCGCACCAGCACTCCACAACGAGACCTGACCGGGCGCGGCGTGCAGCGCGCTGCGCAGCGCGTGCTCGGTCATGTGTTTATGTGCCTCGGCGGCACCGGCCGGACCGAGCAACGGGATCAGCCGGGTCTTGGTCAATCCGGCCACCGGCGCTTTGGCAAAGACCGCGATGTGCAAACTCATCGTGGCAAATAGCCGTAGGCGATAGCCAGTGCGCGTGGATCAGCGCCACAAAAATAGGCCAGCCGCAAGCGCCACATCAGGACGATGGTGCGCCAGACGCCGTGCTTTTCCCAGCGCCGGCCGGAGCTGATGACGCGCTCGCGCAGGCAGGCCGGCGGCGCAATTTTTTTCAGGCGACGACTCAGTTCGAGGTCTTCCATCAGGGCGATGGGGGCGAAACCAGCCAGCTTTTCGAAGACATCGCGGCGCACGAAAATGGCCTGGTCGCCGGTGGCGATGCCGCTAAGGCGCGAACGCCAGTTCATCATCGCCGCGATCACCGGCAGCATCCGGTGCGTGCCGGTCAGTGTGATATCGAAACGGCCCCAGATTTGTTTCTCGAGGGCGGCAGCGATCAACTTATCGGCCTGTTCGGGCAGCGCTGTATCGGCATGCAGGAACAGCAGCACATCACCGCTGGCCTGTGCCGCACCGGCATTCATTTGCAGCGCCCGTCCGCGCGGTGCATGCACCACCAGATCGACCAGCGGCAGTGCCAGCGCAACGGTCTGGTCGGTGCTGCCGCCATCGGCCAGAATCACTTGTGCACCGGCGCTTCGCAGCGCTGCCAGCCGCGTCAGCATGACGACGATCTGACCGTCCTCGTTGAGGGCCGGCACGATGATCGCCAGGGATGCCCTCATCAGCCGCGCTGCCATGCGTGGTACTTGGCCACCCATTTCAGCAAGCGCTCCGGTGTATGGGCTTTTTTCCAGACTCCGGCGGCGAACTTGTTGGCTTCGGCCAGCGTCGGATAAATGTGGATGGTGCCGAGGATCTTGTTCATGCCGAGGCCGTGTTTCATGGCCATCACGTATTCGGCGATCAGGTCACCGGCATGGTCGCCGACGATGGTCACACCGAGAATCTTGTCCTTGCCCGGCACCGTCAGCACCTTGACGAAGCCGTGTGCTTCGCCGTCGGCAATGGCCCGATCGAGGTCGTCGAGTTCATAGCGCGAAATTTCGTACGGCACGCCGGCGGTGATCGCTTCCTGTTCATTGAGACCGACGCGCGCGACTTCCGGCTCGGTAAAAGTGGCCCACGGAATCACCGAATAATCGGCCTTGAATTTTTTGAAACGACCGAACAGGCCATTGACTGCGGCGAACCAGGCCTGGTGCGCGGCGACATGCGTGAACTGGTACGGACCGGCCACATCGCCGGCGGCAAAGATATTCGGATACAGCGTTTCGAGGTAATCGTTGGTCTCGATGGTGCGGGTCTTGCTGGTACCGATGCCGAGTTCTTCGAGGCCGTAGCCGGTCAGGTTGGCGCTGCGACCGAGCGCTACCAACACCACATCAAACGGAATGCGCACTTCGCTGCCGGCATGTTCGGCGACCAATATTTTCTGGCCGTCTTCGAGCAAAAAGCGCACCGCCTTGTGGCCGGTCATCAGCGCAATGCCTTCGGCCCGGAAGCGCGACGCCACCAACGCCGAGACATCGGCATCTTCGCGCAGCATCACGCGCCCGGCCATTTCGACTTGTGTGACCTGCGCACCGAGCCGGGCAAACGCCTGTGCCAGTTCGCAGCCAATCGGGCCACCGCCCAGCACCAGCAAGCGGCGCGGCAACGTTCGCAATGACCACAGTGTGTCGGAAGTTAGCGCGTCCATCGTGTCGAGCCCCGGTATCGGCGGCATGAACGGACGCGCACCGGCAGCGATGACGATGCTGCGCGTGGTCAGCGTGCGCTTGCTGCCATCGGGGTCGGTGAATTCGACCGCGAACGGCGAGACGATGCGGGCCGATCCTTTCAGTGTATCGACACCGAGACTCTGGTAGCGCTCGGCAGAATCATGCGGCGCGATGGTGGCGATGACGCGCTGGATGCGCTCCATCACGGCGGCAAAGTCAACTTGCGCGCTGGCTTGCACCAGACCGAATTCATGGGCGCGGCCGATGTGCGACATCACCTTGGCCGAGCGGATCAGCGCCTTCGACGGCACGCAACCGGTATTGAGGCAATCGCCACCAAGCTGGTGGCGCTCGATCAGCGCGACCTTGGCTTTGACGGCTGCGGCAATGTACGAACTGACCAGTCCGGCCGAACCGCCGCCGATGACGACCATGTTGTAATCATACCGGGCCGGACGCGGCCAGCGCGCATACACCTTGCGCGCCTTGATCCAGTCGAGCGCCTTGCGCGCCAGCAGCGGGAACACGCCGAGCAGCACGAATGACAGCAGCAAGCCCGGCGACAGAATGCCCTTGAGCGAAGTGATCTGCGCGAGTTGGGTGCCGGCGTTGACGAACACCAGTGTGCCGGCCAGCATGCCAATCTGACTGACCCAGTAATAAGTCCGTACGGGCATCACGGTCAGTCCCATCAGCAGGTTAATCAGGAAGAATGGAAACACCGGCACCAGCCGCAACGTGAACAGGTACAGCGCACCATCGCGGGCGATACCTTCGTTGAAACTCTTGAGCTTGTCACCGAAGCGCCGTATCACCCAGTCACGCAGAATAAAACGGGCTGACAAAAAGGCCAGCGTGGCGCCGACGCACGAGGCAAACGAGACGATCAGCGTGCCTAACCACAAGCCGAAAATCGCGCCGGCAGCCAACGTCAGGATAGCGGCACCCGGAAACGATAGCGCGGTGACGGCCGTATAGATAAGGAAGAAAATTCCTGCACTGGCGAGCGGGCTGGCCGTCGCCGCAGCCTGCAAGGCTTCCTGGCGTGACTTGAGTTCATCGAGGCTGAGGTAGCGACCGAGATCAAAAACAAAGAAAGCGATGATGGCGGCGACGATCAGCAGCAGCAGTAAAAGTCGATTTTTTTTCATGGGGGGACTGGCCTCAGGGAGAACGGTAAAGGATTACTTGAATCCGGCAGGACAGGCTTGCTCCGGCGAATATGCCGGACCGTGATCGATACGCGGTAAATACGCTGTGTTGGCTACTGAACCTTGCGGCCAGTCGCGCAAAAATTGCGCGCGCCAGCTGGTCTGATCATAGTCGAGTGCAATCGCCGCGACGTGAAGTGCCTGGCCGTCAATCCGGAAAATGCGTTCGTACTGAACGTTCAGCCAGCTCGGTGCCGGCGTCAGCGCAATCCGGCTGATCAGCCCGGCATGAACACCGGAAAAATTCGGCAGGCCGGCCGCGCCATTGTTGATCACACCGCATTCCTGGCCCTCGACCCGGAAGCGCCGCAGCACCGGCAGGCAGGTATGCGAACTGGCAAACAGCGACACCTCGGCCTTGCGGAAAAACTGCTCGTTGATCGCGCGGCGGGCCGGATCATCGAGCCGCTCGCGCGAAAAATCCCAACCTGCCAGCGTCGTCGCGTCGCCATGCACGATGGCGATGCGGGCGTTGCCGACCGTCGCCAGTAGGTGCATCGGCAACGCCGCCATCGCACCGCGCAGCTCACCCAGCGCGCGCTGTGCAGTATCCCGTAGCGCGATGATGATCTGGTTCGAATGTGCCACCACGTCATCGCTGACGTCCTCGGGATAACCGCAACCGCAACCGGCCTCCTCGTCATCGGCGGCCAGTTCGGTCTCGACATTGCCGCGCAGTGCGGTGTGGCGCAGCACCCGCGCATGCAGGTCGGCAAAAATCGCCGGAACGGTATCGAACCAATGGAAGTCGCCATTGAACACCAGTTGCGGTGCGACCGCCTCGCGTGCGGCCAGTGACTCGATCATATCGAGCGCCTGACCATTGCCGTACAGTCCGCCGATCACGTACAGCGTCTGCGCAGACAAATCGGGTTCGCGGGCAAAGACCCCCGCGCCGTAGGCGTACCCGGTCGGGCAATTGCGCCCGGCGCGTGGCTGCTCCAGCGGCATCAAGCCAGCGCTCCGCTGCAACTGCTGCCGGCACCGGCGGTGCAGCCCCAGCAATGGTTGGCGACCTTGATCGGATTGCCTTCCAGCGAATCCTCAAGCAAGTTGGTGAGGTGACGCCGGCCCTTGCCGGGCTGGTTCAGTGGCAAACCGAGCATCTGGTTGAAATCGCAGTCATACAGATAACCCAGATGATCCACCGAGATCAGCGAACGGCACATGACGCCGGCCAGATTGGCATCCTGATGCGCCGAGCGCAGCAAGTCCATGTAATCGTGGAACTGGCCTTTTGAAATCAGCGTGCTGCCGAAGCGCTGGATCGGCATGTTGGTGATCGTGAACAGGTCATTGAAACGGATGCCAAATTGCTCACCGAGAAAACGGTCGTAGTCTTTTTTCAGGCCGGCCTGAGACGGCGGCAGTACCGGTCCTTGCGGGTTGTAGACCAGGTCCAGCACCAGCGTCCCGTCCGGGTCGCCGTAACCGAGCGCATTGAGTCGCTGCAGCATGCGGATGCTGCTGCCGAACGTACCATCGCCACGCTGCTTGTCGACGTTGTCTTCGCTGTAGCACGGCAGCGAGGCGACGATGTGGACCTGCTGGGCGGCGAGAAACCCGGCGAATTCTTCGTAGCCGGGTTCTTCAAGAATGGTCAGGTTGCAGCGGTCGATGACGGCCACGCCAAGTGCGCGCGCCTGCTCGACCAGAAAGCGGAAATGCACATTCATCTCCGGCGCACCGCCGGTCAGGTCAATGGTGCGGATATCGCCCTGGCGCAGCACGTCGAGGACTTGCCCGATGGTGGCGCGATCCATTTGTTCGGTACGGGTCGGGCCGGCATTGACATGGCAGTGCAGGCAGGACTGGTTACAGGTGGTGCCCAGATTAATTTGCAGGGTATCGGGACGGTGGCGTCGAAGCGCCGGAAAGTCGGTGGCAACGAGCAAAGGAAGAGTTGCGTGCAT
This sequence comes from Bradyrhizobium sp., assembly GCA_047621665.1. GTDB lineage: Bacteria > Pseudomonadota > Gammaproteobacteria > Burkholderiales > Burkholderiaceae_D > Actimicrobium. Next base: position 191,628 of record JBLHMB010000001.1, on the reverse strand, counting down.
AGATGATCCTTATAAAGCGACAGCGGGCAGGATAAACCGAAACGGTCGGATAGCGCTTGGTCGATCTGATACAGCGATCCTGACAAGCGGGAACAAAACAACTGTGGAGTTGACAATCTCCCTACAACTCCATGGTTGCCGGATCGGCCGCAGCTCTCTGTTGCGCCGGCCGGTTCAGGCTGACATCCTGCATCAGACCATTGCCGTAATCGAAAACCGCTTTCTCAGTGTGACCGCGCCGCCAGAATCGTACGCACTCGCCGGCTGATCCGGTCGAAGCAGGTTACCAGCAGGACAATGGCGATTAACAATGTCGCCAGCCGGCCCCACTGGAACAGCGAGACGGCCTCGGACACCAGCAGCCCGAGGCCGCCCACGCCGATCAAGCCAAGCACGGTCGAGTCGCGCATGTTGAATTCCCAGATGTAAAGATGGATCGACAACCCCTGCGGCAAAAGCGTACGTGGCAACGCATGCCAGACGGTTTGCAGCGGCGTCATGCCGATCACCCGACCGCAATCGATGAGGCGCTCGTCGATGTTCTCGATGGCCTCGGCGTACAGCTTGCCGTAGGTACCAAAGGAGTGAAAAGCGATGGCGAGAATACCGGCCATCGGACCGAGTCCGATGATACCGACCAGCAGCAAACCGAACACCAGCGCATGGATCGCCCGGGCGATGTCGAGCAGTCCGCGTGCCGGCATCGCCAGCCAGCGCGGCATCGCGAGGTTGCGCGCGGCGACGAGGCCGAACGGCAGCGCCGCCAGCGCTGCCAGCAACGAACCTAGCGTCGCCACTTTCAAGGTGGTCCAGATCGCTGCGGCCAGACCAATCAGATAGCGTTCTTCGGTGGCACGCTGGTCTTCGACGCGCAGCACGACGCCGGCATCATTGCGGTATTCGAGACGGGGATTGCCGAACCAGACATTGAGCAGACTCGGGCGCGACAATTCGTGTGCGGTCTTGAGCAGGTTGTCCAGCGGATTGCGGCCGAACTGCACGTCACCGTCGCGCACGAAACTGATCGCGCTGGCGGCGATCAGCACTCCGTACAGCGCGGCAAAAAGCCACAGGCGCGTGCGCCCGGCGAAGCTCGGCACCAGCGCTTACTTGCGCGGTTGCAGCTTGCCGGTTGCCAGCCCGGCGTCGCGGATCGAACTGTAGAGCTTGTCGTCGCTTTTGACGAAGCCGGTGTAATGCGCTGGCAGCAAACCCGGGTTGGTCTTGAGCTCGGCACCAACCTGTTCCAATGCGAGCTGGAGTTGCGCAACCAATGCCTTATCTTTCATCAAGTCACCGCTAACGGCCACCGCATCATTGGGCAGCGGTGCCGAGGTCCAGAATATCTTGCTGTCGGCGGCCTTGATCAAGCCCTGCTCGATCATCGCATTGCGGTTGCGGTCGTAGTCAGCACCGGCATCGAGCTCACCGCGCGTGACTTGCGTTTCGATGGCCTGGTGTTTGGTGTAGAGCACCTTGCTGAAGAATTTTTCAGGATCGGGAATGCCCATTTTCAGGAACTGATGGGTCGGGATCAAATAGCCCGAAGTCGAACCCTTGTCACCGAAAGCGAAGGTGCGTCCCTTCAGGTCGGCCAGGCTGTTAATCCCGGAGTTGGGATGCGTGATCATCAGTGCGAAGTACTCGGGTTTGCCGTCATACAGAATGGTCGCAACCGCCTGCGCGCCGGAATAATTATTGGCCAGCACATAACCCCACGGACCCATCAGCGCGATATCGGTTTCGCCATTGGCGAGCGACTTGGCCAATCCTTCCCAGCTATCGACGGTGCGCAATTGGACCGGCTTGCCGAGTTTTTTCGACAGGTACTCGGCCAGCGGACGGTAGGTGGCATCGTTCTTTTCCTTGTCAGGCTGGAACAGACCGACGCCGAGGCGCAACGTATCAACAGCAAAGGCACCACTAGAAACCAGCGCGGCAGCAAAAAACAGGACGACGGGACGCAGCATGAGTCACTCCAAAATGGGAATTGGTCGCGCCGTGACAGCGCGCATTACACAATTTAAAACAGCGCGGTCGCGCTACAGATATTTTTCCAGCAGCGGCAACAGCTTCTCACGTGTCGCAGCCGGCATCGCCGACGCCGGCGTCACCAGTGCCTGTGCCAGTGCCGTGTGTGCCAGCGACACCGGGGCCTGCGTTGCCAGCCGACGGATGGCTGCGCGCAATACTTGCTGGGCGCCGGCGGCGTTGTGCATCATATTGCCGATCGCCATCTCGGCCGTCACCGGGGCGTGGCCGGTATGCCAGCAATCAAAGTCGGTCACCAGCGCCAGCGTGGCATACGCGATTTCGGCTTCGCGGGCGAGCCGGGCTTCCGGCAGATTGGTCATGCCGATTACCGATGCGCCCCAGGCGCGATAGAGCTGCGATTCGGCCAGTGTCGAAAAGGCCGGCCCTTCGATGCACACATACGTGCCGCCCCGGTGTAGCGTTGCTCCCGCCAGGCCGGCATCATCGAACGCATCGGCGACCAGCTGACTCAGTGCCGCGCAGACCGGCTGCGCCAGGCTGATGTGCGCCACCGCGCCATCGCCAAAAAACGTATTGATGCGCTGGCGCGTCATGTCGATGTACTGGTCCGGCAGCACCATGTGACGCGGTGCCATGTCTTCACGCAGCGAGCCGACTGCCGAGACCGACAGCAGGTAGGCGACGCCCAGACTCTTGAGCGCCCAGATATTGGCGCGATAAGGAATCTCAGTAGGCAGCAAGCTGTGGCCGCGGCCATGACGGGCCAGGAACGCAACCTGTACGCCTTCGATCGTGCCAATGGTGATCGCATCCGATGGTGCACCGAACGGCGTGTCAATCGTGACTTCATGGCGGTCTTCCAAGCCATCCATGTTGTATAGACCGCTGCCACCGAGAATGGCAAATCGAATTTTTTGCATGTGTCGTATCTTGAGAAAAGTGAGAGGGTAGCCGCACAGCGATAAGAATCATGGCCGGGTTCGCTGACAACGCTGCTGATTGTACGTGGAAGCCGGACGCTAGCGCAGTGACGGTATCGTACTGCAGAGGGACGGAGCGAGGGAGGCGTGTTCTGTGATGTGCCGATTGCGCAATCCTGAAGTGGAGTGGCAAGCCGGATGTTTCCGTGCCTGAGCCCGCTGGAGCAGGCTCAGGAACGGGAGATTCGGGAGAATGACTAGACCGTGTTTTCGGTGTGAGCGGTGCCAGGAGTGACCGTGATCGTTGGTCCGTGGTCTTTGATATAGCGGGCCACCTGATCGAGCGTGCTCAGCCCTTTTATCCCCTGCTCTTTACAATATTTAGCGGCATCGTTGACGAGCGTTGCGATCTGATTGACCGTGCCTTTTACCGCACCTTTACAGTACGTGGCCGCATCTGCGGCCAGCTTTTTAAGGTCTTCAATTGCCGGCGTAATCACTTGACCGGCAGCGTCTTTAATTTTTACTCCTGCCTTCGCTAATTGCTCTACCAGTTCTGCTCCCGCTTTTACGACGTCGCCTGCCGCTGCGACGCCGGCTTTGACGACGCCGAGACCTTTTTTCAGTGCCTCAGAGACGAGCGTGCCGGTTTCAAATGAGACTGTCGTGCCATGATTGCCAGTGATGCTCAATTTGGTCATTTTTGTGCTCCTTGGAGGTATCACACCATTGTGATTACCGTCATTAATGGACCCGTAATTTAAAAGGTTCCATCGCAGCCAACCGTGTCGGCAGCCGCACAATCGCCAGCGAATGCCCCGGAGATCAAAACAGTCATCATCGTCAAGCCGGCTGCCCGTAAAACTTCCGGGACTCGAGGCATGGGGTCGCATGACGACCTGTTATCTGATGCAGGCATCCGGGGATGCATCTACAGGCTGTCAACCGGAATTAACTTCGCATCCGTGGTCGTCACCGTCGTGATGGTGACGACGGACACATCGTAATTATTGGGAACAGCAGGCAATGTCGCGTCCCTTGATGACTGGTGCGGGCATGCACTAACCAATGTAGACGACTGGACGCTGGAATGCCCGCGGGCAGGCATTGAGGTAATAGTTGGGGCACTCATTGTCAACCTTTCAAAAGTCAACCACCTGATTGTGGTCGCTTTGGTCAATGGCGATGCCACAGCACCGGTTCCATTGCTGACAGCCCGGACCAGCTACACCCGTAACGGCGCTTCATCCATGAGTGCAACTTGTTCCCGCAATTCGAGAATGCGGTCCTGCCAGTAACGTTGCGTGTTAAACCACGGGAACGCCACCGGGAAAGCCGGGTCTTCCCAGCGCCGCGCCAGCCAGGCCGAATAATGCAGCAGGCGCAGCGTGCGCAAGGCCTCGATCAGATGCAGTTCGCGCGGATCGAACGCGCAAAAGTCTTCGTAGCCGGCCAGTAAATCCGACATTTGCCGCACCATGTCGCCGCGCTCGCCTGACAGCATCATCCATAAATCCTGAATCGCCGGTCCATTGCGGCTGTCATCAAAATCGACAAAATGCGGACCGGCATCGGTCCACAGTACGTTGCCGCTATGGACATCACCATGCAGACGCAGACCGGCCACGTCGCCGGCGCGGTCATAACAACGGCGTACGCCGTCGAGTGCCATCGTGGTCACGCTCTGCCAGGCAGCGAGCAATTCGGGCGGAATAAAATCATGAGCGAGCAGCCACGCACGCGGCTCGGTACCGAAGCTGTGGATGTCGAGCGTCGGACGTTGCATGAAAGGTTTGAGTGCGCCGACCGCATGGATGCGTCCGATGAAGCGGCCCATCCATTCCAGCGTCGCCGGGTCTTCGAGTTCCGGTGCGCGACCGCCGTGGCGGGCAAACACGGCAAAACGAAAGCCGTCGAGATTGTGCAAGCTATTGCCATCGCCCAGACGGGTGGCCGATACCACCGGGATTTCCTGTGCGACCAGTTCTTCGACGAAGGCATGTTCTTCAAGGATGGCCGCGTCACTCCAGCGACCGGGCCGGTAAAATTTGGCGACCACGGGCGGGCCATCGTCGATGCCGATCTGGTAGACACGGTTTTCGTAACTGTTCAGAGCGAGCAGGCGACCATCGCCATGCAGGCCGATGCTATCGAGGGCGTCGAGCACCAGGTCGGGGCTGAGGTCGGCAAAAGAGGGAGGCAAAGTTGAGTTCATCGTCCGCATTGTACGGCCGCGCCAGCGAGGCCGGCCGCATTTGATCATGCCGGCCAGCCACCGGATCGATACAGGCGATACACTACGCCCCATTCAATTTCCCGGAGCTTTCCATGCACCTCGACCAACCCTTGTCCGACAAAGAGTTTGACGAACTCGACAAATTCCTGCTTTCCGACCGTTGCGCCGAAGATTGCATGACGATGGACTCGTTGCACGGTTATTTCACGGCCCTCGTGATCGGTCCGGAACTGGTTCCGCTGGCCGAATGGCTGCCACCGATCTGGGGCGAATCCGACGAAACCGGCCCGGACTTCAAAAACCCGAAAGAATTCGACCACATCGTCGGCCTGATTTCGCGCTTCATGAACGAAGTCGCGATCACCTTCGAAGTCGCACCGAAAGAATTCGAGCCGCTGTTTTGCGAGTTCGAGTTCGAAGGCAAGCAATTGCTTGATGGCGAAGCCTGGGCCTGGGGTTTCTGGGAAGGCACGCAATTGCGCGCCGATGCCTGGGCGCCGATCTGGACCTCGAATCTGGCCGACCTGATGCGCCCGATCTATTTGCTTGGCGCCGAAGAGATCGAGGAGAGCGAAATGCATCTGGTCGACACGCCGCAGAAGGCGCACAAGATGACCATCGAAATCGAATCGGCGATCCCGCATATCCTCAAGTACTGGGCACCGATCCGTACCTCCGGCGTCGAAACCGTCACACGCGAGTCGCCCAAAATCGGCCGTAACGATGACTGCTCGTGCGGCAGCGGCAAGAAGTTCAAGAAGTGCTGCGGCGCGGAAGGATAAAACAAACGGCGGCCGTCCTGCGGTCGCCTTGCTGCTATTTTTTTGCAGCCCGAAGAGGTCAATGGCGACCTGTACAACTCCAGCCTGATGCAGTCCATCGCATCAACAATTAACCACCACCCGCTCTTATGTTCCACTTACCCAAAACCGCCACTGCTCCATTTTGTCCTTCCGAAGTCGCCGGTAGCGTCTTCGTCGCCAGCACCGACTCGTTCTGGAAAAAAGCCTCCCGCTTCGCCGGTCCCGGCCTGCTGATCTCGGTCGGCTACATGGACCCCGGCAACTGGGCCACCGCCATCAATGCCGGTTCGGTGTACGGCTACAGCCTGCTGTTCGTGGTGGTGCTGTCGAGCCTGGCCGCGATCGTGCTGCAATGCCTGAGCCTGCGACTGGGCATTGCCAGCGGCAAGGATCTGGCGGTGCTGTGCCGCGAGAATTATTCGCCACCGGTCGCCTTCGTGCTGTGGATACTGGCCGAGATTGCCATCATCGCCTGTGATCTGGCCGAAGTACTCGGTTGCGCGCTGGCGTTCAAGCTGCTGATCAACGTCTCGCTGCCGGTAGGTGTGTTACTGACCGCCTTTGACACCTTGCTCATCCTCGGTCTCAAGGGCCAGGGATTCCGCAAAGTCGAAGCCATCGTGCTGGCACTGATCCTGACGATTGCCGGCTGCCTGTTCACCCAGCTGGTGTTCATCAATCCCGACTGGCAAGCGGTGCTGCATGGTGCGATCCCGTCGATCGATGCGCTGTCCACCCGCGATGCGCTGTATCTGGCCATCGGCATCCTCGGCGCTACCGTGATGCCGCATAACCTGTATCTGCACTCGTCAATCGTGCAGACACGGCGTGTTGCCAAGGATGAGCCGAGCCGGCGCGAAGCGATCCGCTTCGCCAGTCTCGATACCGTCGTATCGCTGATGCTGGCGCTGCTGGTCAACGGGGCGATTCTGGTACTGGCCGCAGCGGCCTTCCATGCTACCGGCAATACCTCGGTCACCGAAATCGACCAGGCTTATCACCTGCTCGATCCGATTGCCGGCACGGCGGCGGCCGGCATCCTGTTCGGACTGGGTTTGCTGGCTGCGGGTCAAAGTTCGACCTTCACCGGCACCATCGCCGGGCAGGTCATCATGGAAGGATTCCTGAAGCTCAAGATCGCTTGCTGGAAACGCCGCGTCATCACCCGTGCGCTGGCGCTGGTACCGGCTTTTGTTGGTGTAATCGTGCTGGGCGAAAACTCGGTCGGCCGCTTACTCGTGCTCAGTCAGGTGGTGCTCAGCATGCAACTGCCGTTCGTCATGTATCCGCTTCTGCGGCTCACCGGGCGGGTCGATATCATGGGCGGATTCGTCAATGCCGCGTGGTTGAAGGTGCTGGCATGGTCGCTGTTTGCGGTAATCTCGGCGGCCAATGTGTGGCTGGTGTTGCAGGCGTTCGGGTTGGGTTGAGCGGGACACGGGGGCTTGGTCGGGCGGTGCAATAACCGAAGGGCATTGCACCGAATGCACTGAAGCCCTCCGCATCAAACCCGTTCGATGATCAGCGCAATCCCCTGCCCGACACCGATGCACATCGTGCACAAAGCATACCGCCCCTGGGTCTGATGCAACTGGTTGATCGCCGTCGTAACCAAGCGAGCACCGGACGCGCCCAACGGATGACCGAGCGCAATCGCACCGCCATTCGGATTGACGCGCGGGTCGTCATCCTGCAAACCGAGGTCGCGCATGACCGCCAACCCCTGTGCGGCAAACGCTTCATTCAATTCGATCACATCCATTTGATCCAGCGTCATGCCGGCATGTACCAGCACTTTGCGCGTAGCCGGTGCCGGGCCGATACCCATGATGCGCGGTGGCACGCCGGCGGTTGCCATCGCAATCACGCGGGCTTTCGGTACCAGGCCATTTTTCAGCGCGGTGCGCTCGTCCGCCAGCAACAGCGCACACGCCCCATCGTTGATCCCCGAGGCGTTGCCAGCGGTGACAGTACCGTCCGGACGGACAATCGGTTTCAGTTTGGCCAGCGCTTCGGCGGTGGTGGCGCGCGGGTGTTCGTCTTGCGTGATGATCAACGGCTCGCCATTACGTTGGGCCAGCGTGACAGGCGTAATTTCGGCATCAAAAAAACCGGAGAACTGCGCCGCCAGTGCCTTGCGTTGCGAGTTGAGCGCCATGCGGTCTTGCGCGGCGCGGTCGATGCCGAATTCGGCGGCGACGTTTTCGGCCGTCTCGGGCATCGAGTCGACCCCGTACTGGGTCTTCATCAGTTTATTTATAAAGCGCCAGCCGATGGTGGTGTCGAATAGTTGGGTGTCGCGGGCAAAAGCACTGCCGGCCTTGCCCATCACAAACGGTGCCCGGCTCATCGATTCGACGCCGCCGGCAATCATCATGCTGGCATCGCCCGAGCGGATTGCGCGCGCGGCCGAACCGATGGCATCGAGACCCGATCCGCACAGGCGATTGATGGTGGCACCCGAGACGCCAACCGGCAAGCCGGCCAGCAACGACGCCATGCGGGCGACGTTGCGGTTATCTTCACCGGCCTGATTGGCACAACCAAATAGCACGTCATTGACTTGCTCCCAATCGACCGACGGATTGCGCACCATCAGCGCGGCCAGTGGAATGGCGCCGAGGTCATCGGTACGGATAGTGGAGAGACTGCCGCCGTAGCGGCCGAAGGGGGTGCGAATCGCATCGCAGATAAAGGCTTGAGTGAACATGATTCTCCTTGCTGAAAAACCGTCAATCGGGTGCGCTTGTCCTGCGGCGACGGGCGCTCGCGTGGGCACAACAGCGTGCCCACCGGACCTCACATTCATCGACTTTACACCTTGATGAAATGCTCGCGGTAGTAGCGCAGTTCTTCGATCGATTCAATGATGTCCGCCAATGCCGTATGTTTCTGGTGTTTCTTGAAGCCGCTGGCCAGTTCCGGCTTCCAGCGTTTGCACAATTCCTTGAGCGTCGAGACATCCAGATTACGATAATGGAAGAACGCTTCCAGCTTCGGCATGCCACGCGCCATGAAGCGCCGGTCCTGGCAAATCGAATTGCCGCACATCGGCGATTTGCCGGCAGGTACGAAATCTTTCAGGAACGTAATCAGCGCCGCTTCGGCTTCGGCTTCGGTCACCGTCGAGGCTTTGACCCGCTCGATCAGACCCGAGCGTCCATGTGTGCCCTTGTTCCAGGCATCCATGCCATCGAGCGCCGCATCGGATTGATGAATCGCAAATACCGGACCCTGGCCCAGGATGTTGAGCTCGGAGTCGGTGACGACAACGGCAACTTCAATGATGCGGTCGTTCTCCGGATCGAGGCCGGTCATTTCCATGTCGAGCCAGACCAGGTTGAATTCATTGGTGCGCAGTGGTACTGCCGCTGGCGTTGGTGCTTGTGCTGCACCCGGTGCAGTTTGCGGCTCAGTCGGTTGTGACATAATCGATTCCCTTCGCGTTGGCATTTTTCAGCGGGTCATTTTCTCACAGGAAAAGCATGGGCTCATTCGGGTTTTCAATTTTGTTTGTCAGTGTTTTGCTGATTACAGTCGCACTGCGTTTCTGGCTCGCAACCCGCCAGATCCGGCATATCGCCACCCACCGCAACACGGTGCCGGAACAGTTCGCGGCCAGTATTTCGCTGGCATCGCATCAGAAAGCGGCTGACTACACGATCGCCAAGACACGCTTCGGTCTGCTGACGCTGCTCGTCAGTAGCTCGGTGCTAGTCTGTTTCACCCTGATGGGCGGACTGCAATTATTGTCCGTGCTGGTGGTGCAGGCAACCGGTCCGGGCATGGTCTACCAGATTGTGCTGCTGAGCGCCTTCGTGCTCATTAGCGGACTGATCGATCTGCCATTCGATTACTACAAAAAATTTGTCATCGAGCAGCGTTTTGGCTTCAACAAGATGACACCCGGGCTGTTCTTTACCGACATGGTCAAAGGCCTGTTGCTCGGTGCGGCCATCGGCTTGCCGCTGGTCTGGGTGATCCTGACGCTGATGGAGCAATCCGGCGCGCTGTGGTGGCTCTATGCCTGGCTGGTCTGGAGCGGTTTTCAGTTGCTGATGCTGGTGCTGTTTCCAACCGTCATTGCACCGCTGTTCAACAAGTTCACGCCGCTGGCCGACGAGAGCCTGAAGACGCGCATCGAAGGCTTGATGCAGCGCGTCGGCTTTGCCTCGCAAGGCTTGTTCGTGATGGATGGCTCCAAGCGCAGTGCCCATGGAAATGCGTATTTTTCGGGCTTTGGTGCCGCCAAACGCATTGTCTTTTTCGATACCCTACTGTCGCGTCTGGCGCCACCTGAAATCGAAGCGGTGCTGGCTCATGAACTGGGCCACTTCAAGCTCAAGCACATCGTCAAGCGCATCGCGATGATGTTCGCGCTATCGCTGGGCTTTCTGGCGCTGCTCGGCTATCTGAAAAATCAGGTCTGGTTCTACAACGGACTGGGCGTCGAACCGAGCCTGTTCATGAGTAACGATGCGATGGCGCTGATCCTGTTCATGCTGGTGCTGCCGGTGTTCACCTTCGTGTTCGGACCGCTGACTTCGATCAGTTCACGCAAGCACGAGTTCGAAGCCGACGCGTTTGCCGCTACCCATGCCGACGCCCGTGATCTGGTCTCGGCGCTGGTCAAACTGTATGAAGACAATGCCTCGACGCTGACTCCGGACCCGCTGCATTCCGCCTTTTATGACTCCCATCCCTCGGCCACCATGCGCATCAACAAGCTGCTGGCCGCTCCAACAAGGTAAATTCCATGACGCTAACTGATCTGCTCGAAAAAAAATGCGTGGCTGACGTAACGGCCCTGTCTGCCGCTGAAGTCACTCCCCTGCTCGCCCTGCTCGACAACTGGCACCTCGTCGAAGGCAAGGTCGTACGCGCTTTCGACTGCAAGAATTACTACGACACGCTGTCCTTCATCAATGCCATCGCCTATGTGATCCATGCAGAAAACCACCATCCGGAACTGGTCGTGACCTACAACCGCTGTATCGTCAAATTCGATACCCACTCGGTCGATGATGGCCGCGGCGGACTCTCGATCAACGACTTCGTTTGTGCTGCCAAGATTGATGCGATCTTCCAGCAGTCTTTTTCCTGACCGATGGCCAAGCTGCCTGAACTGATTGATGCCACCATTATTGCGGCCCATGGCCGCCATTATCTGGCGCATGCCGACGGACTCAGGCTGCAATGTGTCACCCGCGGCAAGAAAAGCGATGTCGCCGTTGGCGATATCGTGCGCGTGGCACTGACCTCGCCCAACCAGGGCGTGATCGAATCGATCACCGAACGGTCCTCGCTGCTGTACCGTTCGGACCAGTACAAGTCCAAGCTGCTGGCAGCCAATGTCACGCAACTGTTCATCGTGGTCGCCACCGAGCCGGGCTTCTCGGATGATCTGGTGTCGCGTTCGCTGGTCGCTGCCGAAGCGGCGGGCATTCAGGCCCACCTGATCCTCAACAAAATTGACGTCACGGAATCGCTGCCAAAAACCCGCACCCGGCTGGCGCAATATGCGCGGCTCGGTTATCCGGTGCATGAGGTCTCGGCACGCGCCGCACCGGACGCCGCGGTCGCCACGCTGGCACCGCTGCTGCAAGGGCAGTCGACGATTCTGATCGGCCAGTCCGGCATGGGCAAATCGTCGCTGATCAACCTGCTGGTGCCGGACGCCGACATCGCGGTGCGCGAAATCTCGGCCGCGCTCGATACCGGCAAGCACACGACCACCTTCACCCGGCTCTACAACATCGGCGATACGTCGACTGCCATCATTGATTCACCGGGCTTTCAGGAATTCGGTTTGTATCATCTGTCAGAAGGAATGCTGGAGCGGGCGTTTCCGGAATTCGAACCGCTGCTGGGCAAATGCAAATACTACAATTGCCATCATCTGAGCGAGCCGAGCTGCACGGTGCTTGCGGCATTGGCGGCGGGCGAGATCCTGCCTTACCGGCATGCGCTGTATGTACAGTTGCTGCATGAGTCGTCGCAGAAATTGTATTAGGGCGATCAGTTGCCGCAGGCAGTACATCAGGTGCAATGCCCTTCGGTTATTGCACCTGACGACCGCGCGGCAGTCGTCGGGGTTGATGTTGATGTTGATGTTGATGTTGATGTTGATGTTGATGTTGATGTTGATGTTGATGTTGATGTTGATGTTGACCTGTTCAGCAGTCGCAAACCCCCATCGTTAGCAATCAGGGTCAGAGTTTTTTTTCGCAGGCTTCATCGCGAAAATTACTCTGACCCTGATTGCGGATCCGGAGCGCTTGCCATCCAGTTTCCGTGCCGGGGTTGCAGATTCTGCTGCTCCGTCATGACCAAACCGCCTGTATCCGCACACCTTCAACAGACCCGGCACCAACGACAATCCGCCTCAACCGCCCAGCCTCCATCGAAACGGCTTTTCCCCCACCCTATCCTTTATAATTACCGATTCCATTTTCGGTAACCGGCAGCGTTCCTTCGTCGTTTTCAACTATGACTATCAAACATTTCCTGCAGTTTTCCGACCTCACTCTCTCCGAGTTCGAATACCTGATCGAGCGCACCCGCTTCATCAAGCACAAGTTCAAAAAATACGAGCCGTACCATCCGCTGCTGGACCGCACGCTGGTGATGGTCTTTGAAAAAAATTCGACACGGACCCGCCTGTCCTTCGAAGCCGGCATGCATCAGCTCGGCGGCGCGGCGATTTATCTGAATACGCGTGACAGCCAGCTCGGTCGCGGCGAACCGGTCGAAGATGCGGCGCAAGTGATGTCGCGCATGTGCGATGTGATCATGGTGCGCACTTTCGGCCAGGACATCATCGAACGCTTTGCGGCCAATTCGCGCGTGCCGGTCATCAACGGCCTGACCAATGAATACCATCCATGCCAGGTACTGGCCGATGTGTTTACGTTCATCGAACAGCGCGGCTCGATTGCCGGCAAGACCGTGGCCTGGATCGGCGACGCCAACAACATGCTGTACTCGTGGTTGCAGGCGGCCGAGGTATTTGGCTTTCATGTCAATGTCTCGACCCCGGCCGGCTACGACATCGATCCTGCATTGGTCAACGACAACAACACCCACTACACGCTGTTCGCCAAGCCGGCGGATGCCTGCGATGGCGCGCATCTGGTGACGACCGATGTCTGGACCAGCATGGGTTACGAAGATGAGAATAACGCACGCTTGAAAGCCTTCGATGGCTGGATCGTCGATGCAGCCAAGATGCAGCGTGCACAACCTGACGCGCTGTTCATGCATTGCCTGCCCGCACATCGCGGCGAAGAAGTCAGCGCCGACGTCATCGACGGCCCGCAATCGGTGGTCTGGGATGAGGCCGAAAACCGCTTGCATGTGCAAAAGGCCTTGCTCGAATACCTGGTGCTCGGACGGGTTTGAATCCTTGCCGGGCAGGTAACGTGCGACATCGAATAATTATTGATTGAAGGAACATAAAATGAGCGATATCAAGAAAGTCGTCCTGGCCTACTCCGGTGGTCTGGACACCTCGGTCATTTTGAAATGGCTGCAAGATAACTACCAGTGCGAAATCGTCACCTTCACGGCCGACCTCGGTCAGGGCGAAGAACTCGAACCGGCGCGCCAGAAGGCACTCAAGTTCGGCATCAAGCCGGAAAACATCCACATCGATGACGTGCGCGAAGAATTCGTGCGCGACTTCGTTTTTCCGATGTTTCGTGCCAATACCGTCTACGAAGGCGAATACCTGCTCGGCACGTCGATCGCCCGTCCGCTGATCGCCAAGCGCCTGATCGAAATCGCCCGCGAAAGCGGCGCCGACACGATCTCGCACGGTGCTACCGGCAAGGGCAATGACCAGGTCCGCTTCGAACTCGGCGCGTATGCACTGATGCCGAATGTGAAGATCATCGCACCATGGCGCGAATGGGATTTGCTGTCACGCGAGAAGTTGCTGAAGTATGCCGAAGACGCCGGCATCGCCGTCGACATGAAACACAAGAATGGTGGCGCGCCGTATTCGATGGACGCCAACCTGCTGCACATCAGCTTTGAAGGCCGTCACCTCGAAAATCCGAGCGCCGAAGCCGAAGAAGCGATGTGGCGCTGGACCGTCAGCCCGGAAGCGGCACCGGACCAGCCCGAATACCTCGACGTCGAATACGAAAAAGGTGACATCGTTGCGCTGAACGGCGTGCGCATGACGCCAGCGGTGGTGCTGACCGAACTCAACCGTGTCGGCGGAAAACATGGCATCGGCCGTCTCGATCTGGTCGAGAACCGCTACGTCGGCATGAAGTCACGCGGCTGCTACGAAACCCCGGGCGGCACCATCATGCTGCGCGCGCACCGTGCGATCGAATCAATCACGCTGGACCGCGAAGTCGCGCATCTGAAAGATGACCTGATGCCGCGTTACGCCTCGATGATTTACAACGGTTACTGGTGGTCGCCCGAGCGCGTCGCGCTGCAAACGCTGATCGACCATACGCAGCAATGCGTCAATGGCTGGGTCCGCCTGAAGCTCTACAAAGGCAACGTCATCGTCGTCGCGCGCGACTCCAAAACTGACTCGCTGTTCGACATGAAAATCTCGACCTTCGACGAAGATGATGGTGCCTACAACCAGGCCGATGCCGGTGGTTTCATCAAGCTCAACGCTTTGCGCATGCGCATCGCGGCGATTGCCCGCGAAAAACGCGGATCGTAAAAAAGCCCGTCCTAACAAGCGGCCTGCGGGCCGCTTGTTTTTTATCTGCATCATCTGCACTTTGAAAGCGCCATCATGTCCGACCATTTCGATAACGTCTCCGTCACCAAAAAAGCCAATCTGTACTTCGATGGCAAATGCGTGTCGCACGCGATCACGTTTGCCGACGGCACCAAAAAAACCCTGGGCGTGATTTTTCCATCGACGCTGACCTTCACCACCGGCGCACCGGAAATCATGGAAATCAACGCCGGCAAATGCCGCATCAAGCTGGCTGGCCAGAGTGAATGGCAGAGCTTCGAAGGCGGCCAGCGTTTTAACGTGGCGGGTAACTCCAGTTTCGAGATCGAGACCATCGAGACGCTCGATTACGTCTGTCATTTCGGCTAGAAGTCTGCCTGACGAGCACGCTGCATCACGTCATTCCCTATCAGTATGTCCGATTGATTAGACAAGACAGCTTTCTTTGTCTACTCTATCGGACATGAAGACTTCTCCTTCCCTGCCTTTTCCTGCCGTCGCCCGCAAGTTGCGCGCCTTTGGCCAGCGCTTGCGGACAGCGCGCTTGCGCCGCGAAATTTCAACCATCCAGTTCTGCGAACGCATCAATGTGTCGCGCGATACCTTGCACCGGATGGAAAAAGGCGACTGGTCCATTGCCATCGGTACTTACATGCGCGCGCTGCGCGTGCTGGGACTCGATGACGACCTGGACACGCTGGCAGCCGATGATGTGCTCGGACGCAAGCTGCAAGACTTGCAACTGCCAACACGCAAACTCCGGGGGGTGCGCAAAGCAGCGTCAACGGCTCCGGTTGATGATCCCTCCGGGGGCAGCGATGGCGCATCCAGCTAGCGGAAAAGGCGGTGCGCGTGACGCTTTCCAGGTCCATCTCGATGCAGCGGAACTCGGTGTGACGCAGCAGGTTGGTACGCTATACCGGGACGCGTCTGTGACGGCGATGCCTGCGGTATTCGAGTACGGCAGCAACTGGCTCTCGCATCCGTCACGCTTCATGCTGGACCCGCGCCTGGACTTGTACAAGGGTAGCCAGTATCCAACGGGGGGCACCGGCAGCTTCGGCATTTTCCTGGACTCGGCACCGGACCGCTGGGGCCGCATGCTCATGGAACGCAGGGAAGCGGCCGACGCCGATCGCCAACAACGTCCGATGCGGACCTTGCATGAGATCGACTTCCTGCTCGGCGTGCATGACAAAGCGCGCATGGGAGCGCTGCGTTTCAAGGTGTCGGACGCAGGACCATACCTCGCATCGCATGACAATCCGGCACCGCCAGTAACAACTCTGCAAGCACTTTCGGCCATCAGCGCGAAGCTGGAAGAGCCGGGAGCCGAAACACTGCCCGAGTACCTGCAGTGGTTGTCCATGCTGATTGCGCCAGGCTCGTCGCTCGGTGGTGCACGGCCAAAAGCGAGTTTCACCGATACGGATGGCACGCTCTGGTTCGCAAAATTCCCATCACGGGAAGACCGGATTGATGTCGGCGCCTGGGAATACCTGTTGCATGGACTGGCGAAAAAGGCCGGCATCTGGGTGCCACCGTCACGACTGGCTGCTTTTTCAGGTACCTACCGGACTTTCTGTGTTGCGCGCTTTGATCGCCTCGACAATAGCCGCCGGCTGTTCGTTTCGGCGCTGACGCTGCTTGAGCGCCAAGATGGTCAGCACACTCCCGCCAGCTATCTCGATATCGCCGAATTTCTGTCGGACGAGGGTGCCCGTAATCACATCGACGTCGGTCTGGCACAGCTATACCGGCGCGTGATTTTCAATATCATGACCGGCAACCGCGACGATCATTTACGCAACCACGGATTCCTCCGCACTTCCACCGGCTGGAATCTGGCACCGGCCTTTGACATGAACCCGAATCCCACCAAGGCCGAGCACGCCCTGACGTTCGATGGAAGCGTCGCCTCGCCCAGTCTGGCGGCAGTACGCCAGACCGCCGAACTATATCGACTGACGCTCAAAGCGTCACAGGAGATCGAAAGCCAGGTCCGGGCCAGCGTGCTCCAATGGAAAGAAGCCGCATTGACACTCGACCTGCCGCGCAGCGAAATCCTCATGATGAGTAATGTCATCGACGCCTAATACGCCGCGGTATAAATCGCCAACGCATCGGCCTCGGTCACTGCACGCGGGTTGTTGGTCAACAGCCGCTGCTGCTGCATCGCGTCGGCGGCCAGCATCGGCAAATCTGTCAGCGCGACACCGACATCACGCAACCGGCGCGTGACTTTGGTGGCCACGGCAAGGCGGTCCAGATGATCGATCAGCGCCGCAGTTTTGGTCGCATCACCGGCACCGGCCGGCATCGGTTCAGTGACAATCCAGTCAGCGATATCGGCATACAGATGCGCGGCAGCCGGTGCATTAAAGCGCAGCACATGCGGCAACACCAATGCATTCGACAAGCCATGCGGCACATGAAAATGCCCGCCCAACGGGTACGCCAGGGCATGCACGGCCGCGACCGGCGCGTTCGAGAACGCTTGCCCGGCGAGCGTCGCACCCAGCAGCATCGCTTCGCGTGCCGCGCGATTGCTGCCATCGGTGCAGGCGGTGACGATGTGGGCCGACAGCAGCGTCAGGGCTTTTTGCGCCAGCATGTCCGACAGCGGATTTTTCAGGCGGGCACTGGTGTAGGCCTCGATCGCATGCACCATTGCGTCAATGCCGGTGGCGGCTGTGGCGGCCGGCGGCAAGCCCAGTGTCAGTTCGGCGTCGAGGATGGCCAGGTCGGCAATGAGCAGCGGCGACACGACACCGCTCTTGGTGGTGGCGCCGGTCGTGACGATCGAGATGGCCGTGACTTCGGAGCCGGTACCGGCCGTGGTCGGCACCTGCACCAGCGGCAGGCGCGGACCGGCGACGTTGCCGATGCCGTACATGGTGTCGAGCGGCTGGGTCGAGGCGACCAGTACCGCGATCAGCTTGGCCACATCCATCGACGAGCCACCGCCGAGACCGACGACCAGCTCGGCGCGCGCATCCCGTGCACGCTGCGCCGCTGCCAGCACGATATGGTCAGGTGGATCAGCGACGACGTCGTCGATCACCTGCACCTCGAAACCTGCTGCAGCGAGGCTGGCTAAGGTCGGGTTGAGCAAGCCGCTGCGATGCAGAAAACTGTCGGTGACGAGACACAGGCGTGTCACCGCAAAGCGCTTGCGCAGCAGTTCGCCGAGCTTGCGGGCCGCACCAAATTCGACGATCAGCGACGGCACGGTAGTAAATTCGAAAGCAATGGTCATGCGTATATCCTGGTAGTCATTCTGGAAGGCGCGCTCAGGCGCGCAGAGGAAAACATCATGTGCATCACGCCGACTCTAGCATCCCTGCCATCACCTCTGCCTGCACACCCGGACTGAACAAAAATCCCTGCATCTGGTCGCAGCCCATCTGTGTCAGTTGATCGCGCTGTGC
Source organism: Bradyrhizobium sp. (assembly GCA_047621665.1). Taxonomy (GTDB): domain Bacteria; phylum Pseudomonadota; class Gammaproteobacteria; order Burkholderiales; family Burkholderiaceae_D; genus Actimicrobium. The sequence continues at coordinate 173,530 of JBLHMB010000001.1, read as the reverse complement.
GACCGTCTCGACGCCTTCGGCAACGACCTGCAATTTCAGCGCATGCGCCAGCGAAATAATGGTCGCGACGATCGCCAGATTTTCGCTGCCGGTGGTCATTGCCGTGATGAACGAGCGGTCAATCTTGAGTGTGTCGATCGGCAACCGCGCGAGGTAACCGAGCGACGAATAACCGGTACCAAAATCATCAATGGCCACCGTCATGCCGGCTTCGCGCAGCGAGACCAGCTTGTCGCTAGCCAGCTGCGAACTGGCGTTATCCATGAACAGGCTTTCGGTGATCTCGATCTCCAGTTGCGCACACGGATGCCGGGCCTGAATGGCCAGTACGCGGGCCACGAAGTCCTTTTCACGAATCTGCAGCTGCGAGACATTGACCGCGATGCGCGGCACCACCAGTCCTTGTTGCTGCCAGCGCAGGCATTGTCGATGCGCTTCGGCGATGACCCAGAGGCCGGCCTCGACTATCAGACCCGTATCTTCCAGCACCTGAATGAACTGGAACGGCGAGGCCAGTTCGACGCCCGGCTCTTGCCAGCGGATCAGTGCTTCCATGCCGACCACACGACCGCTGCGCAGGTCGACCTTGGGCTGATAGTGCAACACGAATTGCTGCTCGGCCAACGCACGGCGCAGGCGATTTTCGAGCGACAGTTTTTCGGCCGTCCGGGCATTCATTTCGGCGGTATAAAACAGGTAGCGCAGCTTGGCCGCACGTGCATCCTTGAGCGCTGCTTCGGCATTGCGCAGCAAGCTGTCGCTGTCGAGGCCATCGTTGGGAAATAGCGCGATACCGGCTCGCACCGATAACCGGATCGGTTTGCCACCCATCTGCAGCGGCTCGCCGAGCAGGCTGGCAAGCCCGCCTTCGATCAGATGCACGACCTCGGTTTCACTGCGGTAGTCCTTAAGTACAAAGGCAAACGCATCGGCGCCGATGCGGGCGAGGTAACCGGCGTCAGGCAGGAACCCGCGCAAACGGTGCGCCAGCACGCGCAGCACCTCGTCGCCGGCAGCACGGCCAAAGGTGTCGTTGATATGGTGAAAGCGTTCGATGTCGATCAATACCAATGCAATGCGTTCGGCCGACACAGAGACGTCGTACGGCAGCAGCTGACTAAGCCGGTCGAGGAACAAGGCGCGATTAGGCAAGCCGGTCAACGCATCAAAATACGCCAGGTAATCGATCCGCTCTTCCTTGTCGATGACATCATGCGAGAACGAGATATCGGCGGCCAGTTCTGCCAGCAGGTGCTGCTCATCGTCACTGAAGGCATCGCGCTCGCTGGCCAGCAACGCCAGCACGCCGAACGGTTGCTGACCAATCATCAGCGGCACCACGAATGCGGAGCGATAACCTTGCTGCAGGAATGCCTTGCACATCGGTGTCTCCAGACTGTCGTTCTGCAGATCGTTGCTGACCGCACCCTGCTTGCTGCGCAGCGCGTCACCCACCAGCCCCTGGCCGCCGGGCAACTCGCCATCGGCACTGAAATCGAACGTCTTGAGGAACGCCGCATCGACACCGGCCCAGGCCACTGGCCGTACTAACAGTGTTGCCGGATCCAGCAAGCCGATGATGGCGCTGGTGAACCGGCCTTGCTCGTGCGCGATACGGCAGGCTTCATCGAGCAGCAATTGCTTGTCATGCACACGCAAAATCACAAAGTTGATACTGCCGAGTATGGTACGGATACGGATCATCCGCGCCAGCCGTTCTTCCTGTGCCTTGCGCTCGGTCAGATCGCGAATCACGCTGGAAGTCCAGCTCCCTCCGGTGGTATGTAACGGACTGAGACTGACTTCGGCCGGAAACTGGCTGCCGTCGCAACGACGTGCAATACATTCAAAACTGATGCTGCTGCCCGCGGCCGCAGCGGGATCCGGCAAGCCCGTGTGCCAGTGCGAAAACTGGGCGCTGGCCAGCATCGCGCCGTCGCTACCCAGCAGCGCGCTACGCGGATAGCCAAACAACGCTTCGGCCTGGGCATTGACGATCTCGATACTGCCATGCTGATCGAACACCACGATCGCATGCGGCGCATATTCGATCAGGTCACGAAAACGGGATTCGGCATGCAAGCGGGCAGCCCGACCGCGCGCCTCGTCGATGGCACGCAGTACCGCCGGGGCCAGGCGCTGCAAATTGGTCTTGAGCAGATAGTCGACCGCACCCTGCTTGAGTGCCTCGATCGCCGTGTCTTCGCCAAGCGTGCCGGAAATGAAAATGAACGGTACTGCCGGATGCGAGGCATTGGCCAGTGCCAGCGCACTGAGGCCATCGAAATGGGGCAACGAGAAATCCGACAGGATCACATCCGGCGTATTCGATGCCAGTTGCGCCAGAAAATCGGCGCGGGTCTCGACCCTTACTGCGCTGACGACCATTCCGGCCCGGCTCAATTCGCGCAGGATCAGCTCGGATTCGGTGGCAACATCTTCGAGATGCAGGATTTTTAGCGGCGTAGTCATCGCAAGTCACTCATACCGGTACCTTGTTGACCAGCATCCAGTAGAACCCGGTATCGCTGATGACCTTGTCGCAATCAAAGGTATCGACCGGCTTGACGATATAGCTGTTGGCACCCAGACGGTAACTTTCAACCATGTCGCGCTCTTCGGCCGACGACGTCAACATGACCACCGGGACGGCGTGCAGGCTCGGATCGGCACGAATGCGGCGCAGCACTTCGATGCCATCGATTTTTGGCATTTTTACGTCAAGCAGAACCAACTTGGGCTTACCGCTGGCGGTGCCGGCGAAGACCCCTTCGTGAAAAAGAAAGTCAATGGCTTCGCTGCCGTCCTTGACCCAGATCAGGTTATTGGCCAGACCACGCTTGCGCAGGGCCCGCATCGTCATTTCGGCATCGGTCGCCGTATCTTCGGCGAGCAAAATGTCGACTTGCTGGAATGTATTCATACTGCGTGCTCCTGCTTCGGTAAAGCAAAATAAAATGTTGCGCCTTGATCGGGAACGGCCTCGGCCCAGATGCGACCACCATGCCGCGTCACAATACGCTGGGCAATCGCCAGACCGACCCCGGTGCCGGGGAACTCGTCCGCAGAATGCAGGCGCTGAAATACGCCAAACAGCTTGCCGTAATACTGCATGTCGAAACCGACACCGTTATCGGCAAGGGTGTACACCGTTTCGGTTGCACCGGCGACGCCGGTAATACGAATGACTGGCTGAGCTCGCGTGGCGCTGTACTTGAGCGCATTGGACAGCAAATTGATCCAGACCTGCTGCAGCAACGCCGGGTCGCCGACACAGCGTGGCAGGTTGCCGATCTCGATCTGCGCCTGCGGATAATCCTCGTCGCGGCGGACCAGCCGGACCGCCGTGTCGACCAGCGCGCGCATGTCAATGCGTTCCTGCTGCATGGCTTGCCGGCCAAAGCGCGAAAACGCCAGCAGGTCGTCGATCAGGTCACCCATGCGCTTGCTGTTATCGCGAATCACGGCCAGCAGACGCAGGCCCTCGCTATCGACCCGGTCGCCGTAATCTTCTTCGAACATACGCGCGTAGCCGGACACCGCCCGCAACGGAATGCGCAAATCATGCGAGACCGAATAGCTGAAACTTTCGAGTTCCTTGTTGGTGGCTTCAAGCTGGGCAGCGCGTTGCAGCAAGGTGTTGTTCGCTTCGAGCAGCGCCTGATCGACGAGGCGACGTTTGCGGTTTTCAATCCGCAGCAACAGGAAGGCGCCGCCACTGGTGAGCGCACCGATCAAAGCACCCAGTCCGATCAGGAGGCTGGCGCGCAGGGCACTATCGGCCGCCTCGATTTCCCGTTCGGCCAGCAGCGTCTGCTCGGCAGCGATCATGCGATGTGACTGGGCACGTATCTGGTTCTGGATCTGATCGCCCGCCCCGCCGATGACCAACGCCATCCCGGCGTCGGCATCCACATTGACGCGACGGGTATGCATCACCTGCGTGCCGATGACCAGCGACTCGTTCGCCAGCGCCGCTAGCGTTGCCATGTCGAGCAACCGTGCCGGCTTGCTGGCCAGCAGTTCATCGAGTTCGGCCAGCCGCAGTGGCAGCGCATGTAATGCCTCGTAATACGGGACCAGAAAGGAATCGTTACCGGTGATGACATAGCCGCGCACCGCACTCTGCGCGCCGGTCATCAACGCACTGATGTCGTCGATGCGGCTGATCACGTCGTTGGTATGGACAACAATGGCTGCACGTTGCTTGAATTCGCTCATGCTCGACAGCGAGATGATCGTTGTCAGCGTCAATGCCAGCAAGGTCGATACGATTCCGGTGGCAGCCAGCGACGGAACAGGAACACGCGGCGCAAAAGCTGGCATCAGGTACGGGTCTCCAAGTGCAATGGGGTTCGACATGAACCGGCAAGTCCGTGAGCCTACAACTTAACATTTTTTTCTACTGGGAAGTATCACCATCTCGGTCAAAAAGTGCTTACTTGCGGTTATTCCATCGTGGTATCAGACAAAAATCGGTTCCGGCTCCAGTTGCACCCCAAAACGTCGCAGCACATCAGCCTGGATGGCGTGCGCCAGTTGCAGCACGTCGGCGCCGCATGCCCCGCCCAGATTCACCAGTACCAGCGCCTGCTTGTGATAGACACCCACGGCCCCGAGCGCACGCCCCTTCCAGCCGCATTGGTCAATGAGCCAGCCGGCCGCCAGCTTGGTGCTACCGTCGGGCTGGTCGTGACTGACCAGCGCCGGATGCTGCGCCAGCAGCGCATCACGCTGCACGCGCGACACCAGCGGATTTTTGAAGAAGCTGCCGGCATTGCCGATGACGGCCGGGTCAGGCAATTTGCGCTGGCGGATCGCGATGACGGCAGCACTGACTTGCTGCATGGTCGGCGTGGCGATAGTCGCCAGCGCAGCAGCCAGTTCGGCATAACGCAAGTCGGGAGTCCAGTGTCGCGGCAACGTGAACGTGACGTCGACAATCACCGCGCGGTCGCGCCAGTCGTGCTTGAAGATGCTGTCGCGATAACCGAAGCGGCAACCGGCGCGATCCAGTGTGAAGAGCGTGCCGCGCTGGAGATCGAAAGCAGTCAGCGAATGAAAGTAGCGCTCCATTTCGACCCCGTAGGCACCGATGTTCTGGATCGGTGCCGCGCCCACGGTACCGGGAATGAGCGACAGGTTTTCCAGCCCGCCCAGTTGCCGCGCCAGCGTCCAGTTCACCAGTTCGTTCCAGCCGATGCCGGCAGCCGCACGCACCAGCGACCGCTCGTCATCCTGTCCGACAAGTGCGATACCACGGCTGCAACTATGCAGTACCAGGCCATGGAAATCTCCGGTCAGCACCAGATTGCTGCCGCCACCGAGGATCAGGCGCGGCAGGCGCGCCAGTGCCGGATCGGCCTGCAGCACGCTGTACAGCCACTGCAGATCAGCCACCTCGCGCACCGGCAGATAGAGCTCGGCCATCGCCTCGATGCCAAACGTATTGAGGGGGCGCAACGAAAAATCCGGCTGCAATATCGGCGTCGGCGTGGAGTTCGGAGTGGTGAAAGAAGGCATGCCTGCAGTTTACCCATGCATGCGCATAGCCACCTGTTTTTTTGTCCGTTAAAATGGGTACCAGCCCGGGAAATGCCTACCGCTCTTTCCCTGCCAACTCATCTGCACTACTGCATCACCGCACCCAACAAGGAAAACACCATGCCGTCATTCGACGTTGTCTCGGAAGCCAATATTGTCGAAGTCAAGAACGCCATCGACCAGTCCAACAAGGAAATCACCACCCGCTTCGATTTCAAGGGTAGCGATGCCCGTATCGAACAAAAGGAATTTGAACTCACCGCTTACGCCGATGCCGACTTCCAGTTGAGCCAGGTGCGCGATGTGCTCAATAACAAGCTGGCCAAACGCAATGTCGACCTGCGTTTTCTGGATCTCGGCAAGATTGAAAAAATCGGTGGCGACAAAGTCAAGCAAGTCATCAAGATCAAGAACGGCATCGAGACCGAAGCCGCCAAAAAAATCGTCCGTCTGATCAAGGACAGCAAGATGAAAGTCCAGGCCAGCATTCAGGGCGAAGCGGTTCGCATCACCGGCGCCAAGCGCGATGACCTGCAGGCTGCGATGGCTGCACTGCGCAAGGATGTGCCGGAACTGCCGCTCGAATTCAACAACTTCCGCGACTGATCCATCATCGCTGCTGACGCAACCGGCAGGGCACACCGCATCGCCCGATGGCTGCTGCTGTTGTGCGTCGCCAGTAGCGCTGCGCACGCCGATTCGATCGGTCTGGTCGGTCTGTTTCCCGGCAAGGCCGTGCTGGTCATTGATGGCGCACCACCGCGCACCTACGCAGTGGGCGCCGTGGTCGCCGACGGCGTACGACTGACCAGCGTGAGCGCCACGGGTGCCGTGCTGGACGAACACGGCAAGCGCCAGGAACTGGCGATTGGTACGCATTTCAGCCGCCCGCAATCGCAAGGTGCGCCCAGCATCACGCTACAAGCCGATAGCCGTGGTCACTTCATGGCGCAGGCCATGATCAATGGATTGGCATTACCGGTGATGATCGATACCGGAGCCAGCATGGTGTCGATGTCGGCGCAAGAGGCGCGTCGATTGGGGATTGATTACAAGACCGGACAACGGACGTTTTCGAATACCGCCAACGGCGTCATTCCGGTTTTTCTGGTACGCCTTGATAACGTCCGGATTGGCGACATCACGCTCAGCGGCGTTGATGCGCTGATCCAGGAACAGGGTTTGCCATTTGCATTACTCGGCATGTCGTTCCTGAACCGTACGCTGATGCAGCGCGATGGTCAGCAAATGGTGCTGACCAAACGCTACTGATCAGACTTCGCGGGCCTTGCCCAAACGACGCTGACGTACTGCATCTGCCAATCCCTGCAACACGCCGACACTGTCGTCCCAGCTGATGCAACCGTCGGTGATCGATTGACCGTACACCAGTTCCTTGCCGGCAATCAGGTCCTGGCGACCTGCCACCAGATGCGATTCGATCATCAGGCCGACGATACGCTCGTCTCCAGCGGCGACCTGTGCCGCGATGTCGGCGCACACCGGAATCTGGTTGGCCGGATTTTTGCTGCTGTTGGCATGCGAGGCATCAACCATCAGACGTGCCGCCAAACCGTTGGCAGCAATTTCCTTGCAAGCCTGATCGACGCTGGCCGCATCGTAGTTCGGGCTTTTTCCACCACGCAGGATGATATGGCAATCTTCATTGCCATTGGTCGAGACGATGGCCGAATGACCACCCTTGGTCACCGACAGGAAGTGATGCGAATTCGAGGCTGCCTTGATCGCATCGATGGCGATCTTGACGTTGCCATCGGTACCGTTCTTGAAACCGACCGGACAGGACAAACCGGACGCCAGTTCGCGATGGATTTGCGATTCGGTAGTGCGGGCGCCGATGGCACCCCAGCTGACCAGATCGGCGATGTATTGCGGGCTGATCACGTCAAGGAATTCGGTACCGGCCGGCAGACCCAGCTCATTGATTTCCAGCAGCAGTTCGCGCGCCATGCGCAAACCATCGTTGATGCGGAAACTGTTGTCCATGAACGGGTCGTTGATCATACCTTTCCAGCCGACCGTGGTACGCGGTTTTTCGAAATACACCCGCATCACGATTTCGAGATCGCCGGCGAATTGCTTGCGCGCCTCGACCAGCAGACGGGCGTATTCGAGGGCGGCTTTCGGATCATGGATAGAGCACGGGCCGATGACCACCATCAGGCGGTCGTCCTGGCCGTGCAGGATGCGATGCAACGCGGTGCGTGAATCGGCGGCGACCGTCGCGGCATGTTCGGAGCAGGCAAATTCGCGGATCAGATGCGAGGGCGGGGTCAGTTCTTTCATTTCTCGAATGCGCAAATCGTCGGTGCGGGGCATGGTGTTCTCCAGTCTGAAAAAGGTAATCGAATGAAAATCCGGAAATAAAAAAACCGCCATCGCTGGCGGTTTTTAAGGAATCTGGTTGGTTACGCTAAGTTTGCTTTTACGTGTACCGTCCGCTTTTCCACCGCCTTTGGGCTGGAACCGCTAAAGTAAAAATAAAAGAAGAAGTAACGTGATGGCATGGACTTGTGTATTTGGTTATTGATTCTCGAGTGATGTTATTTTTGGTTCGACGATAGTGCAGTAAAACATCGTGCTTGGCAAGCTTGCCGGCAAATTAATTTAACGACTACCGCCTGCACTACGCCGTCCCACCCACCGTCACCCCATCAATACGCAAGGTCGGTTGCCCGACGCCCACCGGCAAGCTCTGCCCGTCCTTGCCACAAACGCCGACGCCGCTGTCGAGCCGCATGTCGTTACCGACCATCGATACGCGGTTCAGTACATCCGGTCCGTTACCGATCAGTGTGGCGCCTTTGACCGGATAAGTGAGCTTGCCGTTTTCGATCAGGTAAGCCTCACTGGCCGAGAAGACAAATTTGCCGTTGGTGATGTCGACCTGCCCGCCCCCGAAATTGACCGCATACAAACCGTGTTTGACCGAGGCCAGAATTTCTGCCGGGTCCTTGTCGCCACCGTGCATGTAGGTGTTGGTCATGCGCGGCATCGGCAGGTGGGCAAATGATTCGCGCCGGGCGTTGCCGGTGACCGGCATCTTCATCAGGCGCGCATTCATCGTGTCCTGAATATAGCCTTTCAGGATGCCGTCTTCGATCAGCGTGGTGCACTGGGTCGGATTGCCCTCATCGTCGATGTTGAGCGAGCCACGACGGTCCGCAATGGTGCCGTCGTCGACCACGGTGACGCCTTTGGCAGCGACCCGCTCGCCGATCCGGCCGGCGAACGTGCTGGAGCCCTTGCGATTGAAGTCGCCTTCCAGACCATGACCGATCGCTTCATGCAGCAAAATGCCGGGCCAGCCGGCGCCAAGCACGACCGTCATCGAACCGGCCGGTGCCGGCCGTGCATCGAGATTAACCAGTGCGGCATCGACCGCTTCGGTGGCGTACTGTTCCAGCAGCGCATCGGTAAAATAGCCATAGCCGAAACGTCCGCCACCGCCGGCCGAACCGGTTTCGCGCCGGCCATTCTGTTCGGCGATCACGGTGACCGACAGCCGCACCAGCGGCCGGATGTCGGCGGCCAGCACGCCATCGCTGCGTAATACCAGTACGACGTCGTATTCGGCAGCCAGACCTGCCATCACCTGCACGATGCGCGGGTCACGCGCGCGCGCCATCCGTTCGATCCGTTCGAGCAGGCTTACCTTGTCCGCAGCCTCCAGGGACACCAGCGGATCATGCGGCAAATACAGTGCGCGGCCACCGGATGGCCGATGGGATCCGGCGACCTTGACCTTGCCGGCCCCTTGACGGGCAATCGTGCGGGTGGCCGCGGCCGCTTCCAGCAAAGCTGCTTCGGACAGTTCGTCAGAGTACGCAAAGGCAGTCTTGTCACCCGAAACTGCACGCACGCCAACGCCCTGATCGATCGAAAAACTGCCGCTCTTGACGATGCCCTCTTCCAGACTCCAGCTTTCGCTTTTGGTCGACTGAAAATACAGGTCGGCGTAATCGACCTTGTGGGTAAACATGGTGCCGATCGCCTTGAGCAGCTTGCCTTCGTCGAGACCGAACGGCGTCAGCAGCACGTCACGCGCCACCGTCAGATTGGAAAAACTCGGTACGAACAGGTTCATGGCAGGAGGGCTTTGCAAGAGGCGAGTGGAAATGGATTCAGAGGCGACGATGCTGCAAGGCGGGCAAACTGGCCCGCACCTCTTCGAGGTAACTGGGCTCGACCTGGCCGAATACAAGTCCCTCACCTTCCGGCAAGACGTCGCAAACCTTGCCCCACGGATCGATCAGCATGCTGTGGCCCCAGGTGCGACGGCCGTTTTCATGGCGTCCGCCCTGCCCGGAAGCCAGCACGTAACACTGGTTTTCGATCGCGCGGGCGCGCAGCAGGATTTCCCAATGGGCCTGACCGGTAGTGTAGGTGAAGGCCGCCGGCACGACGATCAGTGCGCAACTGCCCATTGCCCGGTACATTTCGGGGAAGCGCAGGTCGTAGCAGACTGACAGGCCAACCCGGCCGCAGGGCGCGTCGAACGTCATTACATCGGCGCCGCGCGCAATTGTGCGCGCTTCGTCGTAGGCTTCGGTACCGCTGGAAAAACTGAACAGGTGGATCTTGTCGTAACGCACCACCAGTTCGCCAGCCGGGCTGTAGACCAGCGTGGTGTTGCGGATTTTGCCGGCTTCGGTCGCCACCATCGGTAGCGTTCCGCCGATCAGCCAGATGCCATGCCGGCGTGCCATGCCGGCCATCGCTTGCTGGATCGGCCCGCCTTCGGCTGCTTCGGCCAGCGCGATTTTATCGGACTCGTGCATGCCCATGACCGGCCAGTACTCCGGCAACAGTACCAGTTGCGCGCCGCGTGCTGCCGCGTCGGCCACGAGTCGGGCAGCCACCTCAAGATTACGAGCAACAGACGGTGTCGACACCATCTGGATGGCGGCCACCGCAAAGGCCTTGTTCGGTGCGGTCTTCATCGGCTGATCAATCATCGCTTATCCTTTTTTTGCGGCCTCAACAGGTACCGGATCGGGCTCGACCGGTGCGCCGGTCTTGCGATCGAGCTTGGTGACGAGCGGGTCTTTCCACGCTCCGGTGATCGCGTATTCAAAAGTGAACGCGCGCATCAGCGGATCGCGCAAGAACAATTGCGCCAGAAATGAGCCTACACCAATGATCGGATTGACCGCCAGCGCGTAGACCACCGAGGCGGCACCGACATTGATTTCGGGCAGCACGACGACGTGCAGGTTTTGCGTCTCGGACGCGACATCGACCGAGCCATCGAGCAGCACCGTCGCATTCACGCTGCGCATCTTGAAATTATTGGTACTGGCGACGCCTTTGGTAATGACGGCGTTGGCAGTGATGTCATCGAAGGCAAATCCTTCCGAAAACACGTCGCGAAAATCCAGTACCAGCCGACGTGGCAGAGATTGCAGGCTCAGCACGCCCAGCAGTTTCGCCGCGCCCGGATCCACTTTCAGAAATTGTCCGGCCGTCATGCCTAACTGGATCTGACCATTCAGACTCGGCACATCGAGCGAAAAGGGTACGCCGTCCCAGGTCAAATCACCTGACAACTGGCCTTTTCCACCGCGCAAAACATTATCGAAACCGAATCGACCGAGCAATTTTCCGGCATCCGCAATCTCCAGCGCATAGCTCAGATTGCTCACGCTCTTGCCATCCCGGCTGATGAACTTGCCGCTGGCGTTCAACGTGCCGTCGGGATTGGCAATCGACAGCTTGCTGATGCGCCATTCGGTCCCGCTGACAGCCGCCACATTATTGGCCAGTAGTTCGACCCGGCCAAACGGCTTGCCGATCAGCTGGAAATTTTCGGCGATGATATCGAGCGCCGGGATTTGCGTGGCCGTGTCCTTGCTCTCGAGGAGATCGGCCACCTGCGTCGCTGCCGACTGCGGGATGGTCAACCTCGACAAGCGTGCCGTCACCTTGCCGAGGCCGCGTCCGGGCAGCGCTTCGGTCCAGGTCAGATAACCGGAAGCCTGGCCGGAATCGATATTGGCTTGCCAGACATTGTTCTGGCGCGAAACGCCGACCACCACGTTATCGAGCTTCTTGCCAGAAATAATCAGTTCCGTCGCGCGCGCTGCCATCACGTCAGGCTCGATGAACTGCTCCAGTGCAAACTCGCTGGCCACGCTGGCGGCGAACGACGTATCACGCTGCTTTTCCACCGGGCCCACCGGAGACACCAGCGCACGCCAGTCGTCGATGTTGAGGGTGCGCAAGCTGACATTCAGATGCAGGCCATCCGCCGGCTCGGGTGGCGGCGTATTGACACCAATGCCGCCGCGCACTACCTGCCAGGTGGCATTTTTCCCGGCAGCTTTGGTGCGCAGATACCGTGCTGACACGGCGCTGCCCAGCGACACCTTGATTTCCTCGCGCTGATTTTGGGCTGTATCGGCGGGCAAGCCAGCCAGCTCAAAACGCAGTGGCAGACTCTCGACGGCACTTTTGCGTAACGGCACCGGCAAGTCCAGGGCCAGCCCCTGCAGACTAGAGTCGACGATCACTTCGGCCAGATTTTTCTTAACGCTGATGGTTGCGTTGTAGCGACTGGCACCGGAAATTTTTTGCAGCAGACGCTGTAGTGCCGGATCGGGATAGGTCTCGCGCAAGCCATCGGCTGTCACACCGCCGTCGACCTTGACGACGATGTTGCCATTCTCCTGCGAGCCACCGGCGATGGTGGACTGCGCGCCAAGGAAGCGGGCCCGTACGCCATTAAGCGTGAACCCTTTTTCATTGAATTCGAGCTTGCCGGCAGTCTGGCCCAGCAACGGAATCGCGTTTTGCAAAGTCACGTCATTACCCATAAATTGCAGCGTGCCATTGACCTTGGCATCAATCAGGTGATCCAGCGGCAAACGCAGCTTAAGTGCCAGCCTGGCGGGACCAACCGCTTTGGTTTCATCGGTAAAACGGCCGATCCACTCCAGCACCGGACTGGCATTCACGTAGCGCACCATGTCCTGCAAGGCGCCACTGGCTTCGCCATCGATCTCGAGTTGCGGATCAGTCGACAGCAGATCAGGCACGACTGCCCTGACCTTCGACAAGGCGACGTCTTTAGTCAAGGCACTGTCGCCACGAATTTCCAGGCGGGTGCGGTCGATCAGCAGCGTGCCACGGACTTTTTCCAGCAGAGGCCACAACGGTGCCTTGCCATCAGGACCAAAAAAACCGGGATCATAGAGCATCGCACCATTGTCGATCCTGGCGTTGACAGTAAAGATCCCCTTGGGTTTGTCACCAGACCGGTTGCCGGCAAATGGAAATTGCGCGAGGTCGCCCTTGATCCGAACCACCACATCCCTGGCCTGCCCTTGCTGCAGTGCGCCGCTCAGCCAGGCACGCAGCGGTCCCGGGGTTTGCAACGGCAGGTAGCGCGCGACCCGGTTGATATCGAGCGCGGCGACCGTCGCGGTCATGTCCATCGTACCCGGCGTGGTGTCATTGGCCAGCAGCGACAACAGATGATTGCCGCTGGCATTGACCCGCACACCGTCCTGCAGAAAATCGAGCTGATCGATTTGCAGCAGCAACTGGTCATTGCTCTGGAAGGCCCAGCGCGACTGCATCGTCAGTTGCTCGAACGGCACCAGCGGATCGCTGAGGTAACCGGGCAGGCGCACGGCGACATTTGTCGATGCCAGATCGAGCGCACCGCGCCGGTCGGAGGCATCGATGCTGCCAGTCAGATTGTCGAAACCCGGAATGGCCGGCACGGCCGCGAGCGCCGGGCTGCCGGCCGTGCGCGGCTGCGCGGCGCGGGCCGGCTGGGCACTGAGACTCAGGCCGCTGAACTTGCCTTTGATGTTGTAGGTCGTAATGGCCGGATAAGCGCCTTGCCAGCTGGCCTGAAAATCCTGCAACCGGCCGCGCGGGGCAAAGTCGGCCAGCATCTGATGCTGCGCGGCCGGCAGCGGCAAGCGCTCGACCAGATTGGCCAGCGTGGCCAGATCAAGCCGCTTGGCCTGGATCTGGATTTTTTCCGGCGCCGTGGCGGTGGCGGCGACGTAGGTTTCGGTGATCGTCGTTAGCGGCAACTGCAGGCCATCGTCGGTCTCCATCGAAAAATCGGTCAACGCAATCGTGTGGCCGTGCACACCAAAAGTCGGGATGCCGATCGCGGTCCTGGCATTGAGGGCTTCGCGCACCGCAATGCGACCGCTGGCGCGCTTCAGGCTGAGAGGTTGTAAATCCTCACGCAAACGGGTGACGACTCCGGCCACGTCGACGTCAATGGTCAGATTGGCGATACGGGCCCGGTCAATGCTCAGCCAGGTCCGCACCGAACCGCGACCGCTTTGCAGGTCGAACGGCAAGTCGATCCAGGTTTTCCAGGCTGTCAGGTCGGTTTCGCGCAGGTCGGCATAGAGCTCGCCACGCCACTGGCGCGGATCGGAGATCGGTGTGCTGAAGTGCGGATGGCTAAACGTGGCACGTACATCGAGCGGCGCTGCCAGCGCGACCGGCGGCACGGCTTTGAGCGCGACCCGGTGCTCGCGCCAGCTGTTGCGCAGCGTGAAGTCAAGTTGTTGCAGGATCAGTTCCGGTGCACCGCGCTGCTGGTCGACCCAGTGAATCCGTCCGCCACGAATAACGATTTCATCCTGTGCCAGAATCCAGTCGGCAGCGGCGCTATCGCCCGGCTTGCCACTGTCGATGGCGATGCCGGCGACCAGAATGCGACCCTGCGGATCCCGCACGATATCGATATCGGGCTGCTCCAGCGTCAGGCGGCGCAGTCGCAGGTCGGCGACTGCCACACTCCACCACGATAGCGTCGCTTCGACTTTGGGCAAGGTCAAGGCAGCCTCGCCGCGTTGGTCATGGATCACCACGTTGCCAAGCACCAGATCCGGATACAACCCGTGCCACGCTGCCGCGATGGTACCGATACTGACCGGCTGGCCGATGGCACGACTGGCCAGTTGCTCGACATCCGGCTTGTACTGGTCAATATTGGGCAACACCAGATACCGCATCAGCAGGAACAGCAGGCAGAGCACCAGATAGAGCGCCAGCAACAGCTTGAGCAGCGCGCCGACCGTGTGGTAGGTAGCGACATTGACGTAACGGTAGCCGCGCACGACAGCGCGCCATGACTTCGTCAGGCGTCGGCCGGACGATGTTGCAGACAAGGAATCGGGGGGCGTCAACGGACGACTCTGCGCAAACCCTGCAAGCGGCTTCGCATAGAATGACTACCTTGTTCTTCGTGAGTCACACGTCGTTGCATCATTCCTGAAAACATCTCCACACTATGACCAATTCCAGTTTGACCAGCACTAATGCCCCCGGTTCGGATGTACGCCAATTGCGCATTGATTCTAGCGTTGACTCCCGCTTTCATGCCCGCTGGCTGGCGGCCGATCCGGCCCGTGCCGCACAGCTCGCCGAGCTTGCCGGATTATCGCTGAGCCCATCGCTGTTTGCGCGCTTATTACAAAAAGAAATCAGCGCCGGTCTGGCACTGCCGCGTGCCATGCGTCGTCTGCGCAATTTGCTGCTGTCAACGCTGATCACGCGCGACCTGGCCAGTGCCGGTGACCTGCCGCAGGTGGTCGATACGATGACGGCCTTCGCCGAATTCGCGCTGCAAACCCATGTCGCGGCGTTGAGCGCCGAACTGCAAGCGCTGCACGGCGTGCCGACCGGCGACGACAGCGGCTTGCCGCAAGCGCTGATCGTGCTCGGGATGGGCAAGCTGGGCGGCGGCGAACTCAATGTGTCGTCGGACATCGACCTGATCTTCGTGTATCCGGAAGACGGCGACACGCGGCCCACGGCGCCGCAACAGCGCACCCTGTCGAACCATGAATTTTTCATCCGTCTCGGGCGCCGGCTGATCGGCGACCTGTCTGAAATCACACAGGATGGATTCACCTTCCGCGTCGACATGGCATTGCGGCCCAACGGCAATGCCGGACCGCTGGTGGCCAGCATCAACATGGTCGAAGAATACCTGCTGGTGCAAGGGCGCGAGTGGGAACGCTATGCGTGGGTCAAGGCGCGCGCGATCTGCGGCGCGCCAGCCGACATCGCTGCGCTCGACAGCGTCGTGCAGCCCTTTGTGTACCGGCGCTATCTCGATTTCGGATCGATCGATGCATTGCGCGGCATGCACGGGCAGATTCGCGCCGAAGTGGCACGGGTCGAGGCACGGCATCCGGAGCGCAGCAACAACGTCAAGCTGGGCCGCGGTGGCATTCGCGAGATTGAATTTCTGGCGCAGGTATTCCAGCTCATTCGCGGTGGTCGCGATGCCGACCTGCGCTCGCGCTCGACCCGCGGCGTTCTGGAGTCGCTGGCTGACAAGCAATTGCTGGAGCCGGAGGTAGTCACCCAACTGCTGCATGCCTACACGTTCCTGCGCAACCTCGAACACCGGTTGCAATATCTCGATGATGCCCAGACTCACACGCTGCCCGCCAGCGAACCGGACCAGCTGATCGTCGCACGCATGATGGGCTATGCCGATACCGCCGGTCTGCTGGCTGAACTGGCACGACAGCGACAATGCGTATCGACCCAGTTCGATGCGATATTTGCCGACAAGGAGTGCTCTGATGGTGCACGTCCCGCCGAGTATCCCGGCATCCACGACGCAATGCTGTCCGACGACCCGCTCGATGCACTCGAGGCGGTGCTGGCCAGACTGGATTTTAGCGAAGCACATGAAGGCGCACGGCGCCTGCTGTCGACCTGGCAATCGAGCCGCCTGCAGGCACTGCCTGAAATCAGCCGCAATCGCCTGATCGCGCTGGTCAATGTGGCGCTGCCGCTGTTGGCCGACTGTGGCGCGATGCAACTGATCACGTTGTACCGGCTGCTCGATTTCATGGAAACCGTAGCGCGCCGCGCCGCGTATCTGGCCTTGCTGACCGAGTATCCGCATGCGTTGCAGCGCGTCGTACGCATGATGAGCACCAGCGACTGGGCCGCCAAATACCTGACCCGCCATCCGATCCTGCTCGATGAGTTGCTGGACGACCGCACCTTGCGCGCCGCACCCGACTGGCCTGCCTTTCGCCTCGAATTGCAGCGCCAGCTCGCCGCCACAGCCGGGGATACCGAACGCCAGATGGATACCTTGCGCGAAATGCACCATGCGCAAACGCTGCGCCTGCTGGCGCAGGACATCGAAGGTGACCTTAGTGTCGAGCACCTGGCCGATCATTTATCGACACTGGCCGACATCCTGGTCGACCAGACGGTTCTGGCGGTGTGGAACACGCTGCCGCAGCGTCATTGCGACATTCCGAAATTTGCCGTGATTGCCTATGGCAAGCTCGGCGGCAAGGAACTCGGCTATTCGTCGGATCTCGATGTGATCTTTTTGTTCGAGGACGACGATCCGGAAGCACCGGCGCAATACGCGAAGCTGGCCCAGCGCTTCATTACCTGGATGACCAGCCATACACCAGCCGGCATCCTGTTCGATATCGACATCGCGCTGCGTCCCGACGGCGCCAGCGGGTTGCTGGTCTCAACCATTGCCGCGTTCGAGAAATACCAGCTGAAATCAGCCTGGGTCTGGGAACACCAGGCACTCACGCGCGCACGCTTTTGTGCTGGCGATACCGATATCGGTCAGCGCTTTGAACTGTTGCGGCTCGACGTGCTGCGCCAACCGCGCGAGGCCGCACCGCTGCAGCAGGAAGTCAGGACGATGCGCGACAAGATGACCAGCGCCCATCCGGCCCGGAATCGCCAGTTCGATCTCAAGCATGACCGTGGCGGCATGATCGATATCGAATTCATCGTCCAGTACCTGGTCCTGTTGCATGCTTCAACATCGCCGCAACTGACCGACGACATCGGTAATATCGCCTTGCTGAAACTGGCGAGCGGGCTGGGCCTGATTGACGCTGCACTGGCTGCTGCGGTGGCCAATGCCTACCGGGTCTATCGCAAACTGCAGCATCATGCGCGCTTGCAGGGCGAGGAGCAGGCGCTGGTGGCACCGGAGCGGGTTGCCACGGAAGCGCTGGCGGTACAGCAACTCTGGACTAGCGTGTTCGGCGATCCCGCCAGTGCCTGAGGCCGGGCGTTTCATGGCGGGTCGGCGTGCATCAACGAGGCACCGAAGCGCTCCAAGCGCGGAATAAAATGGCGTTCGGCATCCAGTGAAAACGCGACCCGTCCGACCCGGCCGGTAATCGCGGCGCGCTTGATGAACCCGATATAGCGCGAATCAAGACTATTGTCGCGGCTGTCACCAAGCATCAGGTAATGGTCGCGCGGCACCTGCATCGGACCGAAGTTGCGCCGCGCCTCAGTGCGCCCCGGCATCAGCATGATGCTGCGCTGACTGCCCAGTATCCGCTCCTCCAGCACCACCTGCCTGCCCTGATAATCGGGCGTGGTATGCGTGGCCACCGCACCGGTGGCCGTGGCATACGATGCCTGCACGCCATTGAGAGTCAGAACGTCATTGCGCAGTTCGACCGTGTCGCCGGGCAAGCCAACCAGCCGCTTGATCAGTCGTCTGCCATCTTCGGGCGATGAAAACGTGACGATGTCGCCGCGCCGGGGGTCGGCAATATGGGCGATGACGACATCGGTGAATGGCACTTTCAGGTCGTAGGCAAACCGCTCGGCGATGATGCGGTCACCGATCATGACCGTCGGATACATCGATCCGGACGGTACCGAATACCAGTCGGCAATCGCACTGCGTAAAAACACCATGCCAACCAGAAAGGTCAGCACGGCGCGGTGGTCGGCTAGCGTTTGTTTGATCATGCGCATCGTCGTTGGTCCGGCAAACAAGAAAGGGAAGCAGCAGTATGCGGGCCGCATTTGCGCAGCGGATTGATACGTAGCAACCAACTCGCGGTTACTTCCGCAACGATCTATTTCCGCCACAATGGATTCAATTCGACTATTATCGAAACATGGAAACAAAAACTGCCGTTACTGCCCTCGCTGCCCTGGCCCACGATTCCCGGCTGGCCGTCTTTCGCCTGCTGGTACAAGCCGGCCCGGCCGGACTGGCCGCCAGCCGGATCGCCGAACAGTTGGCCATCCCGCCGTCGTCGCTCTCGTTCCACCTGAAAGAATTGAGCCATGCCGGCATGGTGACCGGCACGCAGGATGGCCGCTCGATTATTTATGCGGCGCAATTTGGCACGATGAACGAACTGCTCGCCTACCTGACCGACAACTGCTGTGGCGGCAACGCCTGCAACCCGCCCCTCATCACTTCCAAGGAGTGCCAATGACCGTCACCATTTATCACAATCCTGCTTGCGGTACCTCGCGCAACACGCTGGCACTGATCCGCAATAGCGGTGTCGAACCCCTCATCATCGATTACCTGACGCAGCCGCCAACCCGCGCAGTGCTCGACGAATTGATCCGCAGCGCCGGCCTGACAGTGCGTCAGGCGATCCGCGAAAAAGGCACGCCGTACGCCGAACTCGGCCTCGACAACCCGGCCCTCACCGACGACGCCTTGCTCGCCGCGATGCGGGCCGATCCGATCCTGGTCAACCGGCCGTTCGTGATCACGCCGCTCGGCGTGCGCCTGTGCCGGCCGTCCGAACTGGTACTCGATATTCTGGTGGATGCGCAACGCGCCGCGTTCAGCAAGGAAGACGGCGAAGCGGTCATCACGGACAGCGGCAAGCGCATTCAGCCATGATCGCCGACCTGCCCAACATCAGCGGCGCGCATCTGGCGCTGCCCGCACTCGACCGGCTTGAACCGGAAGCACGCGCGACCCATGCACCCCGCATCCTGTTGCTGTATGGCTCGTTGCGCGAACGCTCGTACAGCAAGTTGCTGACACTTGAAGCCGAACGTCTGCTGCAGCATTTTGGCGCCGAAACCCGCGTCTTCGATCCGCGCGATTTGCCGATGGTCGACAGCGTCACGCCGGATCATCCGAAGGTGCAGGAGTTACGCGCGTTATCGCAATGGTCGGAGGGTCAGGTCTGGTGCAGCCCGGAACGGCACGGCACGCTGACCGGCATCTTCAAGTCACAGATCGACTGGCTGCCACTGGAACTCGGTTCGTTACGGCCAACCCAAGGCCGAACACTGGCCGTGATGCAGGTCAGCGGCGGCTCACAGTCGTTCAATACCGTCAATGCGCTGCGGGTGCTGGGACGCTGGATGCGCATGGTGACCATTCCGAACCAGTCGTCGGTGGCCAAGGCCTATGAAGAATTTGATGAGGCCGGGCGCATGAAGCCGTCGGCGTATTACGACCGGCTGGCCGACGTGATGGAAGAGTTGGTGAAGTTCACGCTGCTGGTACGGGACCGCTCGGATTATCTGACCGACCGCTACAGCGAGCGCAAGGCGTTTCAACCGTTGCCGGGCAAGTTGTAGATCACTTCAACGCCACTTGTTTTTCTTGCTGCGATATTCGTGCTGCAGCACCAGCCGCGTTGCCCCAACCAGCGGACTGAGCCCCAGCACCAGCTGCGTCAGCACATGTCCCGGCAGGATCCACAGCGACGCAACCGGTGCGGCCACCTGCGTCGCCGCCGAAATCAGTGGTGCGACCCACCCGGCTTCATCGGTCACATCCAGCAGCACGTCGCCATCGCCATTGGTATGCAGAAAAATCTCGCCGCCTTCGGCCAGCGCGAAACACACGCCCGGACTGTTGACTGCCTGTTTGCGGATCACCGCATGCAGATCGCGGTTGAGGTTATCCACCCAGAGTTCGACATCGGCGATAGTTTCCAGCGGCGTCCATGGAATCGGTTGCAGCGTGGCGCCGGCGCGGTCGTCGTCGAAATCATCCATGATGGAAGTCGGTTTGAATGGGTGTCATTGTGGAATCTGTAAAAGTCAGCGTAATGCGCTCAAGGCGTCATTATCATGCAACAGCAATGAGCAGGGAGTCTTTGATTGAAACAGGCGCACCCTCCTCGCCAAGTCATCACCCGGTAACCTTAGCCCGTTACAGTGTGAACTTCCGCAAAGCAGCAAGTGCAATGCGGGCTGCACTGATGTGAAGAGCACAGGCACTACCGTAGCTGGCGGTCGGGAAATATACCAGCACCAATAAAAAAAACGCCCCGACATCCGGGGCGTTTTGCAATGCGCGAGACAAATTACTTGGCAGTCATCAACGCCACAGTGGTATCAAGCATGCGGTTCGAGAAACCCCATTCGTTGTCATACCAGGACGAGACTTTGACCAACCGGCCCGACACTTTGGTCAGCGTCGAATCGAAGTTGCTCGAGGCCGGGTTGTGGTTGAAGTCAACCGATACGAGCGGCTCGGTCTGGTACGTCAGAATGTCTTTCAATGCGCCTTCGGACGCGGCCAGCATGATCGCGTTGACTTCATCGACGGTCGTGTCGCGTGCAGCGATGAACGACAGATCGACGATCGAAACATTGATCGTCGGCACGCGGATCGCGTAGCCGTCGAGTTTGCCGTTGAGTTCCGGCAGGACCAGGCCGACCGCGGTGGCCGCACCGGTCTTGGCGGGAATCATGCTGGTGGTGGCCGAACGGGCACGACGCAGGTCTTCATGCATCACGTCGGTCAGCACCTGGTCGTTGGTGTAGGAATGGACCGTCGTCATCAAGCCATTGACCAGACCGACCGTGTCGTTCAACGGCTTGACCAGCGGTGCCAGGCAATTGGTGGTGCACGACGCGTTCGAGATCACGGTGTCCGCAGCCTTGAGCACATGCTGGTTCACACCGAACACGATAGTCGCATCAACATCCTTGCCGCCCGGAGCGGAGATGATGACTTTTTTGGCGCCGCCTTTCAGGTGGGCCGAGGCTTTCTCTTTGGTGGTGAAGAAGCCGGTGCATTCGAGCACGACGTCGACGTTCAACTCGCCCCATGGAATTTCGGCTGGATTGCGCTGGGCGAAGACACGGATGCTGTCGCCATTGACGATCATGGTGTCGCCTTCGACGACGACGGTACCCGGGAATTTGCCGTGGGTGGTGTCGTAGCGGGTCAGGTGAGCGTTCGATTTGGCATCGCCGAGGTCGTTGATGGCGACGATCTGGATGTCATTTTTTTTGCCGCCTTCGTAATGTGCGCGAAGGATGTTGCGGCCGATGCGGCCGTAGCCGTTAATTGCGACGCGAATAGTCATGCTTCTTCTCCTGGTAACAAAAAAATTCTGTCAAAAAGTACGAGGGTCCAGCCAGTGCGCCGTCAGTGCGGCGTAAATAAGCTCAGATCGCGCCAGCCATAACCGACTTCGAGCAGATCAATGCCATCCCACTGGTAGGCTTGTTCGATCAGCAGTTCGGCCTGGCGTTTTTCGAAAAATGCGCGCGCGATCTTGTTTTCCGAAATCACCCAGGTGAGTAATCCACTTGCACCTTGCGCCTGCTGCGCCTGTGCCACCATCGTCACAAGCCGGCTGCCGATGCCCGAGCGTTGCAGGTCGGGAATCAGGTAGATCGCAGCCAGCTCGGCATCGAGCCCGAACTTCGGTTCATCGAGCATCTTGCCGGCAGCAAAACCGACCACATCGCCATCGAGTTCGGCCACGAACACCGAGGTCTTCGACGACGTCGCACTCAGCACCCGATGCCACAAGTGCATGCTGTCCTCGACTTCCATGTTGTCGAGATACTCGTCGGGCATGATGTCGTGATACGTCTTGCGCCAGCTATCGATGCGCACCATCGCGATGCCTTCGGCATCGTCGGGCGTCGCCGCCCGCAAAAATGTCGCGTCTACCGCGTTCAAGCGAGGGTCCGATGAACTGCGGCAACGACGTTCTCGACGGTAAAGCCAAAGTGCTTGAACAGCACCGGTGCCGGAGCCGATTCGCCAAAGGTATCAATACCGATGACTTCGCCTTCAAGGCCGACATACTTGTACCAGAAGTCCGTGACACCGGCTTCGATGGCAACACGCGGCAAGCCTTTGGTCAATACGCTGGCTTTGTAGGCGGCGTCCTGACGATCAAACACATCAGTACTCGGCATCGACACCACACGCACCGCGACACCGGCAGCGGCCAGTGCATCAGCGGCCTTGACGGCCAGTTCGATTTCGGAACCGGTAGCAATCAGGATTGCCTTGGCATCGGCGACATCACGGAGCACGTAGCCACCGCGGGCGATGTCAGCGACTTGCTGCGCGCTGCGTTCCTGATACGGCAAATTCTGGCGCGAGAAAATCAGTGTGCTAGGACCGTTCTTACGGACCACGGCCTGCTGCCATGCGACGGCCGATTCGACGGTATCGCACGGACGCCAGTTATCCAGGTTCGGAATCAAGCGCATGCTCGACACATGCTCGACCGATTGATGGGTCGGGCCGTCTTCGCCCAGGCCGATCGAGTCATGCGTGAACACGAAGATCGAACGGATCTTCATCAGTGCCGCCATGCGCAGCGCATTGCGGCTGTAGTCGGAAAAGGTCAGAAAGGTCGCGCCGAACGGGATGTAACCACCGTGCAGCGTGATGCCGTTCATCATCGCGCTCATGCCGAATTCGCGCACACCGTAGTTGATGTGGTTGCCGGGCTGGTCGGCCCGCACCGCGATGCATTCTTTCCAGTTGGTCAGGTTCGAGCCGGTCAGGTCGGCCGAACCGCCGAGGAATTCCGGCAGCACTTGCGCATAGGCCTGAATCGCATTCTGGCTGGCCTTGCGGGTCGCGATGGTTTCTTTTTTCTCGATGCAGGTAGCAATGTATTGCGCGACGGTCGCGTCGAAATTGCCCGGCAATTCGCCGTTCATGCGGCGCAACAGCTCGCCGGCCAGTTGCGGGAACCGCTCGCTGTAAGTTGCAAACAAGGCGTTCCATGCGGCCTGACGCGCGGCACCGGGAAGCTTGGCGTCCCAGGCGGCGTAGACGTCGTCAGGAATTTCAAACGGTGCCGCATGCCAGCCGATCGCTTCGCGTACCGCGGCGATTTCCTTGTCGCCGAGCGCGGCGCCATGGACTTTGTCGGAACCTTGCAGATTCGGTGAGCCCTTGCCGATCACGGTTTTGCAGCAAATCAGTGTTGGCTTGCCGGCCAGTTTGGCGGCGGCAATCGCCGCCGACACGGCAGCGACATCATGACCATCGACGTCTGGAATCACGTTCCAGCCGTAGGCTTCGAAACGCTTCGGGGTATCGTCACCGAACCAGCCGGCAACCTTGCCGTCGATCGAAATGCCATTGTCGTCGTACAGCACGATCAGCTTCGACAGACGCAGCACACCGGCCAGCGAACAGGCTTCGTGCGAAATGCCTTCCATCAGGCAGCCATCGCCGACGAAAGTGTAGGTGTAATGATCGACGACATCGAAGCCGCTCTGGTTGAACTCGGCGGCCAGCAATTTTTCAGCGAGTGCCATGCCGACCGCGTTGGTCAGGCCCTGGCCGAGCGGGCCGGTGGTGGTTTCGATGCCGGGGGTGACGTCGACTTCAGGATGGCCCGGTGTCTTCGAATGCATCTGACGGAAGTTGCGCAGCTCGTCCATCGGCAAATCGTAGCCGCTCAGGTGCAGCAGCGCGTAATGCAGCATCGAACCGTGGCCGTTGGACAGCACGAAGCGGTCGCGGTTGATCCAGCGTGGATCGGCCGGATTGTGACTGTAATGCCCGGACCACAAGGCCACGGCGATATCAGCCATTCCCATCGGCATGCCCGGATGGCCGGAGTTGGCCTTCTGGACGGCGTCCATCGCCAGCGCGCGGATCGCGTTGGCCATATTGTTCGTGGTTTGCAATGAAGTCATCGTGATCACATGAAAAATGAGGGTGAGATGCCGCGCACTGACTGTCTCTCGAACTGGCCGGACAATTTGGCAAGCAGGCATCGGCAGGGAGCCGGCATTTTACCAGACCAGCACCGTCAGCCAACGCCAAATCCGCAATCCCGTCTGCGGCGATGCTGGTCGTTCCGGGTCACATCGTGCAGACTCTGCCCTATCGTTCCATCCATAAGGTCTGCCATGCCCCGCTTCCATTGCCCGCTACCGCTCGCCGTTGGCGACCTCCTCGCCCTGCCCGACCATGTCGCGCATCATATTCAGGTGATCCGCCTGCAGGCCGGCGCCATGGTCACTCTGTTTAATGGCGACGGCAACGAGTACTACGCCACCATCACACTGTTGGAAAAAAAACGCGTCACCGTCGAGGTCAAGACCTGCACCGCACGCTCGGTCGAGTTGCCGTATGCAATCACGCTGGCGCAAGCGCTGCCGGAGTCGTCAAAGATGGACTGGATCATCGAGAAAGCCGTCGAACTGGGCGTCGCCGGTGTCCAGCCGCTGTCGGCACAACGCTGTGTGGTGCGCCTGTCGGCCGAACGTGCAAAGAAACGCCAGTCGCACTGGCAAGGCATTATCGTCAGCGCCAGCGAACAGAGCGGACGCAACCGGCTGGCGCAGCTGGCTCCGGTGACTGACTTCAGCCGCTGGATCGCCCGGCACGATATCCACAAACGCATCTTGCTCTCGCCGCGTGCCGACCAGTCGCTGGCCGACTGGGCACGTCACCAACCGCCGCAAGCAGTGACGCTGTTGATTGGACCGGAGGGCGGCTTGAGCGACGACGAAGAAAATCTGGCCATTGCCCACGGCGCGATTGCGCTGTCGATGGGGCCGCGTGTGCTGCGTACCGAAACCGCCGGACTGGCGGCGCTGGCCATGCTGGCCGGTGCGTGGGGCGACAGCACAGCGTAAATACCGCAAGAGGCAGTGCATCGGACGCAAAAACATTTGGTACATCACATTTGTAATAAGTTAGTCAGCGCCCGGTAATCGGCTCGTCACCTTCCGGTCCTATCCTGCCCGCAGATTGAAAATCTCAATCGCTACCAGGGAAAATAACAAATGACTTGCCAGATTATTCGACGTGCCTTGCCTGCCAGCTTCGTTCTGACACTGCTCGCTTGTGCGGTCAGTTCCGCATTTGCTGCCGACGACAATACCGACATCCAGTCTCAGTCACAGTCTAATACCCGCGTTCAGGTCACCGCCTCCAAAGTAACCGCCGCGATGATGGCGCCTAGCCAGACCTCGCTGGCCGCCACACAACCGCAATCAGTAATCAACCGCTCGTTCATCGAAAGCTCGATCTCGCCGGTCAGCGATTACACCGCGATCGCCGCGATTGCACCTAGCCTCACCGGCGGCGTTTCGGCCAACGGTCCCGGCCTGGGCGAAGCCAAGAATGGCTTGCGCGGCTTTAAGGATGGCGAGTTCAATGTCACTTTCGATGGCATTCCATTCGGTGACACCAACGGAGCCACGCATCACTCGACCGCCTACTTTCCGGCCAGCGTGATCGGTGGCGTGGTGGTCGAACGCGGTCCCGGCAAGGCCAGCGACTTTGGTCAGGCGACCTTTGGCGGCTCGATCAATCTGCAGTCACGCGAAGTCTCGGCACGCCAGTCGATCTCGCCATTTGCGGCCTACGGCACCTGGAACACCAAGCTGATCGGCACCCGTGTCGATACCGGCACCCTGACCGATCTGGGCGATGCCCGTATCGCGTTCAATATCCAGCGCCTCAGCAGCGATGGTGCCCGCACGTTCAGCGCGATTCAGAGCGACAGCATCATGTTCAAGCTGGAAAAGCCGCTCGGCAGCAACACGCTGCTGACCGTCAATACCAACTACAACAAAAATTACTACTACCAGGCTGACAAGGACAATGGCCTGACGATGGCGCAAGTGACCCGGTACGGCAAAAATTACGCACTGAGCAATGATCCGGCCAAGGCCAATTTCTACGGCTACAACCGGGCTGACAAGACCACCAACCTGAACTACATCCGCCTGCAAAGCGACCTCGGCGGCGGCTGGGCAATCGACAACAACCTGTATCACTACAATTACTCCAACACCACGCTGGCAGCCGACAGCGGCAACCTGCCCGGCGTCGGATTCGGTAGCGTAGTCAATGCCAACGGCAGCAAACTGGCCGGCCAAATACCCGGTTATGTCAAGACCAACGAGTACAAGGTCACCGGCGATATCTTCAAGGTCAGCAAGCAGTTCGAGGCCGGCCTGGCCCGCACCGGCGTCTGGATCGAACAAGCTGACACGCACCGCAGCACTTATGATTTCAACTTGCTGACGATGCTGCCAAGCTACAAGGAAGCTGCCGTCACAGGGGTTTTCACGGGCATCAACAACGTCAAGTACGAGCAAAAATCGGGCTGGAAAAGTTATCAGCCTTTTGTCGAATTCGAGTGGGCCGCCACGCCTGACCTGACCATTACGCCCGGTATCAAGACCATGCTGACCAGGCTCAGCATCGATGCTTCGGTGAATCAGACCGCGCGTCTGCCGCAGCAGATCAACAAGGATTTCCACGCCACCCTGCCGTTCCTGACGGCGAACTACAAGCTCAGCCCGATCTGGTCGACCTATGCCCAATATGCCAAGGGCATGCTGGTACCCGATATCAGCCTGTTTCAGAGCACCAAGGCCAACACCACAACGGTCGAGGCACAGCGCTCGACCAATTACCAATTGGGCGTAATCCACAAGACCGACGCGCTGCTGTTCGATGCCGACCTGTATTACATCGATTTCAGCAACAAGTTCGCGGTCCTGCCGGGCACCGATGCCCAGCCGGTGTATTACAACCAGGGTGGCGTGACCTACAAGGGTCTGGAAGGACAAGTTACTTACGCATTCATGAACGGCTTGTCGCTCTACACCAACGGCTCGCTCAACCGCGCCGAATCAAAGGCAACCGGATTGAGCGTCGCGGCCGTACCGAACTCGACGGCGGCACTGGGCTTGCTGTATCAGATGGCTGGCTGGTCCGGCTCGCTGATTTACAAGCGCACCGGCTCGACCTACGCGCTGGATGATCAGGGCTACAAGCTCAACGCGGTCACCGCCACCAACCTCAATGCCAGCTATACCTTTGCCCATCCGGGCATGGGTGTCAAAAGCATGAAGCTCCAATTCGGCATTTATAACCTGTTCAACAAGCAGGACGTGATTGCTGTCAAGCCAGTCAATACCACCGCTGGCACCGCCAGTTATGGCGTTGCAGCGGCCGGCGATACTTTTCTGTTTCAGCCGGAACGCAGTGTGATGGCGTCGCTCAACGTCTTGTTCTAAACTTTCAAGCCTGACCGGCAATCCGGCGGAAAATAATTTTCTGCCGGATTTTTCCGTTTCAGCGTCAGGAGACCCGCATGATTTCTTTTACCCAATTTAATCGCACGCTATGCATTGCGCCGCTGCTTCTTGCTGGCTGCACGGCGATGCCCGTCACGGACAATCCTGCCGCCGCATCCGCCATAACCAGCTTCGTCGTCCTTGGCGAACAGGGTCAGGCAGTCGCCCGCGTGCTGATCGATGCGGCACAGTGCCCGCTCATTCGCCTCGATGGTGTGGATGTGACGATGGACGTGCGCGCGGTCGCCGGCACCGTCGCGCAACGCACTACCTGCTCCGCTGCGGCCGACTCCAAGCCGTCGGCTTTTCCGCTGCTGACCTGCGAAAAAATCCTGCCAGCGCTGACCACGTCAGCCATCGTCGCAGGACACTCCCTGCCACTGCCGAAACCCGAGGCCAACCGCATCGTCGTCATCGGCGACACCGGTTGTCGCCTGAAAAAAAGCGATCTCGCTTACCAGCCCTGTAACGATGCCGGGCAATATCCGTTTGCCCGTATCGCCGCTGCTGCTGCCCGCTGGCAGCCCGATCTGGTGATCCATGTCGGCGATTATCACTATCGCGAAAACGCCTGCCCCGATGGCAATGCCGGTTGCGCCGGCAGTAGCTGGGGTTATGGCTGGGATGCCTGGCGCGATGATTTTTTCCAGCCGGGCGCGCCGCTGCTGCAGGCCGCTCCGTGGGTTCTGGTGCGCGGCAATCACGAATCGTGCAGCCGCGCCGGTCAGGGCTGGTGGCGCATGCTCGATCCGCGCCCGCTGCTAACAGGACGCGACTGTAACGACGCACGCAATGACGCGCAGGGTGACTTCAGCGATACGTACGCCGTGCCACTGGGCGGCAATGCGCAAGTCATCGTACTCGACACCTCCAACACCACCGGCGGCCCGATCGCGCCCGATGATGTCCGCGTCGATAAATATCGTGCGATGTATCGTCAGGTCGAACGGTTGTCGCAGCAAGCCAATTACAACATTGGTGCAAACCACCAGCCTATTCTGGGATTTTTTGCCGACAAAAACAAACAGGGCGGCATTGACGTCTTCCCGGGCAATCAAGGTATTCAGTCGGTTTTCCGTGCGATCAACCCGTTGATCATGCCACCGCGCATTGATGCCCTACTGTCGGGACATATCCATCTGTGGCAGCAGGTCAGCTTTGCCAGCGCGCATCCGACCCAGTTCATTGCTGGCTTCTCGGGCACGATGGAAGACCTGGTACCGTTGCCTGACGTGTTGCCAACCGGTGCCACACCGGCACCCGGCGCCATTGTCGCCAACGTCAGTGCATGGACCGGCGGCTTCGGTTACATGACGATGGAGCGCAGTGGCGCCCGGCAATGGGACGTGCGGGTGTGGGATACCACGGGTCGTCAAGTCAATCGTTGTCAGGTCGACGGCAGCAAATCACACTGCGAGAAGGCACGCGTTCAGTGACGACGGCAGAGCAGGATGCGCAGTTATCCTGCCCGACCAGCAAGAAAGCCACCGAAAGCATCTATAATCCAAGGCTTTCCGATTGCTCCCCACTGTGACCCCATGAAGGTATTTCGCGGATTACCCAACGCTGTGTCCCGTGCGCCCTGCGCCCTGACGATCGGCAATTTCGACGGTGTCCATCTTGGCCATCAAGCCTTGCTGGCGCGCGTGTCCGAAGCCGCTGGCAAGCTCGGGCTCGTTTCGGCCGTGATGACGTTTGAACCGCATCCGCGCGAGTACTTCGCCGGTATCCAGGGCGATCCAGCCAAAGCCCCGGCCCGCATCGCCAATTTGCGTGACAAATTGCGTTCCCTGCACCAGGCTGGAATCGATCATGTCGTGGTGCAGCATTTCAATGCGCATTTTGCCGCACTGACCCCCGACGAATTCATTCGCGACATTCTGGTCGACGGTCTGCATGTGAAATGGCTGATGGTCGGCGAAGATTTTTGCTTCGGTGCGCGCCGCGCCGGCAATGTCGCGATGCTGATCGAAGCCGGCCGGCGCTATGGTTTTCATGTCGAG
Organism: Bradyrhizobium sp.; assembly: GCA_047621665.1. Lineage (GTDB taxonomy): Bacteria > Pseudomonadota > Gammaproteobacteria > Burkholderiales > Burkholderiaceae_D > Actimicrobium. The sequence goes on along the minus strand of JBLHMB010000001.1, from coordinate 143,867 downwards.
ACCTTGCCGACGGTGCAGCATGACGGCACGCGGATTTCGTCCTCGGCAATTCGCACCGCGCTGGTTGCCGGCGATTTCACGCACGCGCAGCAGATGCTGGGCCATCCGTATGCGATCTCGGGCCATGTCATTCATGGCAAGAAGCTCGGTCGCACCATCGGCTTTCCGACCCTCAATCTGGCAGTGACCCACAAGCAACCTGCGCTGAGCGGCATCTACGTCGTGCAAGTGCACGGCCTGACCGCGCAGCCACTGCCGGGCGTGGCCAGTATCGGCGTGCGTCCGACCGTCGATGACAGCGGCCGCGTGCTGCTCGAAACCCATATCTTTGACTTCGCCGGCAACTGCTACAGCAAACTGATTCGGGTCGAATTTCTGAAAAAACTACGTTCGGAAGAAAAGTACACCGATCTGCCTTCGCTGACCGCCGCCATCGCCAACGATGCCCGTAACGCACGTGACTATTTCCGCGACACCAGTACCATGGCCTTATCCGCGACCGACCGAATTTGACGCGCCACATCGCATGCACCGCACAGCGGGAATGGCTCACTGACCAGCCCGCTGCACCTGACTCCAGACCCTCTTCGAAAAAACGCCATGTCCGATAACAAACCGAACAAACCTGCCGGCAAAGCCGCCGGAAAACCAGCCAGCAAGTATCCGGTCAACATGCCCGACACGCCGTTTCCTATGCGCGGCGACCTCGCCAAGCGCGAGCCGCAATGGATCAAGTCATGGCAGGAAAAGAAACTCTACGAACGGGTGCGCAAGGCCGCCAAAGGCCGTCCGATGTTTGTGCTGCATGACGGCCCGCCGTACGCGAATGGCGACATCCACATCGGCCACGCGGTCAACAAGATCCTGAAGGACATCGTCGTCAAGTCGCGCAATCTGGCCGGCTTCGATGCGCCGTACGTGCCGGGCTGGGATTGTCACGGCATGCCGATCGAAATCCAGATCGAAAAACAATACGGCAAGAGCTTGCCGACGGCCGACGTGCTGGAAAAATCGCGCGCCTATGCAACCGTCCAGATCGAGCGCCAGAAGCTCGACTTCATCCGGCTGGGCGTGCTCGGCGAATGGGACAACCCGTACACCACAATGAACTTCGGCAATGAGGCCGACGAGCTGCGCGCACTCGGCACCATCCTGCAAAAAGGCTATGTGTACCGTGGCCTGAAACCAGTCAACTGGTGCTTTGATTGCGGTTCGGCGCTGGCCGAAGCCGAAGTCGAGTATCAGGACAAGCGCGACCCGGCCATCGATGTCGGTTTTGCTTTTGCCCAACCTGAAAAAATCGCCGCCGCTTTTGGCCTGAGCGCGCTGCCGACCGAGCGCGGCTATTGCGTGATCTGGACCACCACACCGTGGACCATCCCGGCCAATCAGGCCATGAACGTGCATCCCGAATTCGATTACGCGCTGGTGCAAACTACGCGTAATGGCGAACCGCTGCTGCTGATCCTGGCAGCCGATCTGGTTGAAGCCTGTCTGAAACGCTACGGTTTTGAAGGTAGTGTGATCGCCACCTGCAAGGGCGAGGCACTGTCGCTGATCGCCTTCAAGCATCCGCTGGCCGACACCGATCCCGGCTACGACCGCCTCTCGCCGATCTATCTGGCCGAGTATGTTGCGCTCGATACCGGCACCGGCATCGTCCACTCGTCGCCGGCGTATGGCGTCGACGACTTTTTGTCCTGCCGTGCGCATGGCATGAAGGATGACGACATGCTCAACCCGGTGATGGGCGATGGCCGCTATGCATCCGGTTTGCCGTTCTTCGGCGGGATGACGATCTGGGAAGCCTCGAAGCCGATCTGCAGCAAGCTCGATGAAGCCGGTGCGCTATTGAAGCTGGTGATGTTCGATCACAGCTACATGCATTGCTGGCGGCATAAGACGCCGATCATCTACCGCGCCACCTCGCAGTGGTTTGCCGGCATGGATCGCACGCCCAAAGATGGCGGCCCGACCCTGCGCGAAACCGCGCTGGCCGGCATCGATGCGACCACTTTTTATCCGGGCTGGGGCAAAGCGCGCCTGCACGGAATGATTGCCAACCGGCCTGACTGGACCTTGTCACGGCAACGCCAGTGGGGCGTACCGATGGCGTTTTTCGTGCACAAGGAAACCGGTGATCTGCATCCGCGCACCCCGGAATTGCTCGAACAGATTGCCCAGCGCGTGGAAGTCGCCGGCATCGATGCGTGGCTGACGATTGAGCCGAAAGATTTGCTCGGTGACGAAGCCGACCAGTACATCAAGAACAAGGACACGCTCGACGTCTGGTTCGATTCCGGCACCACGCACCAGACCGTGCTGCGTGGCTCGCATGCGCAGTCGTCGCATTTCCCGGCTGACCTGTACCTCGAAGGTTCGGACCAGCATCGCGGCTGGTTCCATTCGTCGTTGCTGACCTCGTCGATGCTCAATGGCTGCGCACCGTACAAGACTTTGCTGACGCATGGCTTTGTGGTCGATGGCGAGGGCAAAAAAATGTCCAAGTCGGTCGGTAACGTGGTCGCGCCGCAAAAAATTGCTGACTCGCTCGGCGCCGACATCCTGCGCCTGTGGGTGGGTTCGACCGACTATTCGGGCGAACTGTCGATCTCTGACGAAATCCTCAAGCGCGTCACCGAGAGCTATCGGCGTATCCGCAACACGCTGCGCTTTTTGCTGGCCAACACGTCGGACTTTGATGCGAGCGCCAATGCCGTACCGGTTGCCGACATGCTCGAAGTGGACCGCTACGCGCTGGCCCGCATCACGCAATTGCAGGCCGAAATCATGGCGCATTACGAGATCCATGAATTTCATCCGGTGACCTCGAAATTGCAAATGTACTGCTCGGAAGACCTGGGCGGCTTTTATCTGGATGTGCTGAAGGACCGGCTGTATACCGCCGGTGTCGGCTCGATTGCGCGCCGCTCGGCCCAGACCGCGCTGTGGCATATCACCCACACGCTGCTGCGTTTGATGGCACCTGTGCTGTCATTTACTGCCGAAGAAGCCTGGGGAATTTTCGCTGACCCGGCTGCTTTCGCTGCCAGCGACGAGACCATCTTCACGCAAACCGGATGGGTGGTGCCCGCTGTGGCGGATGCCGACGCCTTGCTGCAGCGTTACGCTGCCTTGCGCGAAGTCCGTACCGAAGTCTCGAAGCAGCTCGAGGAAGTGCGTATCGCCGGTGGCATCGGTTCGTCCTTGCAAGCCGAAATCGAACTGCGTGCCAGCGGCGCGAAATTCGAGTTGCTCAACAGCCTGGGTGACGACTTGCGCTTTGTCATGATTACCTCGCAGGCGAGCGTCAGCCAGGTCGCGGCCGGGACCGACGAAGCGGTCATCGTCACGCCCTCTACCGAACAAAAATGCGAGCGTTGCTGGCATTATCGGGCCGATGTTGGCAGCGATGCAGCGCATCCGGAATTGTGCGGCCGTTGTGTAACCAATCTGTTTGGCAGCGGTGAAACGCGGCATTTCGCGTAACCTTGTTTAACTTTCGCTTTCTTTGACTGACTGATTCCATGGCTACCAAAAACCGTTTTTCGAGCAAGCCACAATCGGGCCTGGCCTCATGGTTGGGCATCGCTGCGATCATCGTACTGATTGATCAGCTGACCAAGATCACGATCACCAAACTGTTCACGTATGGCGAATCCCTGCCGGTCACGTCCTTTTTTAACTTAGTGCTGGTGCATAACCAGGGCGCCGCGTTCAGCTTCCTGGCCAATGAGTCCGGCTGGCAGCGGTATTTCTTTACTGTCCTTGGCACTGCGGCAGCGGTCTTTATCATCTACCTGCTCAAGCGCAATGCCGGTCAACGTCTGTTTTGCTGGGCACTGACACTGATTCTCGGCGGCGCTGTTGGTAACGTCATTGATCGCGGCATGCACGGCTACGTGATCGACTTCCTCGATATCCATTTCGCCGGCTGGCACTGGCCTGCCTTCAACGTGGCCGATAGCACCATCTGTATCGGTGCCATCCTGTTCGTGCTCGACGAACTGCGCCGCGTCAACAAATAACCCCGCGGAGCACTCATGGATCTCGCAGGAAAACATATCTTACTGGGACTGACCGGAGGGATCGCCGGTTACAAGGCCGCCGAACTGACGCGGGCATTCATCAAGTCCGGTGCCACCGTACAGGTGGTCATGACCGAGGCGGCCACCCATTTCATCACACCGGTGACGATGCAAGCATTGTCCGGCAGGCCGGTCTTTACCGATCAATGGGATGCCCGCATCGCCAACAATATGGCGCACATCGACCTGACCCGCGATGCCGATGCGATTGTCATTGCTCCATGCTCGACCGACTTCATCGCCAAGCTGGCACAAGGCCGCTGCGATGATTTGCTATCCACCTTATGCGTGGCGCGACCAGCCCGGTTACCACTGCTGATCGCACCGGCCATGAATGTCGAGATGTGGCAAAACGCCGCCACCCGGCGTAACGTCAAACAGCTGGTCGCCGATGGCGTGCAACTACTCGGCCCGGATGCCGGCGACCAGGCCTGCGGCGAAACGGGCATGGGTCGCATGCTGGAGCCGATGCAGTTGCTCGACGACGTGATTGCCGCATTCCAGCCCAAGGTCCTGCTCGGCAAACGTGTCCTGATTACGGCGGGCCCGACCTTCGAACCCATCGATCCGGTGCGCGGCATTACCAATTTATCGTCAGGAAAAATGGGTTATGCGCTGGCCCGCGCCGCGCGCGAAGCGGGTGCCGAAGTCACGCTGGTCTCCGGTCCGACAGCTCTCGCCAACCCGACCGGCGTGCAACGCATCAACGTGCAGACGGCGCAGCAAATGTTCGACAGTGTGCTGGGTCACGTGAGTGGCCAGGATATCTTCATCGCTGTTGCCGCCGTCGCCGACTGGCGCGTCACGAATGCCAGCGCGCAGAAGCTGAAAAAAACCGCCGATGGCGCGATGCCGCAGCTCGAATTTGCGGCCAATCCGGACATCCTCGCGACGGTCGCTGCGCTGCCCGACAAACCCTATTGCGTCGGTTTTGCAGCAGAATCCGAGGATCTGCTCAAACACGGCAAAGCCAAGCGCGTGCGCAAGGGGGTTCCGCTACTGGTTGGCAACATCGGTCACGCGACCTTCGGCAAAGACGACATTGAACTGGTGCTGTTCGATGCCAATACCGAAACGCATTTCCCGCCCGCGTCCAAACAAATACTGGCGCGCCAGCTGATTACCGAAATCAGTGATCGCTTGCGCCTGCCCGCCCACTGACTCCGCCATGACACTCAAAACAATCGCCCTCAAAATCCTCGATCCGCGCATGCACAACCTGTTGCCGGCTTATGCCACCAGCGGTAGTGCCGGCCTCGACTTGCGTGCCTGCCTCGATGCGCCCCTGACCCTCCAGCCCGGCGAAACCCATCTGGTATCGACCGGCCTGGCAATCCACCTTGCCGATCCCGGTTATGCCGCCATGATTTTGCCGCGCAGTGGCTTGGGTCACAAGCACGGTATCGTGCTGGGTAACCTGGTCGGCTTGATCGACTCGGATTACCAGGGTCAACTGATGGTATCAACCTGGAATCGCGGCCAGACCGCATTCACGCTGGAACCCATGGACCGGCTTGCCCAACTGGTGATCGTGCCGGTGCTGCAGGTCGGTTTTCATGTGGTCGACGACTTTGCCGACAGTGCCCGCGGCGAAGCAGGTTTCGGCAGTACCGGAAAACATTAATGGAGAAAAAAATGCCTGGTGTGGTTGAACTGACTAGACAGCATTGCCGTTCAACCTTCATCGCCCTGGGCGTTGCCACACTGCTGGCCGCCTGTGCAACACCCGCCCCGACAATAACACCAGATTCGGTCCGATCTCCTGCTACCAAAGTAGTCACACCGGTACCGACTGCACCTGCGCCGTCGCCAGTGGTGACCTCCGCAGAAGAAACCGCGCTTCGCCAGCTCGTCGACCTGCAAGACCGGCTGGATCGGGTAGCCGGACCCCTGCTCGTCAGCAATCCGGCACTTTGCAGACGCAATGCCCGCCGCTTGCTCGGTTTTACAGCTAAAACTAAATACTCCTATTCGACCGAATTCATCCCGGCAGCACAAAAACTGCTCCATCTCGACGAGCGCTTGCGCGTCACCGGTGTGCTCCCCGGTAGCGGAGCCGACAAGGTGGGTGTACTACGCGGCGATAGCCTGCTGTCGGTAAATGACAAATCACTACCACAAGGCCCCAATGCCGAACGACAGGCTGCCGCGCTATTGGCACCGATGGTGACTAGCCGCAGCAATGTCAAACTGACTGTGTTGCGTAACAATCGACAGATGGTCGTCGATGTACCACTCACGATGGCTTGCGCGTTCCGGGTCGAACTGGGCAATACCGATGCCATCAATGCATATTCCGATGGCTACCGCGTCATGGTCACGCGTGGCATGCTGAACTACGCCAAGTCAGACCAGGAACTGGCATATGTGCTGGCGCGCGAGATGGCCCATAACGCCCTGGGTCATCCGGTGCGATTGCGCAGCAGCGCCACCATCGCCGGTGTGATCGATAATTTAATCCGGATCAATCCTGATCTGGGGATGGTCAACGGTACTGCCGGCATCAAACCCTATAGCCAGAGCATCGACGCGGCAGCAGACGCGACCGGGCTGTTCATGGCCGTGCGGGCCGGCTACGATATTGATGGCGCAGCGGCTTTCTGGGAAGGCCTTGCCCGCGAGTACCCGGTCACAGTGACCAATGGCTACACCGCATTGCATCCTGCGACAACATTTCGACTTGCGGCAATTGACAAGACAACCACGGAGATTCACGCCAAACAGGCGATGCAAAAACCGTTGCTACCCTGATTGACCCATGTAAAAAAGCCCGGATCGCTTGCACGATCCGGGCTTTTCTATTTGCTCCAGAGTGACTACTCGACTTCGAGCGTCTCTTGCGGCGCGGCTGGCGGTGGAGTGCTGTCGCCATCCGAAAAGTCCAGCTTGATCTGGTCCTTGTCGTCGAGATCAACAGTGACCTTGCCGCCGCTGACCAACTTGCCGAACAACAACTCATCAGCCAGCGCCTTACGGATCATATCCTGAATCAGCCGGGCCATAGGTCGTGCGCCCATCAGTGGATCGAAGCCCTTCTTGCCAAGGAAACTTCTCAACTTCTCCGTGAAAATCGCATCGACTTTTTTCTCATGCAATTGCTCTTCCAGTTGCATCAGGAACTTATCAACCACACGCAGAATGATCTCTTCGTTCAAGGCACCGAAGCTGATAATGGAATCGATCCGGTTCCGGAACTCAGGCGTAAACATCCGCTTGATATCTTCCATCTCGTCGCCGGCTTCCTTCTTCTCGGTGAAACCAATCGAGCGTTTCTGCAAACTTTCGGCACCGGCATTGGTCGTCATAACAATGATCACATTGCGGAAATCTGCTTTACGACCGTTGTTATCCGTCAGCGTGCCATGGTCCATCACCTGCAACAGGATGTTGAAAATGTCCGGATGGGCTTTTTCGATCTCATCGAGCAGCAAAACTGCATGAGGCTTCTTGGTGATGGCTTCAGTTAACAATCCACCTTGATCGAAACCCACGTAGCCAGGTGGCGCGCCAATCAGACGGCTGACTGCATGGCGCTCCATGTACTCCGACATGTCGAACCGGATCAACTCGATGCCAAGAACGAATGCCAATTGCTTGGCAACCTCGGTCTTGCCGACGCCTGTCGGACCGGAGAACAGAAACGATCCAATCGGCTTGTCAGTCTTGCCCAGACCAGCACGGGCCATCTTGATTGCCGACGACAGCGCTTCGATTGCTGGCTCCTGCCCGAATACGACGTTCTTCAGGTCGCGTTCGATTGTTTGCAATTTGCTGCGGTCATCCTGATTGACTGACTGCGGCGGAATGCGCGCGATCTTGGCAATGATGTCCTCAATTTCGGCTTTGCCGATGGTCTTTTTCTGCTTCGACTTTGGCAGAATCCGTTGTGCAGCCCCCGCCTCATCGATTACGTCAATCGCCTTATCCGGCAAATGGCGATCATTGATAAATCGTGCTGCGAGTTCGGCTGCGGTGGTCAGTGCCGAGGCCGAATATTTAATACCGTGATGTTCTTCAAAACGGGATTTGAGGCCACGTAAAATCTGAATGGTTTGTTCGACGGTCGGCTCGTTGACATCCACTTTCTGGAAACGACGCGACAACGCATGGTCCTTCTCGAACACGCCACGGTACTCGGTGTAAGTGGTCGCACCGATGCACTTAAGCTGGCCGCTCGACAAAGCAGGTTTCAACAAATTCGATGCGTCGAGCGTTCCGCCGGATGCTGCGCCGGCCCCGATGATAGTGTGAATCTCATCAATGAACAGGATGCCATTCGGGCTGTCTTTGAGTTGTTTGAGTACAGCTTTCAGACGCTGCTCAAAATCTCCACGGTATTTGGTACCGGCAAGTAGCGCACCCATATCGAGCGAGTAGACGACCGCATCCTGCAGAATTTCAGGCACTTCCTTTTGAGTGATGCGCCATGCCAAGCCCTCAGCAATCGCCGTCTTACCAACCCCGGCTTCACCAACGAGCAATGGGTTGTTCTTACGACGACGACAGAGAGTTTGTACGACCCGTTCGAGCTCAGGTTCACGGCCGATCAACGGATCGATCTTTCCTTCAAGCGCTAGCTTGTTCAGATTTTGCGTGAATTGGTCAAGAGGGCTTTCCTTTTGTTGTCCGTCGGCTGGCGCTTCTTCACCGCTTTCGGGCGCTTTTTGCGGCTCGGCTTGCTGATCCTTGCGCACCCCATGCGAAATGAAGTTAACTACATCGAGGCGGGTAACTCCTTGTTGGTGCAGGTAATACACCGCATGAGAATCCTTTTCACCAAAGATCGCTACCAGGACGTTTGCGCCGGTGACTTCCTTCTTGCCGTTCGAGGCAGATTGCACGTGCATGATGGCACGCTGAATCACGCGCTGAAATCCAAGTGTTGGCTGAGTGTCTACCTCGCTGGCACCTGGGACGGTAGGCGTGTTGTCCGCAATGAAGTTGGTGAGTGTTTTGCGCAAATCTTCAATGTTGACGGCGCAGGCTCTCAATACTTCCGCGGCAGATGGATTGTCCACCAATGCCAAAAGTAAATGTTCTACAGTAATAAATTCGTGACGAGCTTGTCGAGCTTCGACAAACGCCATGTGCAAACTAACTTCCAGTTCCTGCGCAATCATGCTTCCTCCATCACGCATTGCAGGGGGTGCCCCGCCTTTCTTGCGTGTGTTAACACCAATTCGACTTTAGTGGACGCGATATCCTTGGGGTACACGCCGCACATCCCTTTACCATCGCGATGCACCATCAGCATGATCTGGGTGGCGTTTTCGCGATCCTTGTTGAAGTATTCCTGAATGATGGCCACGACGAACTCCATCGGCGTGTAATCATCATTGAGCAAATACACTTGGTACATCGACGGCGGCTTGAGTTTCTGAGTCTGCCGGACGAGTACTGTGCCGTTTTCGTGCTTGGTTGCCATGCGTGTATCTAAGTCCTTCAACTACTGTGATCACAATAAATAACAATGAATGCCCTGAGATGCAGATTGATATTACGCGCTTTCAGGATTAGTCGCAGGTGGCGCTGCTGCGGAAGAATTCAAGAGTATTTTTTTGTTGCAACTAAACACGTATCCGACAATGCTCCAGCCGCTCCGCAGAAAATCTTGACTTCATTATTTTTTTCGCGAACAATGAATTGTCTTGACAATCAACGTAATTGAAATTGTCAATACAAAGGGGGCAAGTTTTAAGAGGGGCAACGTCAATTCAGGCTTCCTGCTTTTACGGCTCGTGTGATTAAGTAAATTGGAAAGACGCTTTTATGGCAACAGGTACAGTCAAGTGGTTCAACGACTCCAAGGGATTTGGATTCATTACTCCGGACGACGGTGGTGAAGATTTGTTTGCACACTTCTCGGCAATCCAGATGAATGGTTTCAAGACTCTGAAAGAAGGTCAAAAAGTTCAGTTCGAAGTCACGCAGGGCCCTAAAGGCAAGCAAGCTTCCAACATTCAGGCTCCCTGATCAGTTCATCAAAATGACCACAGCAAAACCCCGCGAATGCGGGGTTTTTTTCGTCGTCATGATTTCTGCTCTTTGACTTTACTCGCGGCCTCATCCAATGAATCTCAGACAAAAGATATTTTTGCTCGCAGTCGCACCATTGATTGTTGCCCTGTGTGCAATTGCGTTAGCAGTCCAATATCAAGCAAAAATATTATCTAAACAGCAACTTAGTTCAGTTGAGTCAGCCTATCTCAACAGTAAAGAAGCCGAAATGCGCCACTATGTAACGCTCGCTACGCGTTCGATCAAGGCGATTTACGACTCGGGCCGGCATGATGAATCAGCTCTTGCAGAGGCCAAGCAAATTCTTTCAAAACTCGACTATGGTGATGATGGTTATTTCTTCGTTTATGACATGCAAGGCGTCAACCTCGTCCATCCGCGCCAGCCAGAACTCATCGGTAAAAATTTATGGGAATTACGCGATAACAAGGGCAATCCAACCATACAGCGGCTGATTTTTCGTGCGAATCATGGCGGCGGTCTGGAACGCTATTTATGGAAAAAACCATCCACCGGAAAAGTCGTGCCGAAACTGGGTTACGTTATCAGCCTGCCTGACTGGGGTTGGGTTCTTGGTACCGGCATCTATCTCGATGATGTTGACGCTGTCGTCAACAAAATAGATACCCAGATATCGCGCAACATCCAAAACACCATGTTGTGGATCACCGGCATCGCGATTGCCAGCGTCCTGGTCATCGCCCTCTTTGGCCTCGTACTGAACTTGAGCGAGTATCGGGTTGCCGATGCAAAATTAAAAGTCCTGGCACAACGCGTCGTTCACTCTCAAGAAGAGGAACGTGCCAGGCTTTCCCGCGATCTGCATGATGGCATCAGCCAATCGTTGGTCTCGATCAAACTGCAAGTAGAATCAGGTATTGCCAAGCTTAACGGCCTACCCGGACAAGCAGATTCTGCCGGTCAATCATTTGATCGTGCAGCTGCACAACTGAATGATGTGTTAGGTGAGGTGCGTCGTATTTCCCACAATTTACGTCCGGCCCTGCTAGATGATCTTGGCCTGGTTGCGGCACTCGATCACCTCACGCGCGAATTTGCAGATCATGCGAAGATAATTATTCTTTTTTCCACAGATGTGCATGTCGAACATCTCTCGGGAGTCCGGAAAACTGTCTTGTTTCGGATTGCACAGGAAGCGTTGACCAACATTGAGCGTCACGCGGTTGCGTCCAACGTTTCGCTGAATCTATGTAACGTCGGTACAGCAATACGCATGGTTATCTCTGACGATGGTAAAGGCTTTGACATCGGCTCCGTCGCAGAGAGTCCCAAACGAGGTATCGGTCTGCGCAACATGCATGAACGCGCAGAGGCAGCGGGTGGCAGTTTATCGCTGACTTCATCCGCCGGAGGAACTCAACTGATCGCAACACTTCCCAATGGATAATTTTTCATAATGGCTTCAACTGTGATTCAGATTTTACTTGTAGATGACCATCCACTGGTACGCGACGGACTGCGAGCCCGACTGGAAACAGTTGCGCATTTTGAGATCGTTGCTGAAGCAAGTAACGCGGGTGACGCGTTATGCCACGCGTCGACCAAAAATATTGATCTGGTGCTGATGGATATTAATCTTGCCGGTATCAACGGAATTGAACTGACTGCACGATTTCATACGCTCCATCCTGCCGTCGCAGTTCTGATGCTAAGCATGCATGACAGCGCCGAGTACGTGATGCAATCGATCCAGAGTGGAGCCCGCGGATACGTTTTAAAAGACGCGCCGGCGATCGATATTATTACGGCGATCGATACAGTGATGGCAGGGGGCACCTACTACAGCGCAGGTATTGCCAGGAAAATGACGTCTCAGTTCAGCCCGCCTGTCGTGCTGACTCCACGCGAAAATGAAGTGTTGCAATCGATCGCCAACGGCAAATCCAACAAGCACATCGCGCGTGAACTTGACTTGAGCGTACGTACGGTGGAGACGCACCGCCTCAATATCACGCGGAAACTTGGCATTGAGGGTCAGGCCGACCTAATTCGGTTTGCGTTGGAACGGGCCCCGCTGAAAATATAAAAAAGCCAGTCACGAATGACCGGCTTTTTTGTTTGCTTTTCGAACGTGCAGTACTCAAGCAATTACATATGTTCAATCATCACATCACCGAAACCGGAACACGACACTTGTGTTGCACCTTCCATCAGACGCGCAAAGTCATACGTCACTTTTTTGGACGCGATCGAATTTTGCATCGAACTAATAATCAGATCGGCTGCCTCGAGCCAGCCCATGTGACGCAACATCATTTCAGCCGACAGAATCAGCGAGCCCGGATTGACGTAATCCTTACCTGCATATTTTGGTGCGGTACCGTGTGTCGCTTCAAACATGGCGATCGAGTCCGACAGATTAGCTCCCGGTGCAATACCGATGCCGCCCACTTGTGCTGCCAGAGCATCTGAAATGTAATCACCATTCAGGTTCAATGTAGCAATAACGCTGTACTCGGCAGGACGCAATAAAATCTGCTGCAGGAAGGCATCGGCAATCGAATCCTTGACCATGATATCGCGTCCGGTTTTCGAGTTCTTGAATTTGCACCATGGACCACCATCGATCATTTCGGCACCGAATTCATTTTGTGCCAGATCATAAGCCCAGTCGCGGAAGCCACCTTCGGTGTACTTCATGATATTGCCCTTGTGTACGATCGTCACCGATGGCTTATCATTATCGATCGCATACTGAATGGCCTTACGAACCAGCCGCTCGGTGCCCTCACGCGAGACCGGCTTGATACCGATACCGGACGTTTCCGGGAAGCGGATCTTGGTAACACCCATTTCTTTGATCAGGAAGTCGATCAGCTTCTTGGCACTATCGCTGCCGGCTTGCCATTCAATACCGGCGTAAATATCTTCCGAGTTTTCACGGAAAATTACCATGTCAGTTTTTTCGGGCTCTTTCACAGGCGAAGGGACGCCGGTGAAATAACGCACAGGACGCAGGCAGACATACAGATCGAGTTGCTGGCGCAATGCCACATTCAGTGAACGAATGCCGCCACCAACCGGGGTCGTCAATGGTCCCTTGATTGATACAACGTAGTCTTTCAATGCATGCAACGTTTCTTCCGGCAGCCAGACATCCGGTCCGTAGACGTTGGTCGACTTTTCACCGGCAAAAATTTCCATCCAACTGATCTTACGCTCACCGCCATAGGCCTTGGCCACGGCTGCGTCAATGACCTTGATCATGACGGGGCTAATATCAATGCCGGTACCATCGCCTTCGATGTAGGGCACGATCGGGTTATTTGGTACATTCAACGAAAAATCGGCATTGACCGTAATTTTTTTGCCTTCAGCAGGCACTTTGATATGTTGGTACATCGATGTCTCCGGTACGGGAAAAGAAGGCGAAATCAGTGACTGAGCAGCTGACTTGGCAGCCAAGTCTTATATAAGACATAAGACAACGTTTCGTATTATGCCATCATATTTTACTGGATGCCACCGGTTTGCGACACCGGCAATCATCGATTAGTCCGGTAATATCGCATTCAAGGAGCTTAGAATAATAGGATACATTTATTTCAGACCCCGAAAAATATCGCATGGCGCTTATCCTATTCAACAAACCGTACCTTGTTCTTTGTCAATTTTCACGGCAAAACGGGCGCACGACGCTCGCTGATCATCTGGACATTCCCGACGTCTACCCCGCCGGTCGGCTCGATGCCGACAGCGAAGGATTGATGCTGCTGACGGACGAGGGCCAACTCCAGCATGACATCAGCGACCCGACACACAAACAACCCAAGACTTACCTTGTACAGATAGAGGGTATTCCGGACGCTGACGCATTGAAAAAATTACGCGCCGGCATAGATCTCGGTGATTTCACCAGCAAACCTGCCAAAGTGACTGAGGTTGCCGAACCGGCGTGGTTGTGGCCTCGCGATCCGCCAATCCGGCAGCGCGCGACGGCCCCGACACGCTGGCTGGCATTGACGATCACCGAAGGAAAAAATCGTCAGGTCCGACGCATGACGGCGGCCGTCGGACTACCGACGCTGCGGTTAGTGCGCATTGCAATAGGCCCATATTCCCTGGAAAGCCATCCGTTACTTCCAGGTGAATCGCGTGCCGTCGATGCTGCAGAACTGAAGGCATTGCGTCGTTAGAATGGTAGGAATTTCATGTTGAATGCCCGTTCTATCAACCAACCGCCGGCCAACAGTGCAATGAGTGCAGAACCACCTAGCAAGATAACCTTGCGATAAAGTAGTGTGTGGCGCAGATAAAAAGCAACCGGCAGAAATGCCGCGACGATAGCAAGTTGCCCGGCTTCGACGCCGACATTGAAACCGACCAAGGCAAGTGCCAGTGCGCTCTTCGGCAAACCCAGATCACTGAGTACTGTGGCGAAACCAAAACCATGGATCAACCCGAACACAAACGCCATCATCCAGCGGCGCTCGCGAAACAGTGGATAAATATTATTGAGCGCAGCGATCACCACCGAGGCGGCGATGATGGACTCCACCCAACGCGATGGCAGACTGATCAAGCCGAGTGTCGCCAGCGTCAACGTAATCGAGTGAGCCAGTGTGAATGCTGTAACGATTTTCAGGACCGACCAGAATGCCGGCTTGAAAGCATCAACTGCCTGCCACTGCTTGCGCTGGCGAATGACCACCGCTGGCAAAAGCAATGCCAGTAGAAAAAGAATGTGATCGTAACCAATCCAGATATGCCAGACACCTTCACGGGCATAATCGACAAATTGTCTGATCCGGCTTGGCGTCGTGAGCGAGAATTGCTGAGTGGCTTTTTCCGGGCTGAAAATTGCGGTAGTCGAGACGCCCTGATATTGCAACTGTAATAAACCCTTGTGCTGCGGGTCAACGTCAAAAAAAAGTCCGTATCGCGCCTGTAAGAGTTTGATAGGTTGCGCACATTGCGCCTGGAAAAGCAGCACCACGTAAGCACCATCGGTATGGTCGTCGACTAGATGACCGGTAACGGTCGCAGGACAAGATTGACCATCCGATTGCAAGTTCAACCGTGCCATCGCATAAGCATCGATCTCAGTCTGTTTCGCTTTGACCTCGCCCCAGGTGATGGCCGCATCGCCATTTGCATCGAGACCAAGCGCAAAGTCGAGGTCACGTAACGCAATATCCCACTGTCCGTTAATCGACTTACCCTCGACACTAAAGTTCAGATAGCTGTCGCTCGGCTTGTGCGCCTGTGCCGAGAACGAAAAAAAACAGAACAGACCAAACAGAAACAGGCGCTTCATTGCGAGACTCCAGTAACCTGACTGGCGAGTGCCAGCAACACGAGATCTTCAATCCGGCTCTCGGTTAGCCAGGTCAGAACGGGTTGTGCTGCGGCTGGCTTTCGTGCAGCCAGAGCCGCCTCCAAAACGATTCGGGCATCGCGCGGCTCACGCTGAACGGTCCAGTTTTTCAGTGCCAGGTCAAGCGCCTTGTCCGCATCACCCTCGATGGCCAGCACGAAGCGGGCTTCCTCCTGTTGATGCACGGTATCACCGCGCAGCTGCGCCGCCGCGTAGCGTGCAGCAAGTGTGTCTTGTAATGTCGCGGCATCAGGTGACTTCAACATGCGCTCAGCGAACACCAGTCGCAACAACAGCACATCAGAGCGCGTACGGTCCTTGAGCAGGGCAACCACTTCGGAGGCGCGTTTCTGATCCATCAGTAAATCTGCGTATTCAGCAAGCAGGAAAGTGTCGGGGATGTCGAGTGCGACAGCTTGTTGGAAATGCTGTTCGGCAATCTTGACCTTGCCAATACGCTGAGAGATTTCAGCCAGACGTACGAGTACCCACAAGCGCTCGCCCGGACTCGCTTCGGGATGTCGGTTCAAACTTTCCAGTAACGTATCGTAAGCCGGTCGGGCCTTGCCAGTCAGCCCGTCAACCATCGCGAGACAGCCGGTTGCAATAACCTCGTCGGTCAATCCGCGCAAGGCCATGCAATCGGTATGTGCCTGCGCATAGCGAGCTTGCACCATGTGAATGGTGGCGCGTAGCGCCCGCGCCTGGGCATGCCCGGGATAACGGGTAATCACGCTGTCAAGATCCCTGACAGCACCACTGAAATCGTGATTAAACTGCAACAGACTGGCGCGCATGACCTGAATTTCGACCGGCGGCTCCCGCATCGCCCACCACGGTTCCAGCGCTGCCTGCGCATAACCGATGTAACGCGGGTCACCTTCCTCCGCCACCAACCCGTAATAACGCTGTGCCAATTTCAGTGCCGCGGACTGGTCGCGTGGGTCACGCTGAAGTGTTTTTCGCAAATCGGACATCTCGCGCGCAATCGGATCATTTGGCCGAAATGGCAAGCGCTCTAGTACAACATCATCAGACTCAGGAACCCGCGGTGCCGATTGGACTGCCGGCAACATGAACAAGCATGCAAGGAACAACATCAATCTTAAAGGCATCGAGTTTCCAAAGTAAATGGTGAGAAAAGAAAAAACTGGTCTGCATCATAGCGCGCCGGCTACTGCTTAGTAACGAAGTGCAAAACAGAGCTCGCTCCGGACGCCTCGTAAATCGCTGCAGGATTGGGTATCAATCATCACAACAAAGTAATTTCACATGTTTTCGCTTTATTTTAAAAACTCTGTCAACGCACTCGCGGGTACGCCGTTATTGCTAACGATTCATGTGAATCACCGCTTATCAATCGTACCAATTCGAAGGATTACAAAATGAAAAACCTGATCGCTGCATTGGTTGCTGGTCTGTTCGCTGTTTCCGCTTTCGCTGCCAGCCACACTGCTGCGCCAATGGCTCCTGCAGCTCCTGCCGCTACAGCACCAGCAGCTGATGCACCAGCTGCACCAGCTAAAAAAGAAATGAAGCATAAAAAAGCAAAAAAAGATGAAATGAAAAAAGACGAGATGAAAAAAAGTGAAATGGCACCAGCAGCGAAGTAATTCGCTGTTAAGCTCGGACCGAAAGGCAGGTTATCCTGCCTTTTTTTATGGCCGAACGCTTTACAACGCCGGTCTCACTTTTTAAGCGAATACTGAACATCACAATGACCTATTCCTCCTTCCCCCTCCGCGCGCTCGCCTTCTCCGGAGCGCTTTTGCTCAGCGCGCATGCCTGCGCACAGCAACCTATCAAATTTAAGGTGGCATCTCTTTCGGCTGGCATCCATTTAATCAAGGCAGAAGTGGCAGAAAGCGAAGCCGAACGCGAACAAGGTCTGATGTTTCGCGAAAAAATGGGGACAAACGAAGGAATGGTGTTCCTGTTTGGCGCACCGGCAGGTGTCTGCATGTGGATGAAGAACACGCTGTTACCACTGTCCGTAGCGTTCCTCGACGATGACGGAAAAATCATCAACATAGAAGATATGAAGCCACAAACCACTGAATCACATTGCGGCCTCAAGCCAGTGCGTTATGCCCTTGAGATGAATGCCGGATGGTTCAAGCAGAAAAACATCAAGGCAGGCATGGTCATCGATGGATTACCGAAAGCAAGATAAGCAGAACACGTAAAAAAACCCGCATTGGATTAACCATGCGGGTTTTTTAATATGGGGGAGGCGCATAGCGCCTCACCAAAAAATACGAATCAGGCCAATGCCTTCAATGCTGCTGCCATACGGCTCTTGTGGCGTGCTGCTTTGTTCTTGTGGATAATTTTCTTGTCGGCGATGCGGTCGATAATGGAAATCGATGATTGAAACACTTGGGTTGCTACCGCTTTGTCGCCGCCTTGAATTGCCTTGCGGATAGCTTTGATTGCTGTACGCAGCGATGAGCGCTGGCTCGAGTTGTGCGCGTTTTGCTTAACTGCTTGACGTGCGCGCTTGCGTGCTTGTGCGGTATTTGCCATGAGTGATATTTCCTAAATCGAGGTCAGGGTGCGCCATCAATGACGCTGGAGTTAGACAGAATTCTGTGAAGCCCCAGAGTATATCGGCTTTTATACGAAAGGGCAAACTAACTGAAGGAACAAGTTAGATGCCCCTGTAAGCACGGGCAGGCGGGCGATGGCAGACAGAGTCGAACAGCTATAATCCGCCCCATGAACCTGCATAAAACACTCGCCACAATATTCGGCATGACAATGCTATCCCGCATCACCGGTCTGATACGCGACGTCCTCATTACCCGTGCATTCGGCGCTTCCGGTGCCACTGATGCCTTTTTTGTTGCCTTCCGGATCCCCAACCTGCTGCGCCGCTTGTTTGCCGAAGGGGCCTTTGCCCAGGCCTTTGTGCCGATTCTTGCCGAATACCGTAACCAGCGCGGTGATGCCGCCAGCAAATTACTAGCTGACCATGTTGCCACCATCCTGACCTGGGCGTTATTGCTGACCTGCCTTGCAGGAATTGTTGGCGCGCCAGTGATCGTGTACCTGATGGCCAGCGGATTGGCGGCCGACCAAGCCGTTTTCGATACCACGGTGGTCATGACCCGCATCATGTTTCCCTACATCGGGTTCATGTCGCTGGTTGCGCTGGCTGGCGGCATTCTCAATACCTGGAGCGAGTTTCGCATACCGGCCTTCACACCTGTGCTGCTTAATTTGTCGTTCATCATAACCTCCGTGCTGATCGCACCGCTACTTGCAAAACCGATCTATGCATTGGGCTTTGCCGTTTTTTTTGGTGGATTACTGCAACTGGCCATCCAGATACCCGCGTTGCTGCGAATTGGAATGCTGCCACGCATTACGTTTAATCCGCGTTTCGCTCTGGCAGATCCGGGGGTGCGACGCGTGTTAAAACAAATGGCTCCGGCTACTTTTGCAGTTTCCGTTGCGCAAATCAGCCTGGTAATTAATACCAATATTGCGTCGCATCTTGAACTGGGCAGTGTGTCCTGGCTATCATTTGCAGACCGCCTGATGGAATTTCCAACTGCGCTACTGGGCGTCGCATTAGGGACAGTCCTGCTGCCAAGTTTGTCGAAAGCCCACGCCAATGGCGACCCGGTCGAATATTCGGCATTACTGGACTGGGGCCTGCGACTCACCTTCCTGCTGGCTCTGCCAGCTGCTGTGGGTCTGGCCACCTTGTCAGAACCTCTAACCGCAACGTTATTTCACTATGGAAAATTCGATGCCCGCGCTGTGTCGATGACCGGACAAGCACTGATTGCCTATGGTGTCGGACTAATAGGACTGATCGTGGTAAAGATATTGGCCCCGGGATTTTATGCCAAACAGGATATCCGCACCCCGGTCAAGATCGCTATTGGCGTGCTGATTGCCACCCAATTGATGAACTTGATTTTCGTACCTCGCCTGGCACTCGCAGGTCTGGCACTGTCGATTGGACTGGGTGCCTGTATTAATGCAATCTTTCTATACCTCGGCTTACGTCGACGCGGCATCTACGTTGCCAGGAAGGGATGGCGCATGTTTTTGGTCAAGCTGACGGGAGCACTGTTTTTGATGGCTGGCGTAGCGCTGTGGGCCGCTGGCCAGTCGGACTGGATCGCGATGCAAGCACAACCTTTGCACCGCGTCGGCATGCTGTTGCTGGTGCTGCTAGTGTGTGCTGTCACTTATTTCGGTGCGCTGGTTACCATGGGCTTCCGACCCGCTGACTTCAAGCGATCTGCAGCATGATTACTCCACTGGACTATTTCGCCGCCCTTGTGCAACAAGACACCAGCATTCCGTTATTCGAAGCAGGACTCACGCTCGCGCAAGATAGCGACCCGCAATTCGACCTCGGCGGCGCGCAAGCGGAAGTCGACCTGATGGCAGCGAAATTACACAAGCGCATACCGACCGACACTGCGGCTATCCAGAAACTGCGTTTGCTGAACCACTATTTTTATGTTGAGCTGGGTTTTGGCGGGAACATCAATAACTACTATGATCCGGACAACAGCTACTTGCATCGGGTAACGAGAACCCGGCGTGGCATTCCGATTTCTCTGGCAATGATCTATATCGAGATTGCCCAGCAAATCGGCCTGGATGTCTGCGGCATTTCTTTTCCCGGCCATTTCCTGATGAAGCTATCAACCCAATCCGGTGAGATCATCCTCGATCCGGTCAATGGGAACAGCCTGTCACGCGAAGAACTGGAAGAGCGGCTGGCGCCTTTTGCTAATCAAATCCGGCAAGCTGGAAAACCCCTGTCGACCTATCTGGAGCCGGCATCGGCACGCGACATCCTGACGCGTATGCTACGCAACCTGAAATCGCTATTTTTTGAATATGACCGCTGGCAATCTTTACTGGATGTGCAGCAACGCTTGCTGATCCTGTTGCCGGGAGATGTCGCAGAGCGGCGCGACCGCGGGCTGGCGTATGCCCATCTGGATTGTCCAAACCCGGCGCTGGAAGATATAGAGGCCTACTTGGCCGCACGCCCTGACGCAGCCGACGCGGAGGTCTTGCGGGAACAGTTGCCGTCGCTAAAGGCGGCAATCCGTCGCATCAATTGAACCGCTAACTTGTCATTAGTTCTTGCCGCGCGCCTCGATCTGCTCCCATTTTTCCAGCGCCTCCAGCAGCTCACCGTCCAGCTTGGCAAAGCGCTGATTGAGACGCTGCAACTCTTCCGGCTTTTGCTTGTAGACGTCAGGATCGGCCAGCTTGGTCGAGATAGCTTTCTGCTCCGCTTCGATCCCGGCAATCAGTACCGGCAAGGCATCAAGTTCACGCTGCTCCTTGTAACTCAGTTTTTTCTGCTTGGGGGCCGCAGCAACCGGCTCGAATGCCGGCTTGGTATCCCCCTTCACCACCTTGACTACCGGCGACGTCAACGGCACGCGACGTACACGCTCCCAGTCAGTGTAGCCACCAATGTACTCACGCCACATGCCGTCGCCTTCGGCCACGATCACTTGCGTGACGACGTTATCGAGGAAGGTACGATCGTGGCTGACGAGAAAGACCGTGCCCGTGTATTCCTCAAGCAGCTCTTCCAGCAGCTCCAGCGTATCGATATCCAGGTCGTTGGTCGGTTCGTCAAGTACCAGTACGTTGGCCGGCTTGGCGAACAGACGCGCCAGCAGCAAGCGATTGCGCTCACCACCGGACAAGGACTTGACCGGTGACCTGGCGCGTTCCGGAGCGAACAGGAAATCATTCAAATAAGTCATTACGTGCTTGCGCTGGCCATTGATCTCGACCCAATCGCTACCAGGAGCAATCGTATCGGCAAGACTGTCGTCTTCATTGAGCTGGGCGCGCATCTGGTCGAAATAGGCGACCTGCAATTTGGTGCCCTGGCGGATAACACCTGAATCCGGCTCCTCTTGACCCAGAATCATCTTCAGCAAAGTCGTCTTGCCGGCACCATTCAGACCGATCAAACCGACCTTATCGCCACGCAAGAGTGTCGCGCTGAAATCACGCACAATGACTTTGCTGCCATAGCTCTTGTTGATGCCGTCGAGCTCGGCAACGATTTTTCCTGATCGTTCGCCAGCGGACACATCGAGTCGTACCTGCCCTTGCTGGTCACGACGCACGCTGCGCGTCGTGCGCAGCGCTTCAAGGCGACGCACGCGCCCTTCGTCGCGGGTACGACGCGCCTGCACACCCTTACGGATCCAGACTTCTTCCTGCGCCAGAAATTTATCAAACTTGGCATTCTCGACTTCTTCGATTTCGAGCTGCTCCGCCTTGCGCAACTGATAGGCAGTAAAGTTGCCCGGGAAAGACAGCAAACGACCGCGATCAAGTTCGATGATACGGGTGGCGACGTTGTCCAGAAAGCTACGGTCATGGGTAATAAACAAGACGCTGCCCTTGTAATCACGCAGCAAGCCTTCCAGCCAGAGGATGGACGTAAAGTCCAGATGGTTAGTCGGCTCATCAAGCAGCAGGACATCGGGGGAACTGACTAGTGCGCAGGCCAACGCTACGCGCTTTTGCATACCACCCGACAGCGTCCCCATCAATGATGTGGCATCAAGATTGAGACGGTCCAGCGTAGTCTCGACCTTGTTAGTAAGATTCCAGGCATCGGCAGCATCGAGCTTGAGCTGGATTTCATGCATACGCTCCATCAACGCCTCGTCATCGTCACCACCGAACTGACCGGTCAGCGCATCATATTCTTTGAGCAGCGCCTGCATCTCGCCCATGCCGGATGCCACCGCATCAAACACTGAAATATCGCCGTCGAAATGGGGCTCCTGATCGACATACGTAATCTTCACGCCTTGCTGCATGACCAGCAAACCATCATCCAGTTTCGATTGTGCTGCTAACACTTTCAACAGGGACGACTTACCCGTTCCATTGCGGCCGATCAAGCCGACACGCTCGGTGTTTTCAAGGGAAAATTCTGCACGGTCAAGCAAGGGAACGTGGCCGAATGCGAGTTGTGCATTGGAAAGAGAGATGACTGCCATAAGTAGCTGGGATGCCTGAAGTAAAGGAGCGTGTACGCCTGGCGCACTGCCGATGAATCGATGAGAAGTGCGCATTGTACCGACTCCCGGGCGACATGTTGCCATGTCATGGTGGCTTTTTGCTGCATTGCGCCAGATGCTGATACGAAACGAGATGGAATAAGCGGACCGGAGTATGCGAAAATGCGGGTGCACTGCCCCCGTAGCTCAGTGGATAGAGCGATCCCCTCCTATTGATTTGGGCATCGGGCACCGAAAGGTCCCGCATGAATGGAGTCAAATTCGGTGAACCCTGACAGATCATGCTGTTGGCAACGCCGAGCCAAGCCCGGTTTCGATCGGGAAGGTGTAGAGACTAGACGGCTCCCTCCTGTCGTGCTGAACGCGGCACCATGGAGAAGGCATAGTCCAGACTGCAAACGGCATAGCCGGTGGCGAAAGCCATAGCGGGATGAAGGGATAGGTCACACGTTCGATCCGTGTCGGGGGCACCATCTACTACTTGTCAATGATTAACGAGGCAAGCGCAGAACATCGCGAACACTTTCTTACATTTTTTGCCTCACTCCAATACGCCTGCCGTGCGTTACTTTGGTGTTCGCTGTGAGCGAGTTGACCGCAAGCATCACTCCTGAATGCGCGTTGCCGCACGGACTCTCACCCACCGGTCAAATACCCTATCGATATCTATTGGAGAAATTATGAAAACCACTATTACCTTGGCCGCTACTGTCCTGTTTGCCTCAAGCATCCTCGCCGGTTGTGCTACCCCGTATCAGCAATCGGGTAACTCACAAAACTATCCCCAATCTTCGTCGCAAGGCTATAACAACCAACAAGGTTATAGCACGCAATATGGCGTTATCGACTCGATCCAGGTCTCACGTGCCGCGAACTCCAGCGGTCCCGGTGCCGGCGCTGTCATTGGCGGACTCGTCGGCGGACTGTTGGGCAATCAGGTTGGTGGTGGTTCGGGTCGTGCCGTTGCGACGGTAGCGGGCGTGGTCGGTGGTGCAGTCGTCGGCAACCAGGTCGAACAGAACCGTTCAGCCGGCAGCGAAGTCTATCAAGTCAATGTCCGTCTCGATAGCGGCCGCTATGAAACCATCACGCAAGACAACGTAAATGACCTGCGCGTTGGCAACCGTGTTCGCATCGAAAACGGTCGCGTCTACCGTTACTGATCAATCCTGACCTGCAGGGTGCCAAGTCCTTCAATCCGGCCCTCTAGCAGGTCACCACGCTTGACCGCAGCAACTCCTGCCGGAGTCCCCGTAAAAATCAGATCTCCCGCCTGCAATTCAAACAGCGTGGACAACTGCGCAATCGTTTCGGCAACATTCCAGATCATGTTGCCAAGGACGCCAGCCTGAACCGGTACGCCGTTGACGTCGAGAGTGATCGTCCCTGCCGGTGCATCGCGATGCAATGGTCCGATCGGCGCCGAGTGGTCAAATCCTTTTCCAGTACACCATGGACGACCAAGTTTTTTGGCCGCCCCCTGCAAATCGCGCCGTGTCATGTCTAACCCAATGGCATAACCCCATATGTGCGCGACCGCATCGTCGACAGCAATATCCTTTCCGCCAAGACCGATTGCCACCACCAATTCGATCTCATGCTGCAAATCCTGCGTCATCGGCGGGTAGGGCATCACACCAATACTGCCTTCGATCACTGGTAGCACCGCATCTGCCGGCTTCATGAAAAAGAAAGGCGCCTCGCGACCGGAATCGCCCATTTCAATCGCGTGCTCAGCGTAGTTGCGTCCGACGCAATAAATGCGATGAACCGGAAAAAGCTCGGTAGAACCGGCAACCGGAACCGCGGCTTGTACAGGCGGTAAAAATACGAATGTCATGGGTATTCCTTAAGCCGGAGTAATAAAAAAACGCCATGCCGGCAGTCGCGGGCATGGCATCGTTTGCGTGATCAGACCAACTTATCCCTCGCCCAGGTAGGCTTCCTTCACGCGCGGATCATCAAGCATGTCGGCAGCGGTGCCAGTCATCGTGATCAATCCGGAATCCATCACGTAACCACGATGAGCTGCCTGCAATGCCAGCTTGGCATTCTGCTCAACCAACAGGATGGTGACGCCCTCCGCAGAGACCGTGCGTATTACCTCGAAGATTTTCTCGACCATAATGGGTGACAAGCCCATCGATGGTTCATCCAGCAACAGCAGCTTGGGATGCGACATCAATGCACGCGCCATCGCCAGCATCTGTTGCTCGCCGCCGGACAAGGTGCCCGCCATTTGCGCAGCACGCTCTTTCAACCGGGGAAACACCGAAAACCACTTGTCGATATCAGCGCTGATACCAGCCTTGTCGTTACGGGTGTAGGCACCCATCAGCAGATTTTCGTGAATTGACATACGGGTAAAGACACCGCGCCCCTCCGGCACCATGGCGAGGTTCTTTTTGACGAGGTCGAAGGAACCGATACCTTTGATCGCTTCGCCAGCGTACTCGATATGCCCGTCAACGCGGCAGTTCGGCAAGGTCCCGGTGATGGCCTTGAGGGTAGTTGTCTTGCCGGCGCCATTGGCGCCAATCAAGGTAATCAACTCGCCCTTGTTGACTTCGAGGTCGATGCCCTTGACGGCCTGGATACCACCGTAAGCGACTTTCAGGCCACTGATCCTCAGTACATTTTCACGCATCGTCGAACTACTTTCATTGGCAGCCATTAATGGGACCCTCCGAGATAGGCTTCAATGACGGCCGGATTTTTCTGGACATCGGCCGGCACCCCTTCGGCGATCGGCTTGCCATAATCCAGCACGGTGATGCGGTCGCACAAACCCATCACCAATTTCACGTCATGCTCGATGAGCAGAATGGTTTTTCCTTCGGCCTTGATTTTGACCAGCAACTCGCGCAGCGCCAGTTTCTCGGTCGCATTCATGCCGGCGGCCGGCTCATCGAGCGCCAGCAATTGCGGATCAGTTGCCAGCGCGCGGGCGATTTCCAGCCGTCGTTGGTCCCCGTACGACAAATGCCGCGCCGTTCTATCGGCAAACTTCGCTATGCCAACGAAGTCGAGCAATTCCAGCGCACGTTTGCGGATATTGGCTTCTTCTTCGCGGGCTGCCTTGAATCTGAACACCGCACCGAACACACCTTGATGGGTACGAACATGCCGCCCCACCATCACATTTTCCATCGCGGTCATTTCACCAAACAACCGGATATTCTGAAAAGTACGTGCGATGCCAGCCTTGGCAACTTCATGTGGCGCCGACGGCGAGTATGGCTTCCCGGCCAGTTCGAAACTGCCGGTGTCGGCCTGATACAAGCCCGTAATGACATTAAAGAAAGTTGTCTTGCCAGCACCATTCGGACCGATCAAGCCATAAATCTGGCCTTTCGTAATCTTCATGTTGACGCCCGACAAAGCCTGTAATCCACCGAAACGCTTGGTGACGCCGGCAATATTTAGAATGATTTGTTCGCTCATGATGATCCTCAGGCTGCCACTATGCCGGTTGCTTTTTCGGGCTTGTCGATATCGGCGTCAGGCCGGTCTTCGTGCTTCGGCGCAGGCCACAATCCGGCCGGACGGCTGAGCATGATGACAACCATGGCCAGGCCGTACAACAACTGTCGCAACACTTCGGCATCGATCCAGACCTTGCCAAAAATCGCCATTTGAATTGGCTCCACCGTATGCCGTAATACTTCAGGTAGCGCCGCCAGGATAATACCTCCCAGAATCACACCAGGAATATGCCCCATACCACCCAGCACCACCATGGCGAGCACGGCGATTGACTCCGTCAGTGAAAACGATTCAGGTGAAACGAAACCCTGAAACGAGGCGAACATCGAACCGGCCACGCCGCCAAACGAGGCACCCATGGCGAATGCCAGCAATTTGACATTGCGAGTATTGATGCCCATCGCCTTCGCCGCGATTTCATCTTCGCGAATCGCGACCCATGCGCGACCGAGACGGGAATCCTGCAGGCGCACCGAGACAAAGATGATGCCGATACATAGCGCGAGGAAAAAATAGTAATAGGCATTCACCGAAGGCATCGAGAAATCACCAAAGATCAGGTTCGCCCTGCTGCCTGGCTCGCCGCCCAGCGACACGCCAAAGATCCTGATCGGATCGATCATGTTGATACCTTGCGGACCGTTGGTGATGTTGACCGGACCATTGAGGTTGTTCATGAAGATGCGGATGATTTCGCCGAAACCGAGTGTCACAATAGCCAGATAGTCGCCACGCAACTTCAGTGTTGGTGCGCCGAGCAACGCACCGAACAGTCCCGCGAACAAGGCGCTCAGCGGCACGATAAACCAGATCGACAGGTGAATGCCTTGCTCCCGTATCTCGGGACCGAACAGTGCTACCAGCGCATTACCGATCGCCGGATACTGATTAACAAATGACTCCAGCACAACGGCAAACTGCGGTGAGGCCAGTAACGCTGTCAGATAAGCACCCAGCGCATAAAACGCGATGTAACCCAGATCAAGCAGGCCGGCAAAACCGACCACAATGTTGAGTCCCAACGCCAGCATGATGTACAGCAACGCGAAATCCATGATGCGCACCCATGAATTACCGTAGTTTTGGGCAATGAATGGAAACACGAGAACGATCAGGAGTATGACGCCCATCCCGAGATACGCCTTGCGCGGATTGGTCTTGGTATCGAAATAATTGGCCATGAATATCCCCTTTACGCGCGGTCAGCTACACGCTCGCCCATGATGCCGGACGGTCGCAAGGTCAAAACGATGATCAGTACGACGAACGCAAAGATATCCTGGTAATGACTACCGAGGAAGCCCCCGGTCAGATCGCCAATGTAGCCGGCTCCGAGGCTTTCGATCAAACCGAGCAGAATACCTCCCAGCATCGCGCCATAAATGTTGCCGATACCGCCCAGCACTGCTGCCGAGAAGGCTTTCAGTCCGGGTACGAAACCCATCGCAAACTGGGCAGATGCATACGTTGCGCCCCACATCACTCCCGCCACGGCAGCCAGCGCGGCACCAATCGCAAAGGTCAATACGATGACGGCGTTGGAATCGACCCCCATCAGTCCGGCAACACGGGGATTTTCTGCAGTAGCGCGCATCGCTCTTCCCATTTTGGTTTTCTCAACCAGCAGCACGAGACCAAACATCGATATCCCGGCCAGTACCAGCAGCATCACCTGCGTCGGTGAAATCAGCGCGCCCATGATGTGATAAGAATCGGCAGGCATGACTTGCGGGAAAGCGATCGGACTGCGACCCCAGATCATCATCGCGAACGTCTGCAACAGGATAGAGACGCCGATGGCGGTAATCAGTGGTGCCAGTCGCGGCGCGTTACGCAGTCGCCGGTAGGCAACCCGCTCGATCAGCAAATTTACTGCAATACAGATTGGAATCGCGCCGCAAATGGCAATAATTAATTTGACGACACCGGGCAAATCCGGCGCAACGACTTGCACGATCTTGAGGATCGTCAAGCCCGCCATTGCTCCGATCATCAGCACGTCGCCATGTGCAAAGTTAATCAGGTTCAGTACCCCGTAGACCATCGTGTAACCAAGGGCAATCAACGCATACATGCTGCCGAGCACCAGGCCATTGATAATTTGCTGGATGAAAGTATCCATGATGTTGTGTTTCTTTCTCAAAAAACCCGGTTTCGACCGGTTTCACAAACCAACTAGAATCGCTTGACTTCGACTAGTCGAAGTCCGCGTGGATAACAAAGCGGCACCCGTTCCGATTGACTGGGTGCCGCCTGTGCCTGTGCTCAGCAACAGGACCTGATAAAACCATACCGTGAGAAAACGCAGTAATACATGTAGCCAAGCATCCTAATTATAAAAAATCAGGAGTCCTCCCATTAAGGCAAGCGCCGGATTCTATAGTGTGTTTATCGTCGCGTCAGATTATTTGACTTCCTTGACCAAAAAATCTCTCACCGGCACTGTATCGATTTGATATACACAATAAATTTCACCCATTTGATGATAACGATGAAGCTGTAAAACTATCCATGGAAAATCAACCAGCAGGCAAAATTTAGTTCTGGGGTGGCAATTCGGCGGTCAATCCCTTTGGCATCGGAAACGTCACATGTTCCTGTACCCCATCAAGTACACGTACGCTGCGTGCACCAAAGGTTTTCAATCGGTCGATGACCTCCTGAACGAGCACCTCAGGAGCGGACGCGCCAGCGGTCACCCCGATGCGCTGCTTGCCCTCGAGCCAGGCTGGATCGATTTGCTCGGCGTTGTCGACCATGAATGACAACACCCCTTTTTTCTGGGCGACTTCGCGTAATCGATTCGAATTGGAGCTATTCGGACTGCCCACCACGATGACCACCTCGACCTGCGGCGCCATAAACTTGACCGCCTCTTGCCGATTAGTCGTGGCGTAGCAGATATCTCCTTTTTTCGGCTCGGCGATGCCGGGAAAGCGCTGCTTGAGCGCTGCGATGATGTCTGCCGTATCGTCAACGGATAAAGTAGTTTGCGACACGTAGGCAAGCATATCGGGCCGGTCGACTTGAAGGAGTGCGACGTCGTCGGTGGTCTCGACCAGATACATGCCCTGCTCTGACTGTCCCATTGTTCCCTCGACTTCCGGATGACCGTCGTGGCCGATCATGATGATCTCGCGACCGTCGCGGCGCATTTTTTCGACTTCGACATGAACCTTCGTCACCAGCGGGCAGGTCGCATCGAAAATACGCAAGCCACGCTCTTCGGCCTCTGCTTTCACTGCCTTCGATACACCATGGGCAGAAAACACGACGGTTTGCCCCGTCGGCACATCCGCCAGTTCCTCGATAAAAATTGCCCCCTTGGTACGCAAGTCATCAACAACATAGGCGTTATGGACAATTTCATGTCGCACATAAATCGGTGCGCCAAACTGGATCAGCGCCCGTTCGACGATTTCAATGGCGCGGTCAACTCCGGCACAAAATCCACGCGGCTGCGCCAGCAAAATTTCCTTGTTACTCGTCATCATGATGCCCTTAAAAACCTATATGAAATAACCCACGCCGGGAGCAACTTGGCTCACAAGATACCGATGATTCTGACTTCGAACTTCAACGATTGTCCTGCTAGCGGATGATTGAAATCAAAAACCGTATCGTCACCGGCCAACTCGCGCAGCACGCCGGCGAACCGGCCGCCCCCGGGGGCATTGAATTCGACCACATCTCCGATCGCATATTGCTCCCCGAACTGTGAATTCTCAGCCAACGTAGCGCGCGACACGCGCTGGACAAGATCAGGATTCCGTGGACCAAAAGCTTCATCGGGCAGGAGTTGAAACGTTTCGTTGGCACCCTCAGGCAGGCCCAGCAAACGCTGCTCAAGAAACGGTGCGAGCTGACCGCTACCCATATGAAGCGTGGCAGGATTGTCATTGAACGTCGTGACAATTTCGGTGCCATCTGGTGTGGCCAGACGGTAGTGCAAAGTGAGGTAGGCACCTTCGGTGACAACCGGCTGTTGGATAAGCGACATCAAATATTCCTGAATGACAAATGAGGCCCTATTTTAAGCCACGATGACACCAGACTCTGCCGCACCCATCAAATGATCGCGTAATGTTATTTGCTTCGTCCTGCACACATCGCATCGTCCTCTATGGCAATTTCCGATTGGCCCGAACATCAGCGTCCGCGCGAACGACTCATTGCTCATGGTGCAGCGGTGCTGTCAGACGCCGAATTGCTTGCCGTCTTCCTTCGTATTGGGGTCACAGGTAAAAGTGCGGTTGATCTCGCGCGTGACATGGTTGCCCACTTCGGCTCACTCAACGGACTTTTCCAGGCCAGCGTCAATCAATTTTCGGCACTCCATGGTTTGGGACCAGCCAAATTTGCACAATTGCAGGCAGTCATGGAACTGGCAAAGCGTGCACTGGCGGAACAATTACAAACAGGTATGACGATGTCCTCCCCTCAGCTGGTGAAACAATATTTGCAATTATTGCTCACCCATAAAAGCTATGAATCATTCACCGTGCTGTTCGTTGATGTCGGCAATCGACTTATTGCCACCGAAGAATTATTCCGGGGCACACTGACTCACGCCAGCGTCTATCCACGCGAAGTCATCAAGGCGACGCTGCGCCACAATGCCGCTGCGCTCATACTGGCGCACAACCACCCTTCCGGAATACCGATGCCCAGCCAATCCGATCATGCCATCACTCGAACACTCAAGAGCGCGCTTGCCATGATCGACGTCAAAGTACTCGATCACCTCATCGTCGCCGGGAACGAGGTCTATTCCTTCGCCGAACACGGAGCAGTGTGAGAAACGCCGTAAGGTTTTGCCACAGTCACCACATTGTTAACTCTATAAAAAACATAAGACACAATTGTTTTTCGCAAGTCGTTGAATAACCTCATTTATTTGGTTATACTAACTTTTTTTCCAATTTCGGAAACTATTAAGGAGTGAGATATGGCACGAGTTTGCCAAGTCACCGGGAAAAAGCCGATGGTCGGTAATAATGTTTCCCATGCAAATAACAAAACGAAACGCCGATTTTTGCCTAACCTGCAACGTCGTCGCATTTTCGTTGAGTCCGAGAACCGTTGGGTTTCCCTGCGGCTGTCCAACGCTGGTCTGCGTACCATCGACAAGCTCGGCATTGATGCCGTTCTGGTAGACATGCGCGCTCGCGGCGAAAAAGTCTAACTAGCAGAATAAAGGAACCATCATGGCTAAATCTGGCCGCGACAAAATCAAGCTGGAATCGACCGCAGGTACGGGTCACTTCTACACGACTACAAAGAACAAGCGTACGACTCCGGAAAAAATGTCTATCATGAAATTCGATCCGAAAGTACGCAAGCACGTTGAATACAAAGAGACGAAGATCAAGTAATTGATCGTAGTCCAGCTCGATGAGCAACAAAGCCGTTCGTATTTGCGAGCGGCTTTTTTTTGCCTGCCGGTACTGCACCCGTCAGTAAGTAGACACCAAAAAAACGGCCCTTGCAAAGGACCGTTTTTTGTTTTCCGCCGAGGACCACCCCGCCGAATCCGGAATCAGGCGTAACTGCGCAGGCGGAACGAGAATTCCTGCAATGCTCTGATGCCAGATGCTTCAGCACGCGCGCACCAGTCCTGCAACTGCAGCAGCAATTGATCGCGACTGCTGTGCGAGCGCTCCCAGATGGCGCTCAACTCAGAACGCATCTCATGCATTGTCTGCAGTGGCTTACTGTGCGAGAACAACTCTTTCAACTGTTGCTGCTGAGGTGCCTCCAGCTTTGCCGGCTCACGATGCAACAATCGTTTCGCCGACTTCAGGAAACCCGATCCCAGCTTCGCTTCACCACGTAATTGCCCCTGCTCAGCATGCCAGGTCGACCGTAACGACTTAGCATATTTTGACATCACGTCATAGCGGTTAGAGATCACTGATTGCAGTGTATCGAAATCAGCGACGAGCTTAAGCCGATCGAACTTCGGCTGAGGTGCAATTTTCTTGACCTTTGCGAGCCCGACGATTTCCATCATGCGAATGTACATCCAGCCAATATCGAATTCGTACCACTTCGATGACAGCTTCGCAGAGGTGCCAAAGGTGTGATGGTTGTTATGCAATTCTTCGCCGCCAATCAAGATACCGATAGGAAAAATGTTGCGGGATGCATCTGTGGAGTCGTAGTTGCGATAACCCCAATAATGGCCGATACCATTAATGATGCCGGCTGCAGTAATTGGAATCCAGATCATCTGAACGGCCCATACCGTCAAACCAAGGACGCCGAACAACATCACGTTGACAATTAGCATTAGACCAACGCCCTGCCAGCTAAAACGCGTGTAGAGATTTTTTTCAATCCAGTCGTCCGGCGTACCGTGACCATATTTATCGATGGTTTCCATGTTCTTGGACTCGGTACGATACATTTCAGAACCGGTTAGCAAGACAGCATTGATACCACGCGTAACCGGGCTGTGCGGATCATCGACTGTTTCGCATTTGGCGTGATGCTTGCGGTGAACTGCCGCCCATTCTTTAGTGACCATGCCTGTCGTCAACCACAGCCAGAAGCGGAAAAAATGGCTCGGAATCGCATGCAACTCCAGCGCACGATGAGCCTGATGCCGATGAAGGTAAATTGTCACGCCAGCAATCGTAATGTGCGTAACGATCAACGAATAAATAACGACTTGCCAGACGCTTGCGCCAGTCAGGCCATTGGACAGAAAGTCAAGAACTGCGTTAAAGACAGTGTTCAAAATAGCACTACTCCACGGTTAAAAAATTTTTCGCAGATTGCGCCGTAACGGCGTATCTGCTTATCGTAATTTGGGATTGAATTGTACCCGCTTTACTCAGTGCTGCCCAAAGATGGCTTGTCGACTTCAGTCGTGACCGGAGGCACCCCGACCGTCGGCATCGGCATCTGCGCATTGAGGATGCGAATTTCTCGTTGGTTATACGGGATTTGGATGTTATTGGATTTAAGCACCCGCCAGACCGCTAGGTTGACTTCAGATATGACGCCGAAGGTCCCATTTTCGGGATCAACGATCATGAACCCGAGCTCAACCTCCAATCCATCGGCGCCGAAGAATCGCAGCACCGCGCTCGGCGGCGACTCTTTCGAGACCCGGGGGATGGTCGCCGCAGCCGCTTCCAGCTGCGGCAATAATTCCTCGATATCGGTGTCATAAGCGACAGTCACCTTAGTACTCAAACGCAACAATCGATCCGATAATGAAAAATTTTGCATCGGTCCGGACACAAACAACTCGTTTGGAATCACCGACTCAACACCATCCAGTCCGCGCAATACCGTGTAACGCGTATTGATCCGGGTAACCTGTCCGTAATACTTGTCGACCGTGACCATATCGCCAATTGCCATACTACGTTCAAGCAAGATAACAAAGCCGGATAAGTAACTCCCGACAATCTTTTGCAAACCTAATCCAATTCCAACACCAAGTGCGCCACCGAAAACCGACAATACTGTTAAATCGATTCCGACCAGAGAAAGACTGACTAACACGGCGATCAGGATCAGAACAGCGCGCGCCATACGCGCCATCACCGCCCGGATCGAGGAGTGTACCGAGTCGAGTCGCATCAAACGCTGCTCAAGGGCGGCACCAGCCCACAATGCAACCATTAACGTCCCCATGACAGAAACGACTGCCTGCAGGATCGTCAATAACGATACTTTGTAGCGACCCAATGGCAACACGGTTTTTTCGAGCAGATCAATCAGGTCGGGCCACAATCCGGTGATGTAGAGCGCAAAGCCGATCCAGACGCAGGCCGCTACCATCTTCTCAATCGCCACGACGCTGGCGCTGACCTGTCGGCCGTGAGAAAAAGCGCGGCGTAAAACATAAAAACTCAGTCTTACCAGAACGAACGACGCCAGCAGCGGAATGGCGACACGCAATAAATTGATATGGTGAGTTTGAGCCAGAATAGGACGGGCCACCAGAACCAGACAAAGGCTAATCGTTGGTGCCAGCACGCGCGAAAAACTTTCCAGACCGATCCGCAGGATGCCTTCGTCCTGGGACCGACGCACAAAAGCAGTACGGATCAGACGCGCTAGCGACCACCCTAACAACAAGCAACCCGCAATGGCGCCCATTTGCCAGAGCACGCCCGGCTCTTGCAGATCGGACCAAAAATCAGACAACAAGCCGGAAACAAAATTAAATGGCATTTGCATTGCGCTCACGCGCCTCCGCTCAGACTATTTTTACACGCTCAAATACGGCAGCAAAGAAGCCGTCGGTCTGGTGCTGACTGGGGGTCAGCTTCAGATAATCCTGCATTTCAAGTTCCACACGCTGCTCAGCCAGCACATTTTTCATGGGTACCAATACGAAATCGGCATGCGCAGCCAAAAATGCCGTAACGATATCTTCGTTTTCTTCGTCAAGCAAACTGCAGGTCGCGTACACCAGTCGCCCACCGGTCTTGACCATGCGCGCGGCACCCGCGAGGATAGACGTTTGCTTGACATTGAGTTCGGCCACGCCGACCAATGTCTGGCGCCATTTGACATCCGGGTTACGGCGTAGCGTACCAAGCCCGCTACAAGGCGCATCCACAAGGACGCGATCAATTTTGCCGGCAAGTCGCTTGATCTTCGCATCGTTTTCATGCGCAATCTGGACTGGATGGACATTGGACAAGCCGCTGCGTGCCAGTCGCGGCTTGAGCTTGGCCAGCCGTTTCTCAGAAATATCGAACGCATACAAGCGACCGGTATTGCGCATCGCGGCGCCCAGAGCGAGCGTTTTTCCACCGGCTCCGGCGCAAAAGTCAACCACCATTTCACCGCGCTTGGCACCGACGATTTGCGCCAGCAACTGACTGCCTTCGTCCTGTACTTCGATCAGGCCATCCCGGAATAGCGGCAAATTCTGCAATGCCGGTTTTTTCAGTACGCGCAGCCCTACCGGCGAAAACGGCGTGACTTCGGCCAGGATCGGTGCCTCGGCAAGCGCTGCCATGACTTCTTCGCGAGACGCCTTGATCACGTTGACGCGCAAGTCCAGCGGCGCCGGTTCGTTGAGTGCCGCCGCCAACGCCAGCGCACCCTCTTCACCTTCACGCGCAACGAGTTTTTCGAATAGCCATTGCGGCAAGTTAGAACGCATCACGGCAGGCAACAGCGTCCGGTCGATTTGCATCGTGTGCTCTAGCCAGGCGGTCTCTTCTTCGCTCAATCCGCCCAGCGAGTCGGCGCCAACGGCACCGGCCAGGCCTAGCAAGGTCATGCGTCGCATGGTCGGGCCATTGCCCGATTCGGAAAAACTGGTGTAGACCGATTTGTTACGCAAAACGCCGTAGATACCTTCGGCAATGGCGCCGCGCTCTCGCGAACCAAGCTTGGGATGTTCGCGAAAAAAACGCGATAGCGTGCCATCGGCGGGGCCCGTGAAGCGCAAGATATCGCGCAGAATTTCTTCGGTACTGGTAACAATTGCGGGAGGCAATCTCATGGTATTTCTCTCAAAAATTAGGTAGTGCCAGTTAATTCGGTTGCAAGCAGAACCCGGCCATCGCACAGACTCAGGCGTCCATCGACAAACCAGCGTACGACTTGCGGGTAAAGCAGGTGTTCTTGTTGCAGCACGCGTTCGGACAGCGACTGCTCGGTATCATCTTGCTGCACAACGACTACGGCCTGCGCAATGATCGGACCATGATCGAGGTCGGCGGTAACGAAGTGGACTGTCGCGCCATGCACTTTCACCCCCGCCGTCAGTGCCTGACGATGGGTTGCCAGTCCGGGGAAACTGGGCAACAAGGACGGATGGATATTAATCATCCGTCCTTGGTAATGATCGACAAACCAGGGCGTGAGGATGCGCATGAAACCGGCTAACACCACCAGATCCGGTGCATGGAGATCAATCTCCGCTAGCAGCGCCGCATCGAAACTGTCGCGCGACGCGTAGTCCTTGCTTGGAATGACGACCACCGGAATCTGCAAACTTGCCGCATAAGCCAACCCATCCGCATCATCACGACTGCTGATGATTGCCGCAATTCGGCATGGCCATTGTTCCTGCTGCGCGGCATTAACAATGGCCTGCATGTTGCTGCCACGACCGGAAATCAGGATCACGATATTTCTCATGGCGCGCATTGTACCGTAAGGACCCGGCATTCAAGGCTGCTGAAGGAGCCAATCTGGAAGTGGGACTATGGTTGGCCGGGATGGACTACAAAAGCTACTGAAACGAGTAAAAAACACGGAAAGACACTTTTTTCTCCGCCCAGAAATCGGCTGCATCACGAAATACATCCAGCAGGGTTTCCCGTGCTTCCTTATCAAATTTGGGTGTGTTGGGTAATTGCTCAAGAACGACGAGAAAGCCAGGTTGTGGACCTGCCTTGTATGTCAGATCTGTTACGCAGTCCGCCAAGGCATCAAAATTCTTCCCGAAATGGCGTGGAAAATAAAAAGACTCGGCGATACATATCAGCACTTGTTGCTTGGTGAGCGCATCGGCACAGTAGGCATAAAGAAAATGCTGTCCAAGGCGCGCAGCTTCCGCCTGTAATTCGACCACCCGGAACGCACGGATGGACTGCACCGCATTTGGCGGCACGGTTTTAAGCAAACTCATTTCTCCCTCAATTCGAGTAATCATTGTGTGGTGCGTAGTTACTACTCTTCCTTGATCCGTCGAAACGACGTGTAGTGGTCGGCAGTGTAAAAGTAGTGAGCACCTTGCGGTGGCTGACCACCGACGATGATCCGGCGTGCCCCGCGCGAGCGCACACCGGGTGTTGGTACTGTGTATTCATGGTAATACCCGCGTTTTTCCCGGGGCAGTTGTTGTTCATAGTTGCCAAAGACAGAACCGTCTTTTGTGTAGGGAAATGGTCCGCCGCGCTTGATCAGCACCAGTGTCGTTCGGGCTTGAGGTGGCAGCGCACTTGCGGCGATGCTCTCATGCTCCGGCATTTGCCGGGCCATGACACCCGACGCAAGGAGCACCACGACGCAACCGAGCAGCATTTGTCTTGGCGTCTTGAAGGACACGGCACTTTCCTTGAGGTTGGTAGGGCGTCGCGCAAAGAAATATGCGCGCAATCCGGTAGGGTAACGTGTTGTGTTGCTTGAATCAACCCGAATCACCACTTGCTGAACGGGGACCACCAACACAGCGTGAAGAAAACATCCACGCACGGTGCATTTCCAGCGGAGATCCGGTAATAAAACAGTTTGTTTCAAAAAACGTCAAGACAGCTCCGGCGCCGCTGAAGTTTAATTAAGCGATCAACTCTGAAGGAGAATTTTGATGAACAATTCTGTTAGCCGGCTACTGACCGGACTCGGCATCGCCGTTGTCCTGCTGAGCGTAAGTGCGGTTGCAAGCGCACATGACCGCTCCAACAGCAACTGGGCCATCAGCATAGGCGTACCGTATGCTTACGCTCCCGTCCCGGTTTATGTCCAGCCACCACCAATTTATTACACTCCCCAACCGATCTACGAACAGCCGGCACCGGTCTATGTCATACCGAGACCGGTCATTGTTCCAGCTTATCGGACAATCTACAGCCCCTACCCTGCCCCGGAGTACCGTGAATATCGTTGGCGCCGGCACCACCACCGGCATCACGACCGCGACGACGACTAAGGTGTCACTGCAGCCACACCAAAAAAAGCCAGCACGTCAGCACGTCGGGCCAGCGCATCACGCTCACCCAGCGCAATGAGCTCGCTCGTATAACTCGACTCGAACAATAGATACGATGCCAATGCCGCCCCGTGTACCTCGGTCGCCCCGATTCCGGCGAGCATCATCCGTATTGGCTTGGGCAAGCTATTCGTATGCCGGCTGGCAATTTCGTCGAGTCGCTGCGATGGCGCGATGATCAGCATTTCTACCGGGCGCAATTGAGTCTGGCTGCGCTGTGCGTCCGTCAGCACCGACAACGTCAGGTTGATGCGGTTCATGCGCTCAATATCGACAGCCAGACTGTCAAGGAAAATACTCGACATCGCATGTCCGGCAATTTGCGCCAGGCTGGGATAACGCGCGGTGACCTCACTGTCATGCGCCGGCTCATGCAGCCGACCGGCGCCGATCACGAAAACCCGGTCCGCGCCCAGGTGGATGGCGGGCGAAATCGGCGCCAACTGTCGCATGGAGCCATCGCCACAGTAATGACGGCGACCCTCGCAATACAACGGTGTGGCAGGAAACATCAACGGAATCGCCGACGATGCCAGCAAATGCTCGACCCCGATCTGCGCTCGCATCGAGACGCGTTGGGTCCGGACCCAAGGCGCGATATCAGCCTCGCTCTGATAAAAAGTAATGTGCTGCCCCCCGGTGTAAGACGACGCAGTCACGGCCAGCGCATGCAGCTTGCCGTCCATTAGTGCCGCATCGAGACGCGGGAAATTCAGCATACGGTTAAGTAATGTCACCAGCGGGGTGTTGTCGAGCAGTGCATTAGGTGGATTGGCATGCCACCGGCGCAACAACCAGCCGAACGACAGCAGCGACAACCAGCGCGCACCTGAACGCAGGACACCAAGAGAATCAGCGCGGTACACCTGCTCGGCTGAAAAGTTCTCCCATATCTTGAGTACCAGCTGCAGACCTTCACCAAAATCATCTGCATGACAAGCCAGCGCCGTCGCATTGATGGCACCGGCAGAGGTGCCGCAAATGATGTCGTAGGGATTACGCCCGGCGGCCCAGCCAGCCTCGCACAGAATGAGCGAGACAGCCTTAAGTACGCCGATTTGATAAGCCCCCCGTGCACCGCCGCCACTCAGAACCAGACCGGTTTTTTTATGATTGTGCATAACGGGCGATCAGTTGCCCTTGACCGTTCCTTCCCGACGCGGGTCGGCACCACCGAACCAGACGTCTTCG
This sequence comes from Bradyrhizobium sp., assembly GCA_047621665.1. Lineage (GTDB taxonomy): Bacteria > Pseudomonadota > Gammaproteobacteria > Burkholderiales > Burkholderiaceae_D > Actimicrobium. The sequence continues at coordinate 105,011 of JBLHMB010000001.1, read as the reverse complement.
CCATGCACGTTCATGCGCATAATGCCTTGCAATCCTGATGTTTGCTCCATGATTCGTACCGTGTGGCCTTTGATTTTAAGGGCAGCAACCAGCGCATCGGGTACGCGACCTTGTTCCAGCTCGGTCGGACCGTTGCGGCTACCGAAGTTGGGCAGGCTGATCGCATGTTGTACATCCAGCCCCCAATCCATCATACCGACCATTACCTTGCCGACATAATTGATAATTGCCGAACCACCCGGCGACCCTACCGACAACATCAATTTGCGCGTGCCTTTTTCAAACACAAAAGTAGGCGACATCGCACTGCGGGGACGTTTTCCACCCTGCACCCGATTTGCAATCGGACCGTTCTCGTCGGCCGCATCAAATGAAAAATCCGTCAACTGATTATTGAGCAAAAAACCATCGACCATCTGGCGCGAGCCGAACTGATTTTCAATCGAGGTGGTCATCGAAACCGCATGCCCTTGCGCATCAACGATCGAAATATGCGAGGTCGAATTGAACTCGGGCGACGTATCCACGCCCTGTGCCAGCATCGTCGCCTGCGGTTGACCCGGCTGCGCAACGCCCATTGATTTTTCACCGATCAGCGCGCCACGCGCAGCGAGATATTGCTTGTCCAGCAGCGACTTAACGCTGCCACCCGGCAGCGAAATAAAGTCGGTATCGGCGACATAACGGGCACGATCGGCAAAGGCCAGTCGACCCGCTTCGGAAAATAAGTGGACACCCTCCGCGTCCGGCACCCCATCCATCGGGGCATAGGCGCTCATGTTGCGCGCTTCGAGCATGCCCAGTATTTGCGCAACCGCGATGCCGCCGGAAGAAGGTGGCGGCATCCCGCACACGGTCCAGGAACGGTAATCGCTGCAGACCGGCTCGCGCACTTTAGCCTGGTAACCGGCGATATCAGCGATCGTCAAGCTACCGGGATTAGTTGGATGTCCCTGCACTTTGGCCGTGATATCTCGCGCCACCCGCCCGGTATAGAACACCTCAGCACCACCGGCGGCAACTTCGCGCAGAACGCTCGCCAGTGCCGGATTTTTAAGCACATGGCCAACGCCCCACGGCTTGCCGTCCGTGCCATAGAAATAGGCGGCAGCCGTCGCGTCGCGCTGCAGAAATTGTTCACCATCGAGCAGGCTGGCCAGACGGGGACTGACCACGAAACCTGCATCGGCAAGTTTGATGGCTGGCCCGAACAACGATGCCCAGGGCAGCTTGCCATCCTGCCGATGTGCCAACTCCAGCATTCGCAGCAATCCGGGCGTACCAACCGAACGACCACCGACCACGCTGTCATTGAACGCCATCGGTTTGCCGTCTGCATCGAGGAACAGTTTTTCGGTTGCACTTGCCGGCGCGGTCTCGCGGCCATCGTAAGCCTTCACGCTGAAACCGTCGAATGCCATCAGAAACCCACCTCCGCCGATACCTGATGACTGCGGCTCGACCAGAGTCAGCACCATCTGTGCGGCGATCGCGGCATCAATCGCGGAACCCCCGGCCCTGAGGATCTGGTAACCGGCGTCGGTGGCCAGCGGATTGGCCGAAGCGATCATGAATTTTTTTGCTACGACACCAGTTTTTTCGGTGTAGCCGGTGGCGGCTTCGGGAGCGGATTTGGTGGAAGGAGAAATTGGTAGGGACTGGCTGGCACAACCGGCCAGGGTAACGACACTGAAGACAAGCGAAGCGAGATTGAGTTTGGCCATGCGGACTCCATGCAAAACAAAAAAGGCAAGCACATTACTTGCCTCAGTGTAGGCTGCCCGCCCGCCGCTGTCATCGACAAATCTGCGGCAACATGCTGCGCCAGATCAGTCTGTATTTATTTTGGCTGCATCCGGATTGCGCCGTCCAGACGAATGGTTTCGCCATTGAGCATGACATTTTCGATGATAGCTTTAGCCAGATGCGCATACTCGGCAGGACGCCCGAGCCGGGGCGGGAACGGCACCATTTTGCCCAGCGCATCCTGCACTTCCTGTGGCATGCCAAGCAGCATCGGCGTCTCGAAAATGCCGGGAGCAATTGTCATCACGCGAATACCGCTGCGCGACAAGTCGCGCGCCATCGGCAGGGTCAGACCGACCACGGCGGCTTTCGACGAAGCGTAGGCGGCTTGTCCGATCTGGCCATCGTAGGCCGCAACCGATGCGGTATTGATGATGATGCCGCGTTCGCCATGTTCGACACCGTCGGTTTTTTCCATCGCCGCTGCGGCCAGTCGCGCCATGTTGAACGTCCCGACCAGGTTGATGTTGACCGCGCGCTGGAACGCATCCAGTGGGTGCGGACCATTTTTCCCGACCGTCTTGACGGCAGGTGCCACACCGGCGCAATTGACCAGACCGCGCAACGTGCCCATGCCAACGGCGGCATCAACCGCTGCCTGGCCATCGACTTCGGAGGTCACGTCACATTTAACGAACTGGCCACCCAACTCGGCCGCTAGCGCAATACCCGCTTCGACCTGAACATCGGCCAGCAGTACTTTGCCGCCGTTGGCGGCGATCATGCGCGCAGTGGCCGCGCCAAGTCCCGACGCGCCGCCGGTGATCAGGAATACATTGTCTTTGATTTGCATACTGTTCTCGCAGGGTTGGAAAAATGAAGGGCATCCGTACTCATGACGTTAACGTCAACGTCAACGTCAAACTCGCCAGATTGTAACGGCAATTTTTCGCCTGCCCGAAAAAAAGGCTGCCAGGGCAGCCTTGCGTCGCATGTTGCGCGCTTCCGTTTGAAGCGGACCTCAAGCCTTATCTGGACACGGACAGTACCGGCACCGGCAACACTGGCGACGTGACGGACGTAACCGTCATACTGCTGTGTGCACCGCCCATTTGCGGCCCCGTGGCAGGCAGTAGCGGCACCATCAAGAGCGCAACGATGTTGATGATCTTGATCAACGGATTGATAGCCGGGCCGGCGGTGTCCTTGTAGGGATCGCCCACAGTGTCACCAGTCACTGCGGCCTTGTGCGCATCCGACCCCTTGCCGCCGTGATGGCCGTCTTCGATATATTTTTTAGCGTTATCCCAGGCACCGCCGCCGGTCGTCATCGAGATCGCTACGAACAGTCCTGTCACGATGGCACCCATTAACAATCCACCCAGCGCAGCAGGTCCGAGCAGCATGCCGACCAGAACCGGTACGATTACCGGCAGCAACGATGGCAAGATCATTTCCTTGATAGCTGCCGTCGTCAGCATATCGACGGCCTTATCGTATTCCGGCTTGCCGGTACCATCCATGATGCCCTTGATATCGCGGAACTGGCGACGCACTTCGACCACCACCGCACCTGCCGCGCGCCCGACCGCTTCCATCGCCATCGCCCCGAACAGATACGGAATCAGGCCTCCGATGAACAACCCGACAATGACGAGCGGATTCGACAGGTCGAACGAGGTACTTTTCCCGACGGAGTCAAGTGCATGGGTATAGTCGGCAAACAAGACCAGCGCCGCCAGTCCGGCCGAGCCGATTGCATAGCCTTTGGTCACTGCCTTGGTGGTATTGCCGACCGCATCAAGCGGATCGGTGATGGCACGGACCGAGTCGGGCATGCCGGACATCTCGGCAATCCCGCCGGCGTTATCGGTAATCGGACCATAGGCATCGAGTGCGACGATGATGCCCGCCATCGACAGCATCGACGTGGCGGCAATCGCGATACCGTAAAGACCGCCGAGGTAATACGACACCAGAATCGCGACGCACACAGCCAGCACCGGATAGGCAGTTGACTTCATCGACACGCCAAGCCCGGCAATGATGTTGGTGCCATGGCCGGTGGTCGAGGCTTGTGCGATATGCTGCACCGGCTTGAAGTCCGTGCCGGTGTAGTACTCGGTGATGTAGACCATCAGTCCTGTCAGGACGATGCCGACCACAGCTGAACCCATCATCGACAGGCGCATAGCCGGTGGCATCACGGCCCACGTCACGGCGGCAAAACCGATCAGCGACAAACCCGCTGCCCACCACAACCCGGTGTACAACGCCGACATGATTTTCCTGCCGGGTTTGGCTTTCACCATCGAGCAGCCAACAATCGACGCAAGAATCGATACGGCACCCAGCAGCAGCGGATACAGTGCCGCCTGCGCCTCATTGCCCTTGATCAGCAACGCGCCCAGCAACATTGTCGCGATCAGCGTCACCACGTAGGTTTCAAACAGGTCGGCCGCCATGCCGGCGCAGTCGCCGACGTTATCCCCGACGTTATCGGCGATGACGGCCGGATTGCGCGGATCGTCTTCCGGGATACCGGCCTCGACCTTGCCGACCAGATCGGCACCGACATCGGCACCCTTGGTGAAAATGCCGCCGCCCAGACGTGCAAAGATCGAAATGAGCGACGCCCCGAAGGCCAGGCCGATCAACGGTTTGAGCAAGTCATGCAGCACGACTGCACCAACGGCCGCCGAACTCAGGTACCAGTAGAACAAGGTCACACCAAGCAGTCCCAGTCCGACGACCAGCATGCCGGTGATGGCGCCGCCGCGAAAGGCCACGTCGAGTGCATCGTTCATGCCGCGTGTGGCCGCCTGGGCGGTCCGCACATTGGCTTTCACCGACACGTTCATCCCGATGAAACCACAACCGCCCGACAGGACAGCGCCCACCAGAAAGCCGATGGCGGTGACGATGCCCAATCCCGGCAACAGCGCAATGAGCAGAAACAACAGTGCACCGACCATGCCGATGGTGCGGTACTGACGCGCCAGATAAGCCGAGGCACCCAGTTCGATGGCAGCAGCAATTTCCTGCATGCGCGGATTACCCGCATCCTGCTTCAAAATCCAACTACGCGATACCAGACCGTACATCACTGCGACAATTGCGCATGCTACGGCGAACCACAACCCTGCTGTTGCCATGTCGACTCCTCCTCATGTTCACAACCACGTTCACATTGGAAAAAGTATGGCGATACAGCGCCGCATTGCGCCGGCATGTGCTGCGTCGTCATGCTCAGGACTACCCCTGCACTACGCTACCTCGCCAGTGGCGACCACTGCTTGATGCAAGTTGACTGCTACTGTAAGCCACATCAAACGAGCGACCAAGAAAAAGCGGACACATGGTCCGCTGTTTTCTTACTTGGCCAGCGCTTCGAACGCTGTGTCCCGTATAGCCTCTACGGCCCCGACCCCCGCAATCTTGCGATACTTCGGCGCCCCGGGCGCGCCCGATTCAGCCCACTGGTTGTAATAGTCAACCAGGACTTCAGTCTGTTCGTGGTACACCGACAGACGCTTCATGACGGTGGCTTCCTTGTCGTCGTCGCGCTGGATCAGTTCTTCGCCCGTCGCGTCATCGAAGTTGGCGACTTTGGGCGGATTGAAGGTGACGTGGTACGTGCGCCCCGAACCCGGATGCACGCGCCGGCCGCTCATGCGTTCGACGATGGCCGAATCGGGCACATCAATTTCCAGTACGTAATCGAGACTGACACCAGCATCCTTCAGTGCATCAGCTTGCGGTATCGTGCGCGGAAACCCGTCGAACAGATAGCCATTGGCGCAATCGGCATGGGTTAAACGTTCCTTGACCAGGCCGATGATGATGTCGTCCGACACCAGTCCGCCGGCATCCATAACCTGCTTGGCAGCGATGCCCAACGGGGTACCCGCCTTGACGGCAGCGCGCAGCATGTCGCCGGTCGATATCTGGGGAATGTTGAATTTTTCTTTGATGAATGTAGCTTGCGTGCCTTTACCGGCACCAGGCGCTCCCAAAAGGATAAGGCGCATTTTATTCCCTAACTATAGTTTTGAATTCTTGTGGTGATTGTCTCGAACAACATGACCTGAGCACGCTGTTGTATCACACGAACTTTGCACGAAACTTACCATACAAATTGATTAATACGATTATTCAGCGGATCTCAACTGAAATGGCGGCGTATCCGCACCAGATCTTCGGCCGTATCGACACCGCCAACCGGGGCGCTATCCGTTACGTGGACGGCAATCGGAAATCCATGCCACAGCACCCGCAACTGCTCAAGCGCCTCGATCTGTTCGAGCGGACTGATTGCCAGAGCCGGATAAGCTTGCAGGAAATCATTGCGGTAAGCGTACAAGCCGATGTGCCGCAGCGGCTGATATCCGGGCGGCAGCGCGGCTTGCGAGAGCGCAAATCCGTCGCGATGCCATGGAATCACGGCACGTGAAAAATACAATGCCCGGCTGCGCTGGTCCAGAACCACTTTGACGACATTCGTATTGAATAGGTCAACGTTATCGGTGATGGCATGCGCTGCGGTGGACATCGGCACCTGATCGGCAATCAATGCCGCCGTCGCGGCGATCAACGCCGGATCGATCAATGGCTCGTCACCCTGGACATTGACCACGACCGCTTCGGGCTGCAGACCGAGCCCTGCCGCCACTTCGGCAATGCGGTCGGTTCCCGATGGATGATCGGAGCGGGTCATTTGCACCTCGACGCCGTGCAATCGGCAGGCGGCGCGAATATCGGCATGATCGGTCGCGACAAGGACACGTGCCGCACCCGACCGGGCCGCCCGTTCAGCGACGCGCACCACCATTGGCTTGCCACCGAGATCGGCTAGTGGCTTGTTCGGCAAGCGGGTCGAAGCGAGCCGCGCCGGAATGATGACGATGAAGGACATGTCCCGTCAGGCCGGTGGGGCCAGATGGCGAGCCACTGTCTCACGCGCTTCATCAGCCCACATGATGGGAATGTCATCCCGGATCGGGTAGGCCAGTCTATCCGCATGGCAGATCAGTTCCTGGGCTTTTTTGTCGAACTCCAGCGGGCCTTTGCAAATCGGGCAAACCAGTATGTCAAGCAGTCGGGTATCCACGCAATTTCTCCACAATGAGTTCAGCCAGCGGGCCGTCAAAGCTCGCTGCAACAGGCACGACCCACAAACGCGGGTCAGTTTTTAAAGCCTCGATTGCGGCACATTTTACTGCATCCTTCTCGGTGATCAGGATCACGTCGGCACGGATGCCGGCAAACGGGTTATCGGAAAAATCATGATGATCGGGCAGCGCCAATGTATCGATCTCCAGACCCTGATCGCGCAGCATGCGAAAAAAACGTTCCGGATGACCGATGCCGGCGGCAGCAAGGATGTGACCTGACAGACTCACCAGCGGCACCGACCGCGTGCGCTGCGTCAGCGCTTCGGCGCGGTGGCCGGTCAGCATCATACGGATCGTGTCTGCCGGAAAACCGCCAGGCGCCAGTGCGCCATTGAGTACCGTGAAATCGCGCCGCCGCGACATCGGCTCGCGCAATGGTCCGGCAGGCAATAACCAGCCGTTACCGCCACCACGCTCGTCGAACAGGACAATTTCAACTGTGCGCTGCAACCGGTAATGCTGCAAGCCGTCGTCAGAGACAAGTACATTGACCGATGGATGGGCTGTCAGCAATGCGCGTCCGGCCGCAACGCGATCGCTGCCGACAAACACAGGACAGGCACCATGTCGAGCAATGAGCAGCGGTTCATCACCGACCTGTTGCGGCAATGAGTCCGCCAGCACCGCACCGGATAGCCCGTGCTGCCCACCGTAACCGCGAGAAATCACGCCAGGGACAAAACCCGCATCGCGCAGCGCGGCCACAAGCCACAACACCAGCGGCGTTTTACCAGTACCGCCGACAAACACGTTACCGACCACAATCACCGGCACCGGCAACCGGTAACTCGCCAGCCAGCCACGCCGGAACGCAAATCGCCGCACGGCCGACAGGGCGCCGAACAACAGAGCGACCGGCAGCAGCAGGCAGGCTGACAAGCCACGCCGCTGCCAGACAACCATCAGTCGCTGCGAAAAGGAGAGAGGACCGGAAGACAAAGTTATTTGCTGCTGGCGCTTTGCGCTGCAAAAGTGACACGCTCGAAACCTGCCAGTCGCGCCGCTTCCAGCACATTAATCACCGACTGATGCGTGGCGGACCCGTCCGCATTGATAATCACGATCGGATCCTTGCCCGCGTCGCCGCTCTTGCCGCTGACGGCACTGCGCATGTCGTCGGCCAGACCACGCGCATCACGAAACGATACCTGCACGTTATTGACCGCATAGCGCCCCTGCGCATCCACCATGACATTGATTTCGAAAGGCCGGTCGACCGCTTTTTCGGCATCCGCGGTCGGCAGCGTAATTTGCAGTTCGGTAAATTTGCTATAGGTTGTGCTGACCATCAGAAAAATCAGGATCACCAGCAAGACATCGATGAACGGAATCAAATTGATTTCGGGATCTTCCCTGCCGTTGCGTCGACGGAATTTCATTTCCGTTTTCCGTGCACAGTGTCAACAAAACGGACTGCTTGCATTTCCATATCCACGACAAAACTATCAACCAGCGCGCGGAAATGCCGGTAAAACACCAGCGCCGGCATCGCGATTGCCAGTCCAAAACCGGTGTTATACAGCGCCACAGAGATGCCATGGGCAAGTTGCACGGGATTGGCACCGGTCGCATTCTGTGCGCCGAAAATCTCGATCATGCCGACCACGGTGCCAAACAATCCCATTAAAGGTGCAAGTGTCGCGATCGTCCCCAGCGTTGTCAGGAAGCGCTCAAGTTCGTGCGCGGTGGCCATGCCGGCTTCTTCAATCGATTCTTTCATGATGTCGCGCGGGGCATCGACATTGGACAAGCCCGCCGCGAGAACCTGCCCGAGCGGCGAGTTCTGCTCCAGATTAGCCAGTATTTCGGCATTGATCTTGCCATTGTGATAAACCCGAATAACTTCCTGCAACAACTTGGCGGGCAGGATACGGCTGCGACGCAGGTAGATCAAGCGCTCGACGATCAAGGCCAGGCCGACTACTGATGCAATTAATAGCGGCCAGATTGGCCAACCGGCAGCTTGGATGATTGCGAACAAAGCGCTCTCCTTGGGAAATTGTGAGTGTGTGGTTCCCGAATGTAACTTGTTGTGGCAGTCAGGGCAAGCGACCTTAGGTTCCGGCATTTCAGGAGATAATCCGGCCCGGCGCATGCAAGGAAGATGTTGCTGTCCAATGCGGCATAGCACAGTGAAAATCTCCGGCGCATTGTGGATAACTTTGTGAATAACTTTCCATAAAGAGTGGGACCGCAACGAAACCAGTATTTTTCCTGACAGCTACGGAAAAATAAAACGCTACTTTTTTCTTTTAAAATCAGGTATTTAGGAATAGTTCCATCGAGCACAAGTTTTAATCACGACACCCACAACGACCCGTGGCCCTGTGGACAGGGTTCGCTATGAGGAGAGCATGAGCACCGATCTTTTATTCGACAAACCAGACAACTCCTCCCCGGTACTAACTGTATCGGCACTGAATCAAGCCGTGGCGCGCATGCTGGAACTGAACTTTCCATTGATGTGGGTCGCCGGCGAAGTCTCCAACTTTACGCGGGCAGCATCGGGGCACTGGTATTTTTCGCTCAAGGATGGATCGGCACAAGTGCGTGCGGTGATGTTTCGGGGTCGCGCCCAATACGCCGGATTTCTTCCCAAGGAAGGTGACAAGGTGGAGGTGCGCACGCTGGTGACTCTGTACGCCGCGCGTGGTGACTTTCAGCTCAGTGTCGAGTCGATACGGCGGGCCGGCGTCGGCAACCTGTTCGAGGCTTTTTTGCAGCTCAAGCAAAAGCTCGAGAGCGAAGGCTTGTTCGATCCGGCACGCAAGCGGCCGCTGCCACTGTTTCCGCACACGATAGGCATCGTCACCAGCCTGCAAGCGGCTGCGCTACGCGACGTACTGACCACACTGAAGCGCCGCACTCCGCATATAAAAATAATCCTGTATCCAACACCAGTTCAAGGCGATGGCGCCGCACAAAAAATCGCCCAGGCAATCGCCACGGCCTCGCGCCGTGCCGAATGCGATGTGTTGCTGCTGTGCCGGGGCGGCGGCAGCATCGAAGATTTGTGGTCATTCAACGATGAGACAGTGGCACGCGCCATTGTCGCCTGCCGGGTTCCTGTCATTGCCGGCATCGGCCATGAGACCGACTTCACCATTGCCGACTTTGCCGCCGACCTGCGTGCTGCGACGCCGACGGCGGCAGCAGAACTGGCAGCACGGCCCCGTCAAGAGTGGATCGCGCAAATCGACATGAGTGCGCGCACTTTGTCGCGCATGGCCAGACGCCATTTGACAGACCGTCAGCAGGGACTGGACTGGCTGTCGCGTCGACTGGTCAGTCCGGCGGCAACAATCCGGCACGAACAAGTCCGGCTGGCCGGCTGGCAAGTGCGTCTGGGGAATGCGACCCGCACCCCGCTCAATAATGCGCAACACGCGCTTCGGCATCTGCGCAGCCGGTTAGTGTTCCAGTTGCCTGATACCCGGTCAGCGCGATGGCAATTAACCGAGCATCGTCGACGCCTGGCTGGCGGTATCGGCACCCACACCTCCCGCCTGCGCCTGCATTTAGCAGGCCTCGAGACCCAACTTGAGTTGCTCAATCCCCAACGTACGTTGGAACGGGGTTACGCGATTATTGTCGATGCAGAGGGACATATCGCGCGTACTCCTGCCCAATTGCATCCAAGGCAAACTGTCACGGTCCGGCTGGCGGAGGGCAGCGCGCAGATCGGCATCGCCAGCGTCCAACCAACTTTGCCGGAGTAATGCCAATGTACGGCAGCGCGCTGCAAGTCCGTGGCTTCCGACATACAATAGGCGCTGTTTTCAAAGCTTCGCTTGTACTTTTATTTTCACCCCTGAAAGGACGACTATGGAACACACTCTGCCCGACCTGCCTTATGCAATGGACGCCCTTGCGCCGCATATCTCCAAAGAAACTCTTGAGTATCACTACGGTAAGCATCATCAAACCTATGTGACCAACCTGAACAATCTGATCAAAGGCACCGAATTCGAAAGTGCAACGCTTGAAGACATCATCATGAAGTCGACCGGCGGCGTATTCAACAATTCAGCACAAGTCTGGAACCATTCGTTTTACTGGAACTGCCTGTCACCAGACGGTGGCGGCGCCCCGACCGGTGCACTGGCCGAGGCGATCAACGCCAAGTTCGGTTCGCACGAAAAATTCAAGGAAGATTTCACCAAATCGTGCCTCACTAATTTCGGTTCCGGCTGGACGTGGCTGGTCAAAAAAGCCGATGGCTCGGTCGATCTGGCCAATACCTCCAACGCAGGCTGCCCGCTGACAGGCAGCGACAAGCCGTTGATGACCTGTGATGTGTGGGAGCACGCTTACTACGTCGACTACCGCAATGCCCGGCCGAAGTATGTCGAAGCCTACTGGAACCTGATCAACTGGGATTTCGTTGCGAAGAATTTCGCCTGATAACCTGATCTAGCTGGCCAAAAGGGTCTGCACCGTAAGGGCTGGCCCTTTTTTTGTGACGCGGAAAAGGCACTCATATCCTATCCCTATCGAATGCATTTAAACAATTGGATTTACGCAGGCACCAACCTTCGCTATTGTGCGTCTACTGGATCACTGAATCATTGAATTACTGAATCACTTGATTACTGGATTACCGCATTACTCAATCACTTCATCGAAAGCGAGACTCACATGTCATTGATCAACACCAAAATCGTTCCCTTCACAGCCAACGCCTATCACAACGGCAAATTCACGACTGTTTCGGACACCGACCTGGTCGGCAAATGGTCCATCTTCGTGTTTTACCCGGCTGACTTCACGTTTGTCTGCCCAACCGAACTGGGCGACCTGGCCGACCACTATTCCACATTCCAAAAGCTTGGCGTTGAAATCTACAGCGTCTCGACCGACACCCATTTCACGCACAAAGCCTGGCACGATACGTCAGACACCATCGGCAAAATCACCTACCCGATGCTGGCTGACCCTACCGGCCATCTGACCCGCGCATTTGACGTGATGATCGCCGAAGAAGGCCTGGCACTGCGCGGCACCTTCGTCGTCAACCCGGAAGGCGAAATCAAGTTGTGCGAAATCCATGACAACGGCATTGGCCGCGATGCCAGCGAACTGCTGCGTAAAGTCCAAGCGGCACAGTACGTCGCAGCGCATCCGAACGAGGCATGCCCTGCCAAATGGACCCCGGGTGCAGAAACATTGACCCCGTCGTTTGACCTGGTTGGCAAGATCTAAGTTGTACTAAACAAGGCGTGCCCCCGTGCCGTGTGGGCACGCCGATCAGCAGCACCTCTCCCCGATTAGCTTAGTCCCCGGTAGCCCAGGCTACTCTGGTGGTGGTACTGCGCCCTGACCTGCGCGCCTGACCATGCGCCCATTGACACCTCATTTTCGAAAGCGAGCACATCATGCTGGATGCAAATACCAAAGCCCAATTAAAAGCCTACCTTGAAAAAGTCGTCATGCCAATCGAGATCGACGCCTCGCTTGACGATAGCGCCAAGTCAGTCGAAATGCTTTCGCTGCTCAATGACATCAACAGTATGTCAAGCATGGTCACGCTGCGCGAACATCGCAACGATGGCCACCGCACGCCGTCTTTCTCGATCAACCGCGTCGGTGCCGACATGGGTATCCGTTTCGCCGGAATTCCGATGGGGCATGAATTTACTTCACTAATCCTGGCCCTGCTGCAGGCTGGTGGTCATCCGCCAAAAACCGACGTCGATGTAATTGAACAGATCCGCAACCTGGATGGCGACTACCAGTTCGAAACTTATATTTCGTTGTCGTGCCACAGCTGCCCGGAAGTGGTTCAGTCACTGAATCTGATGGCGGTTATCAATCCCAAAATCCGTCACGTGATGATCGACGGTTCGCTGTTCCAGGATGAAGTCAAGGAACGCAACGTGATGTCGGTGCCGAGCATCTACCTCAACGGCGAATTTTTCGACTCGGGCCGGATGGAACTGACTGAAATCCTGGCTAAACTCGACACCGGCTCGGTCAAGCGCGATGCCGAAAAGATTTCGAAAAAAGACGTCTTTGATGTTCTGATCGTCGGCGGCGGACCTGCCGGCGCATCGGCGGCGATTTACGCTGCCCGTAAAGGGATCCGTACCGGTATTGTTGCCGAGCGTTTTGGCGGTCAGGTCATGGATACGATGGGGATCGAGAACTTCATTTCGGTGAAAGCCACCGAAGGACCGAAACTGGTTGCCGCACTCGAAGAACACGTCAAGGAATATGACGTTGACGTGATGAACCTGCAACGCGCCGCAGCGCTGATTCCTGGCGATCTGATTGAAATCAAACTGGCCAGTGGCGCCAGCCTGAAAGCTCGCTCGGTGATTCTGGCCACGGGTGCGCGCTGGCGTGAAATGAACGTCCCGGGCGAGAAAGAGTATCGCAACCGCGGCGTCGCCTACTGCCCGCATTGCGATGGCCCGCTCTACAAGGGCAAGCGCGTGGCTGTCATTGGCGGCGGAAATTCGGGAGTCGAAGCGGCAATTGACCTGGCGGGAATCGTCGCCCACGTCACGCTGATTGAATACGATACGCAATTACGCGCCGATGCCGTCTTGCAGCGCAAGTTGCACAGCCTGCCGAACGTCACTGTGATTACGAGTGCCTTGAGTACCGAAGTATCCGGCGACGGCACCCGCGTCAATGGCTTGCACTACACGAACCGCACGACCGGAGCAGCACATACGGTCGAACTGGAAGGCATCTTCGTACAAATCGGACTTTTGCCAAACACGGACTGGATCAAGGGCACCGTCGCCTTGACCAACCGTGGCGAAATCGAAATCGATGCACGCGGCCAGACCTCGATCCCCGGCGTGTTTGCCGCCGGCGATGTCACTAACATTCCGTTCAAGCAGATCATCATTGCAATGGGTGAAGGGTCGAAAGCAGGATTAAGTGCTTTCGACCACCTGATTCGCACCTCTGCCCCGGCGGAGAAGAAAGTGGCTATCACCGCCTGAAAACGCGGACCTATAAAAAAGGGGGAGGGGCTGATTGCCCTTTCCCCTTTTTTTATAACGGCAACCGGTCAAACCATCTCGTCGTCGTCCCCGAAGTCCATATCGGCTGCGTTGTCGGCAACGTCCGTATTGCTCGTATCAGCCGTCCCGGATGACGTCACAGGAGCCGGTGCCGCAGCGGGCTTGTCAACACTATCGGCCATTGACGAAAAAGCGTTACTTTGCGGCGCAGCCGCTCCATGATGTCCCATCATGCTGCCGATACCCTGAAACAGAAGTGCTCCCCCTGCCACGCCAGCGGCCGTCGCCGCCATGGTGCCGAGAAAATTACCACCACCGCCACCGAAAAATCCCGCACCGGCCGGTGCCTGCGGCACCACTGCGGCGGGTCCACTTGCTACGCCTGCACCTGGCAGCGGGACAGAAGCCGTTGTCACTGGCGCGTTGTAAGCACGCGCGCTGACCGGGGCAGCGGAACGTCCCCAGGCATTATTTCCGCCCTCAAGAAAGCTACCCGACGCAACAGGAGCAACTGGGACGGCTTGCGCCTCAAGGACGGCAATGCGAGCGCCCGCGCTCGCCAAGGCCTGGTCCTGCAGCAGCGCCCGCTGTACCAACAAATAAAGGGCGTCGGGTTGTGCCACTGCCGCATCAGCAATCAGCGCAGCGGCTTCGGGGTTCTTTTGTATTCCTTGCACCTGACGCAATTGCAGGAGGAAGGCGTTGAGCATCTGGGATTCAGTGGGGGTCATTGTGATTCTCCAAGGCGAGCATTAAACGGCATCAATGAGATGGGGCCATCCCTCACTCAGTTCAAGATCGTGCAAACCATAAAACAAGTCAGTTAAAATCCAGTAGAGGCTTATGGTTTGTCTACCGGAACTACCATGAAAACCTTACCATTTTCAGGAGAGCGCTATGCATCACAGCATCAATCATCAACTCGCTGGCGAAGCGACAGGCCAAAACCCATGCTGACCGATTTCAAATGGCCGATACCTGCGCATTACGACGTGATGTCAGCCAGCGGGGTCAACGACGGCACTGATATCGAACCCGCCGATATCACGATGCAGAACAATCGCAGCCAGGAAGGCCTGCTCGTCCGTATGGATGGGGCCGAAGCGTTTCTTGAATTCCGTACCCGGCGTACCCCGACCAATGTACGTATTGCTTTTGCCAGCCTGCGACTGCTGCGCCTGACCGATCCGGTCGAGATGACGCAGTTGATGTTGTCGGATGCCTTGACCGATGCCACTACCGTGCCACTGCTGAGCCAGAAGTGCGTGATCAATTATCACGCTGGCGAACCATTCGTGACGCAGACACTGGGGCTGGTCTCAAAACCGTTCGGCTTGTTTCTGTACATGCCGATCGCAGGGACCAATAAGGTGATCCGCTGCTTTATCCCGGCAGAAGTCATCAGAAATTATCAACTCGGCGAGCAACTCGGAAAAATGCTCGTGGAGGAACATCTGGTCAGCGAAAACAAGATCAGCGCCGGTCTTGAAAAACAGGAACAGCTGCGCTCTCAAAAACTGGGTGACTATCTAAAACAAAAAAACATCATCACTCAGGACAATATCGAAGCAGCCCTGCAAAGCCAGAAAAATAAACCGCAATTGCGGCTGGGCGAGGCTCTCCTGCAGGAGAACATCATCAGCGAATTGCAGCTGGCCGATGCCCTGGCGGCACAGACGCAAAATCGCAAAGTGCCGCTGGGCGACATCCTGGTCGAGATGAATTTTGTCAGCCTCGATACGATCAAGCGCGTGCTGGCGCAAAAACTGGGCATCCCCTTCGTCAACCTGCGCGGCTTCAAGTTCGATCCCGCGCTGGTCAAGGCGGTACCTGCCGACTTCGTACGCAAGCACAACGTGATGCCGTTATATCAGACCAGCGCGCGTATGGTGGTGGCGATGGAAAACCCGCTGGCCAATCAGCCACTGCAGGAACTGGCGTTCACTACCAAGCTGAAAATCGATCCCGTCATGGCCTCGGTGGATGACTTGAAACTTGTCATCAGTCAAGTCTATGGACTGCAAAGTGAAGGCAGCAACATCGCCGAACTGGTCTACGAGCTCGGCGCCGACGAGATCAAGTTCGACCTGCCGACTGAAGCCATTACCGAATCTGACAACACGCTGGTGCGCCTCGTCAACAAAATCATCATGGATGCCAATGAACAGGGGGTCTCCGACATCCACATCGAAAACATGAAAGGCAATCGACCGACAAGGGTGCGCTTCCGCAAGGATGGCGTGATGCACGCCTATTCGGAGGTCCCGGCGCAGTTTCGTAATGCGCTGGTGTCGCGCATCAAGATCATGTGCCGCCTCGACATTTCCGAAAAACGTCGATCGCAGGATGGCAAGATGAATTTCGAACAGTACGGGCCGGCAGCGATCGAATTACGGGTGCTGACCATTCCGACCACCGAAGGTCTCGAAGATATCGTGATGCGGATTCTGGCCGCACCGAAGGCGGTCTCGATAGAGAGTCTGGGGTTGTCGCAGTACGGCATCGACGGACTCAAAAAACTGGCCTTGAAACCGCATGGATTGCTCTTCGTCTGTGGCCCGACCGGCTCCGGCAAAACCACCACCCTGCATTCGCTGCTGAACTTCATCAATACGCCGGAACGCAAAATATGGACCGTCGAAGATCCGGTCGAGATTACCCAGGATGGCCTGCGTCAGGTGCAGGTCCAGGCGAAGATCGACTGGACCTTTGCGGCGGTGCTACGCAGTTTCTTGCGCGCCGATCCGGACGTCATCATGGTCGGTGAAACGCGTGACCCGGAAACCGCGAAGACCGTCATCGAAGCCTCCCTCACCGGTCACCTCGTATTTTCGACAATGCACACCAACAGCGCCGCCGAGAGCGTAGTCCGGCTGCTCGATTTCGGTCTCGATCCGTTTAACTTTGCTGATGCACTGCTGGGGGTGGTCGGACAGCGACTGGCACGCCGGTTGTGCAACCACTGCAAGATTTTCCATGAAGCTGGCGACGAAGAACTCGACATGCTGGCCAGTGAATATTGCTTTGAAACCGAACTGGACAAAGACACCATCCTGCGTCGCTGGCGCCAGCAGTATGGCAAAAATGACGGTGCCATCACCCTGTACAAAGCCGATGGCTGTGATCTGTGCAACGACAGTGGCTACAAGGGACGACTGGGCATCCACGAAGTGATGATCGCGACGGCGGCGGTCAAAAAGAAAATTCATGCGCGCGCCAATGTGCCTGCAATCCTGCAAGTGGCCGTGTCGGAGGGAATGATGACGCTGCGTCAGGACGGTATCGAAAAGATTTTCCAGGGCCAGACTGACTGGGACCAGATCCGGGCGATCTAGCAATTAAACAGCGCACTGCGACAAATGTTTGTTTGTAAAATGTAAATTTTTGATAACTCCTAAAAATGCCGGATTCTTTGCGCTACCATCCGCTCCGGTGGGTGTTTAATCAACCCCATCGGCTTTCGCGCATGACCATTTAACTTTCGCCTCATCATTACCCGGAGCGACAACATGAACTTTCAATCCTTCGCCGCAGGTGCCGTACTGGCACTGATCAGCATGAATTCCCAGGCAGCGACAAATATCGTCACCAATGGCAGCTTCGAGAGCGAACAAATCAACAGTGCCTGGACTTCATTGCCAGCGATCACAGGCTGGACTTCATCAGACGCATTCGAAATCCAGCGCGGCAACAATTTCGGCGGGCTGAGCAACTTCAATCCAGCGATCGACGGCAAGCAATATCTGGAGCTCAATGGCAGCAAACTGACAACCGCTACCCAGACATTGACGACGACTGCCAACAACATGTACTTGCTGAATTTTCTGTATTCAGGACGACCGGATCAGACGCAAAGTCAGCCGAGTTCAATGCAAGTGCTCTGGAATAACGTCGTCGTTGGTAGCGTATCGGCGCCATTCAATTCGGGCTGGCAGCCTTACTCCTACCAACTGCAGTCCAATAACAGCAGCAGCTCGCTTCTGTCATTCCGGTCGACCGGTCCGGCCTCGCAGACCAGCTACGGGTCTTATCTGGACGCCGTTTCGGTGAGCGTCGTACCGGAACCGGGCGCAATGGCGATGATGCTGCTGGGCGTTGGAATGATCGCCTTCATCGGTCGCCGCCGTGCTGACAAATCGACGTACAAAGCACACTGACCTGAGCACTCGCCAAACAGAAAAGCCGGACAACTGTCCGGCTTTTTCATGTCTGCCTATCACGGCTTGAGACGACCCATCCCCAGTACCCGGGTCAGAAATCCCCATCGATCGGCGATTTCATCGATTTGCTTGCCGGTCGGTTTTCCGGCACCGTGACCAGCCTTGGTATCAATACGGATCAGGACCGGTGCTGCTCCGGCCTGAGCGGCCTGCGCGGCTGCTGCGAACTTGAAGCTGTGCGCCGGCACGACCCGGTCATCATGATCGGCAGTCGTCACCAGCGTGGCCGGATAACAAGTGCCGCTGCGCAGATTGTGTAGTGGCGAATAAGCCCGCAGCGCAGCGAACTGCGCGGCATCGTCGGACGAGCCGTAATCGGCAGTCCAGGCCCAGCCGATCGTGAACTTATGAAAGCGCAGCATATCCATCACGCCGACGGCAGGGAGCGCCGCGCCAAACAGCTCAGGTCGCTGCGTCATTGCCGCGCCCACCAGCAAGCCGCCGTTACTGCCTCCGCCAATGGCCAGTTTCGGGGTTGACGTAACCTTGTTGGCAATGAGCCATTCAGCCGCGCCGATGAAGTCATCAAACACGTTCTGCTTTTGCAGTTTAGTGCCGGCCTGATGCCAGCTTTCACCGTATTCCCCGCCTCCACGCAAGTTAGGCACAGCATAGACACCACCCATCTCCATCCAGGCCAGATTGGCGACCGAAAACGCCGGTGTCAGCGAAATATTGAAACCACCATAGCCGTACAGGTAAGTCGGATTACTGCCATCGAGCACGATACCTTTGCGGTTAACGATGAACATCGGCACCCGCGTGCCATCCTTGCTGCGATAAAAAACCTGGCGCGTCTCATAGTCGGCCGGATCGAATGCCACCTTGGGCTGGCGAATCACGCTGCTGGTATCGCTGGCGATGTCATAGCGGTAAATCGTGCTCGGTGTCGTGAAACCGGTGTACGAATAATAGGTCGTCGCCTCATCGCGCTTGCCACCAAAACCGGATGCCGTACCAAGACCCGGCAAAGCTACGTCGTGCTGAAAAACGCCGTTCAGGTCGAACACCTTGATCTGGCTATGGGCGTCCTGCAGGTAGCTGCCGACCAGCCGGTTGCCGACCAGATTGGCCGACAGCAGCGTTTCGGCCGCTTCCGGCACCAGCTCGTTCCAGTCGGCGACGCCCGGCTTGCGGACATCAATGGCAACGATACGGCTGCGCGGCGCATCCTTGTCCGTGCGGAACAGAAATACCGGACCATTATTGTCGATGAAATTGTAGGCCGCATCGAAAGCGTCCAGCAATGGCAGGACCGGATTCCCGGCATCTGCCAGATCCTTGTAATAGACCCGTGATTTGCGCTCGGTGCCCTGCCAGATCGTGATGATCAAGTACCTGCCATCGTCGCTGACCTTGCCATCGAAACCCCAATCCTTGTGATCGGGACGGTCGTAGACCAGCGCATCGGCACTTTGCAGCGTGCCGATCTGATGGTAATAGAGCTTCTGAAAATAATTCGCCTCGGCCAACTTGGTCGCTTCGCCCGGTGCATCGTAACGACTGTAAAAAAATCCCTTGCCGTCCTTGCTCCATGACGCACCGGAAAACTTTACCCATACCAATTCGTCAGCCAGATCCTTGCCGCTGTCGATATCGCGGACCTTCCAGGTATTCCAGTCCGATCCGGAAGCAGCGGTGCCATATGCCAGATAGCGTCCATCCGGACTCACCGCCATGCCGGCCAGAGCGACGGTGCCGTCTGCAGCAAGCGTGTTCGGATCGAGCAACAGGCGCGCAACGCCATCCAGTTCGGCCATCATGTAGAGCACCGCCTGGTTTTGCAGACCATCATTGCGGCTGATGAAATAGCGTCCGCTCTCGCGGAACGGCACACTGTAGCGCTCGTAATTCCAGAGCGTCGTCAGACGTTCCCGGATTGCGCTGCGCGCCGGAATCCCGGACAGATAAGACTGCGTCAACGCATTTTGCGCAGTAATCCAGTCCTGCGTAGCGGCGCTGTTACTGTCTTCGAGCCAACGGTACGGATCGGCCACCTTGACGCCGTGGTAATCATCTACCTGATCGACCAGCTTACTGACCGGGTAGGTCACCGGCGCACCCGCCGGACATTGCTGCCCAATGGCTGCTTGTAATGTCATCGCCGACATCAGTACGGCGGCATGACCGAGCGGCCGGATCACGCTGTGACCTGCACACCTCGCCAGAAGGCGATATAACCTGAAATCTGCTTGGCCGCGTCCTTGGGCTCCGGATAAAACCAGGCTGCGTCGGCATTAACGTTGCCATCGACGACGATATCGTAGTAACTTGCCGTGCCCTTCCAGCCGCAAACGGTGTGTTTTTCGCTGGGAGCCAGATACTTCTGATGAACCGCCGCCAACGGAAAATAAATGGTGCCCTCGACCAGTTCGATGGCGGAAGAATCGGCTTGCGCAATGACTGCGCCGTTCCAGGTAGCGGTGGGCATATGAACTCCGTGTCAGTGATTGATGGATGAAAATAACACACGCCACGTTGTGATGCCGGCTGCTGCCGGATCAGGGTGATGGCCGACTTTTATTTATTTTCGTAGACCCATTGCAGCAAGGCGTCCTGCGCTTCGCCACCGCGCGCGGCATTCGGATCGTTGATCAGACAAACCACCGCATACTGCTTGCCGGAGGCCGCTTGCACGTAGCCTGCGATACTGCGTACATCCTGCAGGCTGCCGGTCTTGATATGCGCGTGACCGGCCACGCCCTCCGAACGCAATCGCTTGCGCATCGTGCCGTCATAACCAACCAGCGGCAGCGAGGAAACAAATTCCGGCATCGTCGGCGCCCGGTAAGCGGCCACCAGCAATGCGCCCAGCGTACGAGGCGAAATCCGCTCCAGCCGGGACAGGCCGGCACCGTTTTCCAGCACCAGACCGGTTGCGTCGATCTGCCTGGCAGCGAGCCAGTCAGCCACAGCGAGACGACTTGCTGCGATGCTCGCAGGCAAAAGTTGCACCGTGCTGCCCAGCGTCAGGAATAGCTGGCGCGCCATCACGTTATTGCTGAACTTGTTAACGTCGCGGATCAACTCCGGCATCGGCGGCGAGTTCCATTGCGCCAGCGCCAGCGCATCCGGCGTCACTACGCCATCGATGACGGTGCCATCAAACTTACCACCCAGTTCACTCCAGAGCTGTCTGAACACCAGCTCCAGATAACGGTTCCGGCTAAGCGCATACGGATGAATCTGCCAGGATTTTTCGCCACAACCGGACGCATAGGTGCCGTCGAAACTGGCACTGGCAGCCTCCAACGTGGCAGTGATCGGCGCGCGCCAGTCGCCATTGCAGTCCCCAATGGTGAGCTGCGGCGCGCGTACCGGATAACCGCTTAGTGCCGGATCAAGTCTGACCTGCACCCGGTCTTTCAGAAAGTCCGGCTTGAAGGTGGCCGCCAGTGAATGGAAGTTGAGCAGCAGCGCATCGGGGCCGGCGTTATAGGCCTTCAACGGTTCACCATCAAACAGGGCTGGATCAATCACCGTGTCATCGAAGGCGCTGCGATCAAGCACCAGGTTACCGCGAATATCGCGCACGCCCTCAGCGCGTATCTTGCGCAGGAACAGCCAGAAATTTTCGATGACCAGTTTAGGATCACCGCTTCCGCGCAAAATCAGATCGCCCGTGAGCAACCCATCCTGCAGCACACCACGGGTGTAAGCCTGCGTGGTGAAGGCATAAGTCGGGCCAAGTAATTCGAGTGCGGCATTGGTGGTCAACAATTTCATCGTCGAGGCCGGATTCAGTGCCCGTTCGGGATTGAGATTGAGCACGTTGCGCCCACTTGCAATGTCAACTACCTCAATACCGATACCTGAAGGCGCAATCCCGGCGCGCTTGAACGCCGCAGCCACCGGTGCCGGCAATCCGGCGTGGACTGAACCTGCAAGCAACAAAGCAGCCAGCACAACTTGGAGTCTCATCAGAATTCGCATAGCATTGCAACCATATCGCCAGATAAACATAACAACTGATTATCCCACGCGTCACTCTTCGTCTGATCAAGGAACCCTATGCCCTCCGCTCCACTCGCCGCTGACGATATGCTGGCACTGGATAACCAGTTTTGCTTCGCGCTCTATTCTGCTTCGCTGGCAATGACAAAGACCTACAAACCGTTTCTCGAAAAGCTGGGTATCACCTATCCGCAATACCTGGTGATGCTGGTGCTTTGGCAAAAAGATGATGTACTGGTCAAGCATATCGGCGAAAAACTCTTTCTCGACTCGGGCACGCTGACACCGCTACTCAAACGTCTCGAAGTACTGGCACTGGTGCTGCGTACCCGTGACGATATCGACGAGCGCCAGGTCCGTATCACGCTGACCCGCGAAGGCCGGCTGCTCAGGCGCAAAGCCCAGGGCATACCGGAGCAAATCGTCTGCGCCAGCGGCAAGACGCCGACCACACTGGTTGGCATGCGCTCGCAACTGCTGCAGATACGGGACGACCTGATCAGCAGTAACGAGTAGCAATCCATAAGGCATCTAAATTTTAAGCAATTAAATTGCACGCAATCTAATTGTGGGTTAAAGTGCGACAAGCCATCGATCTTGATGCCGCTCTACTCACCATAGGAAAAACCATGCAAATCATCTATACCGCAGAAGCCACGTCTACCGGCGGCCGTGAAGGCCGTTCAGTCAGCAGCGACAAGCATATCGACCTGAAGCTGACCACACCGAAGGAAATGGGCGGCGCCGGCGGCGACGGCACCAACCCGGAACAACTGTTCGCAGCAGGTTATTCAGCCTGCTTCATCGGCGCGATGAAATTCGTCGGCAATGCGACCAAGGTCACCGTACCGGCAGATACCTCAATCCATGCTGAAGTCGGCATCGGCCCGAATGATAAAGGCGGCTTCGGTATCGCCGTCACACTCAACATCAGCATTCCCGGTATGGACAAGGCCGCGGCACAAACGCTGGTCGATAAGGCGCACGAAGTTTGCCCGTATTCGAACGCGACCCGCGGCAATGTGGATGTAAAGATCGTACTGGTCTGAAGCAGCGCGATCGGGAGTAACACGTGACCCTTGCGGCTGGCCCCGGATACCTATCCGCGGCCAGCCGCTTTGCATTTTGACGCGATGCCGGATAACGCAACATTCGATGCACAGCCGGGTCGTCAACCTCGGCGCTGACGCCCCTGCCGCATACGTCAAGCACTCTTTCTCACCGACCGCGCTTGAAAAACCAGCATGTCGCCCATATACTTAGCACTCGTCGGGAGAGAGTGCTAACAGCTTCCCCGGCGGTCCACTTTTCTGGTGCGGTAATGCTGCGCAGTGAAGTCATCTTTGCAGCAGTATTGCCGCAAAACAATCGTAACCCACTGAACTTTAAGGAGTTTTCATGAACCTTCGTCCACTGCACGATCGCGTCATCGTCAAACGCCTCGACCAGGAAACAAAAACTGCGTCCGGCCTCATCATTCCAGAAGCAGCCGCTGAAAAACCGGACCAGGGCGAAGTGCTCGCCGTCGGTAACGGCAAGATTCTGGAAGATGGCAAAGTCCGCCCGCTCGATGTCAAAGTCGGTGACCGCGTTTTGTTCGGCAAATATTCGGGCCAGGCAGTCAAGATCGCCGGCGACGAATTGCTGGTCATGCGCGAAGAAGACATCATGGCAATCGTTCAAAAGTGATGCTGCTGACCGGTCACGATGATCGGTCAACACTGTCCTGCGTTGGCCGGAACCCGTCCAATGCAATTCCAACTGAATTCAAGGAGCTATAAACATGGCAGCTAAAGAAGTTATTTTCGGCGACGCCGCCCGTGCACGCATGGTCGAAGGCGTCAACATCCTGGCTAACGCAGTTAAAGTTACCCTGGGCCCTAAAGGTCGTAACGTCGTGCTGGAGCGCTCATTCGGCGCCCCGACTGTGACCAAGGATGGTGTCTCGGTCGCCAAGGAAATCGAACTCAAAGACAAGCTCATGAACATGGGCGCGCAAATGGTCAAGGAAGTCGCTTCCCGCACCAGCGACAACGCCGGCGACGGCACCACGACAGCCACCGTGCTGGCACAAGCGATTGTCCGCGAAGGCATGAAGTTCGTTGCCGCCGGCATGAACCCGATGGATCTGAAGCGCGGCATCGACAAGGCTGTTGCAGCCACCGTCGAAGAGCTGGCCAAGATCGCCAAGCCATGCACGACCACCAAAGAAATCGCTCAAGTTGGCGCGATCTCGGCGAACTCGGACTACTCGATCGGCGAGCGTATCGCTGAAGCGATGGAAAAAGTCGGCAAGGAAGGCGTCATCACCGTTGAAGACGGCAAATCCCTGAACGACGAACTCGACATCGTCGAAGGTATGCAGTTCGACCGTGGCTATCTGTCACCGTACTTCATCAACAATCCAGAGAAGCAAACCGCAACACTGGACAGCCCGTTCATCCTGCTGTGCGACAAAAAAATCTCCAACATCCGTGATCTTCTTCCGGTACTGGAACAAGTCGCCAAGGCCGGTCGTCCACTGCTGATCATCGCAGAAGACATCGAAGGCGAAGCGCTGGCAACCCTGGTTGTCAACAACATCCGCGGCATCCTGAAGACCTGTGCTGTCAAGGCACCAGGCTTTGGCGATCGTCGTAAAGCCATGCTCGAAGACATCGCTATCCTGACCGGTGGTCAAGTCATCGCTGAAGAAGTCGGCCTGACACTGGAAAAGATCACGCTGGAAGATCTGGGCCAAGCCAAGCGTATCGAAATCGGCAAGGAAAACACCACCATCATCGACGGCGCTGGTCAAGCTGTTGCGATCGAAGCACGCGTCAAGCAAGTACGTGTCCAGATCGAAGAAGCAACCTCGGACTACGACCGTGAAAAGCTGCAAGAGCGCGTGGCCAAATTGGCCGGCGGTGTTGCAGTAATCAAAGTTGGTGCTGCCACCGAAGTCGAAATGAAAGAAAAGAAAGCCCGCGTCGAAGATGCACTGCACGCTACCCGCGCTGCCGTGGAAGAAGGCATTGTTCCCGGCGGTGGCGTTGCCCTGCTGCGCGCACGTGCCAACATCAAGGTCAAAGGCGACAACGCTGATCAGGACGCCGGTATCAAGATTGTCCTGCGTGCGATGGAAGAGCCGCTGCGCATGATCGTGCAAAACGCTGGTGAAGAAGCCTCCGTTGTGGTTGCACGCGTCCTCGAAGGCACGGGTAACTACGGTTACAACGCAGCCAACGGTACCTACGGCGATATGGTCGAAATGGGTGTACTGGATCCAGCCAAAGTGACCCGTTCGGCACTGCAAAATGCCGCTTCGATCGCATCGCTGATGCTGACAACTGACTGTATGGTCTGCGAACTGGCTGAAGACAAGCCAGCCGGCGGCGGTATGGGCGGCGGCATGGGTGGTATGGGCGGCATGGGTGGTATGGACGGCATGATGTAATGCCCGCTGTGTCACTTCGGAAAGCTACCGAAGTGATACGGCAATGCAATGAAAAAGCCTGCACGGCTTCATGCCGTGCAGGCTTTTTTGCGTTTTAATCCACGCAACATTTAATCTGCATCAAACGTTCATCGAACGAATCACGTTTCACCGCGGATACCGGAACCCGTGTTCCTCCCCTGACCACATAACGCCGCTCACCCGGACAACGCCCTTGTTACCGGTTCAGCACGCGACACCGTTGCGGTGCGCGCGTTTTTCCAAATGTACGCCGGCATTCTGCGTGCGTGCGTGCGGCTCATACCAGGATGTTTCAAAAGGAGAACACGATGTTTCCAACCATCACCCGGCTTGCCCCTACTGCCCTGTGTCAGCCACCGAATCAGCACCATCTCGGTAGCACCATCAATCGCACCGTTGCCCGCGGTTATGCCCGCGCACTGCAACAGTTCGCAACACCATCCCCATCACGTGGACGCTTGTCCCCGCTACAAAAACCGCCGCAACGTGGGCTGGTATCGCAAGCGATCATGGCGACACTGAAGTCCTTGCCGGCGACCAAAGCGGCATGCAACAGTTTCAACTTCAATCGCGAGCATATGGCGCAGGCAGATACCTGCAATCTGCAACGCTCGGTCGTTGCCAAACTGGTGCCGGAAGCGCCGATGCGACCGACTCTCGCAACCCACAGTGACCCCGACGCGATTACTATCGAAACACTGATTGCCAGGCATGGTCCGGTAAGTCTGAGTTTGCTTGGCATGTTGCCCGCACACGAAGGCGGCAGCATCGTTCCGCGCAGGCATACGGTGCTGGTGTTGCATACCTTCCGTGATGAATATGGCTGCTGCTTTGCCGTGGTTGTGGACGGCAACCCGCACGCCCGCAATGCGTTCAAAGATGCCACCGAAGCCATGGCACAACGTATCGGCAAGCCCCTGCACGAACTCGGCCAACCGGAGATGGCCGCCATTGAGCGAAAACTGGCAATCCGCGGTGAACGCATGGGTACAGGTGAAGCGATTCATGACCTGATCAATCTTGACCGTGCTTTTGAAGCGCATGAGGCAACCGCAACGAGTTATCGCCACTTCCTGGAACCCCTGCGCAAGGATCTGGAAACAAATGGATTGCTCGACGATGACATCAACGTGGCCGCGATGACTTCGGCTCAAGCGACCTATGCCCGCGATGTCCGGATCGACGGTGCACTACCCCGCGAAACCGAAAACGCCTTGCGCGCACAGATCAAGCTGCATCCGGAATACGTCAAGCCATTCGTGCCGCTGCAATCGCCGGTAGCCTCCCCGGACCTGTTCGAGCAGATTCCTGCCGTGCGCGATGTCTTCAACGCACCCTCGATTGCCGGCCGCTGGACACCACCGGCAACAACAGAAGAACTGAAGAACGTGCTGCGCCAGGAGCCGACACTTGCGGCTGCAATCGACGCACCTGAAAACCAGGAGCGGCTCGCGCAATTGCATCAGGCTATTTCCAACACCGTACTGCCACCGAATCACCGCGGCGTATCGCTGCAACTGCAGTTTCCGGTAACCTACAGCCATGTCGCGCATATCGCACCGATCAATCTGTGGCGCGAAGCGGGACCGGACGATGCGACAGGCAAGCTGCAGATGGGACTGCTGCATCAGGAGGCCACTCCGATCAGCGGCAAACTATGGGAAGGCGAAGTGCACCCGACTTTCGATACGTCGGCGGTCTATCCGGGTGGGTCGGCACCGATTACAGAATCCATCAAGTTCACTGGCCTGCCGAATGTGACCACCATCTTGCCCTGCAAATACCCGGACAAGATCGTGCCGCTGACACGCGCCATGGCGGGTCGCGACAAGGCTTATCCGTATGGCGGCACACCGCTCTGGCACGGTGACAAGGGTCGCTTTCCGCCAGATCGTCCTTTCAATTCCTGCTCGAATACCTCGTATGAAGCGCACATGATTTGCAACGGCAAATATCCGGCCTATCAATCCACCCTGCCGGAACTCTGGCGCGGCAAAATTGGTGAACTCTACAACATCGACCAGAGCAAAATTCAGACCTGCACGGTCGGCAATACCGAGTACCGGGTCGAGGATATGCTGCATTTGCCGTTCGACATCGTCGGTGCGATGTGGCCGAAAGTGACCATCCATTCGGCCACGCTGCCGAGCGCCGTATCGTGCACTTTCGCTCCTGAGCATCCGGCCCCGACACCACTTGAGGTCGGCGAAAATCTGCGCTTGCCGGACTCGGCTTTTCCGCAACACTTTCACGCGGCGCGCTTCATCAATCCGGTCAAAGACATGCGTCTGGCCGATGGAACAACGATCCGGAACGGCATCACGTACTTTGCCGAAGCACTGCGTCAGGGGATTTTTTATTCCAACGATAGAGCCGGCAAAAAGCTCGATTTCTGGCTGTCAGGCGTAGTGACTCCTGCGCAGGATGGCGCAGCGCGCGACCGATTGACCGGCGATAAGGGGTCCGTGGTGTAAAGTCCCAGACTGTTCATCATCGGTGCATGCCACGCCCGGCGCGACATGCACCGCTCCCCAACCCAGCTGAAAAGGACAACAATGAAAATCGGTTCCATTGGTGTAATCGGTGGCGGCTTGATGGGTGCGGGTATTGCCACGCGCTTTGCTCTCGCCGGTTTTGACACCATCCTGATCGAAGCAGATGCCCGCCGCATGACGCAGATTCCGGTCATCGTCAACGACATCCTCACTGAATTAATTGATGCAGAGGTGTGTGCGCCAGCGCAGCGCCAACAGGCACAGCAGTTGCTGTCCGTCACCAGCGACCTGAGTGCGCTGGCAAATGCCGCGATCGTGATCGAAGCGATTCCGGAAGTGCTCGAGATCAAGCAGACCCTGTATGCACAGCTTGAATTACTGCTGCCGGCAGACGCCCTCATCATGAGCAATACCAGCGGTTTTCTGCCCGACCTGCTATGTGAAAAAATGCAGCACAAGCAGCGTTTTCTGATTGCGCATTTCTGGAATCCGCCCCATCTCATTCCATTGGTGGAAGTCGTTGCGGCCAGCGCGACCACCCCGGACGTGATTGAAAAAACCATGGCGGTGCTGCGTGAGATCAAGGCAGAGCCTGTCCTGCTCGCCAAAGCAATCCCCGGCTTCATTGGTAATCGATTGCAGTTCGCGCTGTTGCGCGAGGCGCTGCATATCGTGCGCAGTGGCGCCGCCGACGCAGCCACTGTCGACGCCGTGATGACCGCCTCACTGGGACGACGCTACAGCATCATGGGACCACTGGAATCGGCCGACCTGGGCGGCCTGAATACCTTGCTGCAGATCGGCACACACCTGATGCCCGAACTGGCCAATGACCAGCAACCGCTTGAACTGCTGCGCGAGCAGGTCGATCAAGGTGATCTTGGTCTCTCTAGCGGACGGGGATTTTATGAGTGGGGTGAAGAACGCACTACGTCGATCAGTGCCCGCCGCCGCGCCCTGCTACGTCGCAATCGCACGGCCTGACAGCAGATCATCCGGCCACTTAATTGCGATAGTTATCCGATGGTGCCTCGACCAAGGCCGCTTTCGCTGCGGCCTTGGCGTCGAGCATTGCCTGATGCCCGGCCAGCAGGACTTCGCGCGTCTGCGGTGTCTCCAGTGAAATCCGTCCCAGCGCACCGCTGCGGTAATCCTGCAGCAAGGTGTGCGCGGCTTTTTCCAGATCAACGCCCTTGCCTTTCAGGCGAAAGCCACGTCGCAATGCGACAGCTTCGACGATACCGACGCCGTCCATCGCAGCCGGATCGACCCCGTAGCGTGCTGCCAATTGCTGCGGGTAGTACATCAGCAAGGCATCGGCCAGAAACGTCGCGACCTCTTCTTCGATCAGCGCGTTGCTACCCACTGCATGGCTTGCCGCCAGCATCAGTCCATCGCTGGGCAAGGCAATTTTCGGCCACAGCATGCCGGGCGTATCGGTCAGCACGATGTTATTGCCGAGATACAGACGCTGCTGAATCTTGGTGACCGCCGGCTCATCGCCGACCTTGGCCACCCGTTTTTTCAGCAGTGCATTCATCAGCGTGGATTTGCCGACGTTCGGAATGCCCATGATCATGATGCGCAACGGCTTGAGCGGCGTGCCGCGATGCGGCGCGATCTTCATGCACAGCGCCGGAATTTTGGCGACGTCAGCCGGCAACTTGCAGCTCAGCGCTACCGCATGCACATCAGGCTGGCGGTTGTAATAAGCGATCCATGCAGCGGTTGCCACCGGATCAGCGATATCGCTCTTGTTGAGGATTTTCAGGCAGGGTCGCTGGCGATCGGCGCGCAGCGCTTCGATCATCGGATTGCAGCTGGCCTGTGGCAAACGGGCGTCCAGCACCTCGATCACCATGTCGACCTTTTCCATGGCTTCGGCCGCCTTCTTGCGGGCGGCATTCATGTGACCCGGGTACCATTGTATGGACATTGACGATTCGATCCTGAGAAAAGAGGTCGCTATTCTACCCGCTGGCTGCCGCTTACCGGACCGTTCTGTCAGGCTTAATCGATTTCAGCCAGCACCTTCAAATGGGCGACCACGCTGCGTCCGAGCGCCGACAGGTTGTAGCCACCTTCAAGGCAGCTGACGATGCGACCCTGCGCATACTGCTGCGCGATCAGCATCACCTGTTTCGTGATCCACGCATAGTCGTCTTCGAGCAAGCCCATCTGACCGAGATCATCTTCCCGATGGGCATCAAAACCGGCCGAAATAAAGATCATTTGCGGCTGGTGCGCATGTAACGCCGGCAGCCATTTATCGGTAACCACCTGCCGTACGATGTCGCCACCGCTGAAGGCAGGCACGCCGACATTGACCATGTTGTGCAGACCCGGCTTGCTACCTGAATCCTCAACAAACGGATACAACGCCTCCTGATAAAAACTCGTCATCAGCACGCGCGGATCGTCGCGGAATGTGTCATGGGTACCGTTACCATGATGGACATCGAAGTCGATAATCGCGATGCGCTGCAAACCATGGAATTCGATCGCCCGGCGCGCTGCAATCGCGACATTATTAAACAGGCAGAAACCCATCGGCGCGCTCGGCGTGGCGTGATGGCCGGGCGGGCGAATCGAGCAGAACGCGTTATCAAGCTCGCCGGCCATCACGGCGTCGGTTGCAGCAACCGCCGCGCCCGCCGCGCGCAAGGCCGCGGTCATGCTGTGGGCATTGAGGGAGGTATCCGGATCTATCGGATAGTAAGGATCGACATCAGGGTCATCGGCAGGAACATGATCGACCACCATTGCAATCGCTTCGGCCGTGTGCACACTGGACAACATGTCGATGGTCGCCAGTGGTGCTTCATGGTGCTCCAGCAGACAGCTGATGCGACTGGCGATCAGCTGGTCGTCGATGGCTTGCAGGCGCGCGGGTGCCTCGGGATGCCACGATCCCATATCGTGACGCTTGCAATCGGAATGGGAAAAAAAGCCAGTGCTCATGGGACCTTGACGGTTATAGGCATTACACCGGCCATTACACCGGGCATTAGACAGGGCATTCCACCGGAAAAATATTCCGTCGGGCAATACCTAGCGTTCTCGCATAGAATTAGACAAGTGTAACCAAGATTGCAGTGCACAAGTAACTCCCACCGACTATTCTCCGGCACGACTCATGTACTCACCAGTTCACGCGGCAGCAAAACAGATTAACCAGATCGTGGTTGGCAAGGAGCTCCAGGTACGTCAAGCATTGGTCTGCCTGTTGGCCGGTGGCCATTTGCTGATTGAAGATGTGCCCGGTGTCGGCAAGACCACTCTGGCCCATGCACTGGCCATTTCGTTGGGCATGCAATTTAATCGTGTGCAATTTACTAGTGACCTGATGCCGGCCGATGTGGTGGGCGTCTCGATTTTCGAACGTGAAACCAGCCGCTTCGTATTTCATCCGGGACCGATCTTTACGCAGGTGATGCTGGGCGACGAGATCAACCGTGCCACGCCAAAGACCCAGTCGGCGCTGCTCGAAGCAATGGAAGAACGGCAGGTCACCGCCGATGGCATCACGCGAGCGCTACCGCAGCCATTTTTCGTGATCGCAACGCAAAATCCAGCCCACCAGATCGGTACCTTTCCGCTGCCGGAATCCCAGCTGGATCGCTTCCTGATGTGTCTGTCGCTCGGTTATCCGGACGTCGCTGCCGAACGCGCGCTGCTCATGGGAGAAGACCGGCGCAGCATGCTGCAAGCACTGAGTGCAGCCATGCAACCAGCCGATTTGCTGGCGGCGCGGGCCGCGCTGACGGATATTCATACCTCGGACAAACTGATCGATTATGTGCATGCGCTGGTGTTAGCATCGCGCCAGAATGGCATGTTTCAGGAAGGCTTGAGTCCGCGTGCCGCGATCGCGCTGGTACAGGCTGCACGGGCCTGGGCTGCACTCGAAGGACGCAATCACGTCATCCCCGAAGATGTGCAGGCAGTTCTCGCGCCGGTTGCCGCGCATCGCTTGCGACCATTGAAATCAGCCGGCGGACCGGCATTGGCTAGCCGCGACCTGATCGCTCAAATGATCAAGTCGGTCGTCATCTGACGTTGCCCCGATGACTGTCGAGCGCAACCGGATCGGCAGCTTTCTCGATCGCTGGCTGTACCGGCTGGCGGGTCCGGAAACCGGTGAAATCATGCTCGGCCAGCGCCGCGTCTTCATCGTTCCGACCGCTGCCGGCTGGGGCTTCGCCGCGATGCTGGTGCTGCTGTTCACCGGCTCCGTCAACTACAACTTGAACCTTGGCTTTGCCTTCACCTTCCTGATCGCCGCGTGTGCGGTGGTCGACATGCATCTGACCTTTCGCAATCTGGCCTACCTTCATCTGGCACCAGGGCGTGCTGCGGCGATTTTTTGCGGCGACATGGCATTGTTCGAGTTGCAACTGATCAACCGGCGCAAGCATGACCGGTATGCGATCTGGATGGATTTTTACGGTCATGCAAATGCCGTCGCTCAGGCCGTCGATGTCGCTGCACTGGGCACCAGCA
Source organism: Bradyrhizobium sp. (assembly GCA_047621665.1). Taxonomy (GTDB): domain Bacteria; phylum Pseudomonadota; class Gammaproteobacteria; order Burkholderiales; family Burkholderiaceae_D; genus Actimicrobium. The sequence continues at coordinate 72,485 of JBLHMB010000001.1, read as the reverse complement.
CAGTCACGCTGGGTGTGGCAAGCGCCACCCGGGGCTGGCTGCCGGCGCCGCGTGTGCGGCTGATCACGCGCTTTCCGCTGGGTTTGTTGCGGGCCTGGAGTTACTGGCAACCGGACCTGCGCGTACTGGTTTACCCGCACCCGGAACACGGTGCACCACCGCTACCACTGGTGACCACAAGCGCTGCGCATGGTCGCGGAATGGCAGGCAACGACGACTTCGCCGGCATCCGTGCATACCGGCCGGGCGATCCGATGCAACAGCTGGCATGGCGCCAGATTGCCCGGATCGATCCGGCCGTCGGCGGAATGCTGTTGACCAAACAATTCGAGGGTGGTGCTGCAAGCGAACTGGTACTCGATTTTGCCGCCTTTCCCCGTGTAATGGATCTGGAACTGAAGCTCTCGCGCATGACACGCTGGATCCTTGACGCAGAAGCCGCTCGCTTGCCGTATGCGTTCCGGCTCGGCGCGCTGAACCTGCCACCGGCGCACGGGCCGGCACAACAAGCGACCTGTCTGCAGGCGCTGGCCGAGTTTGCACCCGCATGAGCACCACTTTATTACCAGCCAGCAAGCTGCGCGCACCGATCGCCCGCGACAAGGCCGATATGCTGACCTTACTGGTGGCCTGTCTGCTGGTGCTGTTACCGCATTTTTTTCATTTGCCGCTATGGATTTCGGCTGGCGTCGTGACCCTCCTGGGCTGGCGCAGCTGGATCACCTTGACCGGCAAGCGATTGCCGCCACGCTGGCTCTTGCTGCCCGTCGCGATTCTGGCCATGGCCGGTATTTACTACGCCTACCGGACGCTACTCGGGCGCGACGCCGGGGTGGCAATGCTGGCGCTGCTACTCATCCTCAAACTGCTGGAAATGCATGCGAAACGGGATTTGTTCGTGGTGCTATTCCTGAGTTTCTTCCTGTTGCTGACTAACTTTTTTTATTCGCAGACCATACCCACCGCGCTGTTGATGACTGTCGCCTTGATGGCGCTGCTCACTGCACAGCTGTCGTTCCAGTTCACCGGCACCGTGCCACCCCTGAAAAAAAAGCTGCGCCTTGCCACGTTGATTGTCGGCTTGGCGACGCCGCTGATGCTGGTCCTGTTCCTGCTGTTTCCGCGTATTCAGGGGCCGCTGTGGGGTTTGCCGGGTGACGCCACCGGCGCCCGCACCGGACTGTCCGACTCGATGACACCGGGAATGATTTCGTCGCTCGCGTTATCCGATGAGATCGCCTTCCGGGTCAAATTTATCGATCCGGTGCCGCCCCAGGCCAGTCTGTATTGGCGTGCCAGTGTGCTGTCGCATTTTGATGGCCGGACGTGGACGGCACAACCGCAGACACCCATGAAAGCCGGTAGCGTAAAAGCCTTGCCAGGCAGTTCGTCCACGCGCTACCAGGTCACTATGGAGCCGCATGGCCGACGTTGGCTGTTCGCGCTGGAGACTCCCCTCGAACCACCGGAACTGCGCGGCAATAGTGCCTACCTCGCCAACGATTTCCAACTACTTTCCAGAGAGAGGATCGGTGCACGACTGCGCTACGACGTCACCTCATGGACGCAGTTCTCGTTACAAGCTGATAGCGCCCCCGAGGAACTCAACGACGGATTGCAACGCGTGCCGGGATTCAACCCGGCCACCACCGGTTTCGCCCGCAGCTTGCTGACGCGATCCAGCGATAGCGCCGAACTGGTCGCACTCGTGCTGCAATATTTCCGCCGAGAACCCTTCAGCTACACGCTTGAACCGCCGCTACTTGGCCGCAATTCCGTCGACGAATTTCTATTTTCGAGCCGGGCCGGTTTTTGCGAGCACTATGCGTCGGCCTTTGTGGTGCTGATGCGTGAACTGGGCATACCGGCACGTGTCGTGACGGGCTACCAGGGTGGCGAAATCAATCCGAGTGATGGCTACATGGAAGTGCGCCAGAGCGATGCCCATGCCTGGGCCGAAGTGTGGATCGAACAACGCGGCTGGATCCGGGTCGACCCGACTGCGGCAGTCGCTCCGGAACGCATCCAGCGCAGCGTTGCCAGCCAATCGGGCCGCCGGTTGTTTGGCGGGCTGGTAACGCTCTCGCCGGCACGCGATTCATGGCTGGCAATGACCCGCTTCAACTGGGATGCGCTCTCGAATGCGTGGAACCAGCGCGTCCTGAACTATTCCTCCGAACAGCAAAAAAATCTGCTGGCCCGGCTCGGCATCGACCAGGTCGACTGGCCGGTACTGACCGCGCTGATGCTGGGCGCAGGTAGCCTGGTGATGGCCATCATGATGCTGCCGTTGCTGATGAATCGCGCCAGACCCGATCCGGCCAGCAAGCTGTATGCGGTTTTCTGCCGGCGCATGGCGCGCTTTGGCATTGTCCGTGCGCCGCATGACGGTCCGCGCACTTTCATGACTGCGGTAGCTGCCAGTGCGCTACTGCCGCAGCACATAAAAGCGGCCGCGCTACGTTTTCTGAACGGCTATGAAGCGCTGCAGTATGGTACGGTGGAACCCCGCCAGCGCCGTGCTGCGCTGTCCCGATTACACACTTTACTGGCCGCCTGTCGATGACCTTTCTTGTACTCTCCCAACACGCACTCCGTAACACTGCCCTCGCCCTTTCTCTCACGCTGGGTTTGGCCAGCACCTCGACTGCCGGACCGGCCCGCCCTGCCAGTACCCGGTTGGGTGAGTTTGCCGATTTTTCACAGCGAAAGGACGTCATCGATTTTATCGACCTGATGGTGACCCGCCATGCATTCGAGCGCGCGGAACTGGAGACCCTGTTCAGTCAGACCGCCTACATCGAGCGGACCATCCAATTGATGAAACCGGCACCGGCAGGCCGGCCAAAAAACTGGAATGCCTATCGGGCCCGTTTCGTCGAACCGGTGCGGATCAACGGTGGCGTGCGTTTCTGGAATGAAAATGCCGATGCGCTGGCGCGCGCGGAATCACAATTTGGCGTGCCTGCCGAAGTCATCGTTGCGATCATTGGTGTCGAGACTCTGTACGGTCGTTATACCGGCAACTTCCGCGTCATGGATGCGATTACGACGCTGGCTTTCGATTATCCGGACACCCCGACACGTAGCGCCCGCATGGCGTATTTTCGTGGCGAGCTTGAAAACACCTTGCTCTACGCACGCGATTCAAAGATCGATCCGCTCAGCCTGACCGGCTCGTACGCCGGAGCCATCGGCTGGCCTCAGTTCATGCCTGGCAGTATCCGTGCATATGCTGTCGACTTCGACGGCGACGGCAAAATCGATTTGCGCAATACTCCGGCAGATGCGATCGGCAGCGTCGCCAGCTTCCTTATCAAGCATGGCTGGCGCAGCGGCGAGCCGATCGTCTTCCCGGCCGCAGTGAGTGCCAAAGACGGCTCTGGCGCGCAGGCCTGGGAGATGTTTATCAATCAGGGACTGGAAGCCAAGTTCAGCGTCACTGACCTCAAAGCCGCGGGTGTCATGCCCACGACCCCGCTACCGGAGAACATGCTGTTCGGACTGGTTGACCTGCAAAATGGCGACGATGCACCGGAATTCTGGCTAGGCGCAGCCAACTTTTTTGCCATCACCATGTATAACCGCAGCTTTTTTTATGCGATGTCGGTGGTCGATCTGAGCCGCTCGGTGCGCTCTGCCCGCGCCATCAACCCTTGAGCTGGGTCAACTCGATCTGCAGTGTCTCGCCATTACCGCTGACCCAGACCTCGCCGTCCTGCATCGTGTATTGCAATTGCATGTTGCGCTGCGCCAGCTTGGCCATTTCCAGACTACTGGCCGGCGACAGGTTGATGACCTCGAGGTTGCGGGCCCGGTCAACCCGGCTTCCAATCTGGTTCCACCAGATCGGACTGCTGTAGCTGTAACTGTAAATCTTGACCTTGTCGGCACGGCCGCAGGCTTTCAGGATACGACGGTCATCCGGTTGGCCAACATCAATCCACAGGTCGATCGCGCCGGTCAGGTCCTTTTGCCAGATATCGGGTTCGTCGGCATCCGCGATGCCCTTAGCAAACACCAGCGCTTCATGCGCATGGCGTGCAAAGGCCAGCAAGCGCACCATCATCCGCTCATCCGTTTCAGACGGATGACGTGCGATGGTCAGCACATGGCTCTGGTAATAATGTCGATCCATGTCGGCGATCTGGATATCTGCTTTGTAAATGGTTGCCTTGATTGCCATTGCGGGGTGGTTTTCCTGAAGCGATAGTTAGATAAATGCGCGAATGCGGCTGCGAAGCATAGCCGATCACACTCAACTGCAACGTAAAAGATCGCGCCTGCGCCTATAATGAGCGCCCGATTCCCGACCTCGCGTCACCCATGACCATTCAAGCTGCCGACCATGCCCTGTTCATCAATGCGACCCGCATCTGGCTGGAGCGCGCGGTGATCGGACTGAACCTGTGTCCGTTCGCCAAGGCGGTCTATCATCGTAATCAGATCCGCTTTCAGATCAGTACCGCAACAACGACTTCAGCATTACTGGCCGATCTGACAGAAGAAATGCGAACGCTGTCAGAAGCAGATCCGCAGATCCTCGATACCACCTTGTTGATCCACCCTCATCTGCTTGCCGACTTCCTTGACTATAACGATTTCCTGAGCCTGGCCGACCAGGCACTGGAAGACCTGCAGCTTGACGGCATCTTGCAAATCGCCAGCTTTCATCCGCAATATCAGTTCGCAGGTACCGGCCCTGACGACATCGACAATTACACCAATCGATCGCCTTATCCGACCTTGCATCTACTGCGTGAAAGTAGTATCGATCGCGCCGTAGAAGCATTTCCGGATGCAGCCAATATTTTCGAGCGCAATATCGCTACCTTGCACAAGCTAGGCCACGCCGGTTGGCAGGCGTTAAATCCGGACACTGCAGAAATCATTCAGATGCACGAAAAGCAAGCAGACTAGTCAGACCGGTAACAGATGACCATGGTGCGGCTCATTCCATTGAGAATTATCAAAGTATCATCACGCTGACTGAATAAACTTAGTGACGTGGGGAATGAAGTGTCGATAGGCAATTCGTTTCCACTAAAATTCCGCGCGGAAATATTGACGAAACAAAATGGGGAGATGTTCCGTTCATCTTGAATTCACGATTTTCAGCAGTAATTGAGCATTGATTTTTGTATATTCGTATCCATCTGAGCTGTAATACCAGCGATTTCTGCTAGCGCTGGTTACCAGCTAAAAAAAACGCGCGCAATTGCAACTGTATGAATTCGATGTAGTCCAAGCATTTATTGCTAATAAACCACAAGCGACGCATTTTTTCTTGTACACTTAACTTGCCTTATGGAATTATTTAGATTATGACCACTCAGTTAGAACACACCATGTCCAGTAACCGGCTCTCAGATCTACTAGCGTACGATCCAAACAACCTGCTTGATTCATTAATCAGCAAGTTAAACCTCAAAAATGATGCTGCACTTTCGCGTGCACTGGAAGTTGCCCCTCCGGTTATTAGCAAAATTCGCCATCGCCGTTTGCCGGTCGGCGCTTCGCTGCTGATCCGCATGCACGAAGTCAGCGACTTAAGCATCCGTGACCTGCGGGTCCTGATGGGCGACCGGCGCGACAAGTTCCGTATTAGCGACAAGCAGTTCAAGCCGAAAGACGGCAGTCCCGACGCACAGGAAGACGCGCAAGATTAAAAAAAAGGATCATCTACAAGATGATCCTTTTTTTATGCCGGAACCCGGACCAATCCGGGTATGGCTCAGGCCGGAAATATCCCGGTCGACAAATAGCGATCACCACGATCACAGATAATAAATACGATCGTGGCATTCTCGACGCTCCGGGAAATCCTCAATGCAACCTCGCAAGCACCCGAAGCGGACGGTCCGCAAAAAATACCTTCCTCAGCAGCAAGTCGTCTTGCCATAGTTTCTGCGGCCGACTGGCTGACGTTTTCAACCTGATCGACTCGCGCACGATCAAAAATCTTTGGCAGGTAGGCTTCCGGCCATTTCCGGATGCCGGGAATCTGCGATCCTTCCTCCGGTTGTGCACCGACGATCTGGATCGCCGAATTTTTTTCCTTTAAAAATTGCGAGACGCCCATGATGGTGCCCGTGGTGCCCATCGCACTGACGAAATGGGTCACCTTGCCATCGGTATCGCGCCAGATTTCCGGGCCGGTTGTCTGATAATGGGCCAGCGGATTATCCGCATTCCCGAACTGATCAAGAATCGTGCCCTGGCCATCCTTTTGCATTTGTTGCGCCAAGTCGCGGGCGTATTCCATGCCACCCGTTTTGGGCGTCAGGATAATCCTGGCCCCGTAGGCAGCCATACTTTGCTTGCGTTCTTCGCTAAGGTTTTCGGGCATCAGCAAGATCATTTTGTAGCCGCGCATTGCTGCCACCATTGCCAGTGCAATTCCGGTGTTTCCACTGGTCGCTTCAATCAATGTATCGCCCGGCTTGATGTCGCCACGCTCTTCGGCATGCCGGATCATCGAGAGTGCTGGACGGTCCTTGACCGACCCCGCGGGATTATTGCCTTCGAGCTTGCCCAGGATGATGTTATTGCGCTGAGCGACACTGTCGCCACCGATACGCGTGAGCTGGATCAGCGGCGTGTTGCCAATCGTGTCTTCTAAAGTCAGGTAAGCCATGGTGTCCCGTCGCGTCAAGTTAAGCCGTCCATTTTAAACGCAGAAGTATCCGCGCGTGCTGATGGCCAGCACCACCACAACGGCAGACTGTTATTTTGAAGGCTCGATGTCCTTGCGCGGATTACCATTCACGGTCAAACCCACCCCGGAAAGCCGGACCGCACTTTTTTTCTTGATGCCTTTGACGCGCTGCTCGAGGTCCGCCCAATTCTTGAATTTTCCACCCTTCTGGCGTTCATCAAGAATCGCTTGCGACATGCGCGGGCCAACCCCCTTGATACCGTCGAGTGCAGCCTGATCGGCCTGATTGACATCGACATTGGCCGCCGCATGACAGACACCGGCAACTAAGAGCATGCTGGCAATTGCCAGCAGACATTTTTTGATCATCCACTTCTCCCGTTCTAACGTCGTTGAACTGCTGAGAAGCCAGTATTCATCGAAGCGGGAAGGACAGGTCGTTTTCGGTACTCTGCTGCTATCAGCCTCGCACCGGTGACCTGTTTTGCGTTAACCGAACAACTCTTCGCTGGTAACCGTCGCCGTTCCAAGCTTGCCAACGACAATGCCACCCGCTTTGTTGGCCAACAGAACTGCTTCTGGCAGCGTTTTCCCTGCACCGAGCATCGCAGCCATCGTTGCGATGACGGTATCACCGGCACCCGAGACGTCATAGACCTCTCTTGTCATCGCAGGTGTGTGGAATACTTCGGCATCCGTGTATAGCGTCATGCCTTCTTCGGATCGCGTCAATAGCAATGCCTCCAACCTGAGTGACTGGCGCAATTGCTGCGCCTTGGCAGTCAGCTCGTTTTCATCGCGCCAACTACCCACCACCCGTCTGAATTCGGATTTATTCGGCGTGAGCAGCGAAGCGCCTGCATAGCGTGAAAAATCATCTCCTTTCGGATCGACCAGCGTGCGCTTGCCAAGGCGGACCGCAGACGCAATCATGTCGGCAACGTTGACCAGACTGCCTTTTGCATAGTCAGACAGCACAATGACATCGTATTGCGGCAAGAGCGCGTTGTACTGCGTGAGTTTGTCGCGCAATACGATATCGGTCGGCGCTTCCTCGAAATCAATCCGCAACAATTGCTGTTGCCGGCCGATCACGCGCAATTTGATGATGGTCGAGATAGCAGGATCGCGCTTCAGAAAGCAAGCGATCTTCAATTCGGCCAGTTGAAGCGCAATCGTGTCGGCTGCCTCGTCCCGTCCGACCACACCAAGCAAGCCAACCTGCGCACCCAGCATCGCCGCATTGCGGGCCACGTTGGCGGCACCGCCCAGACGCTCTTCGCGCCGCTCGACGCGTACGATAGGCACCGGTGCTTCCGGCGAGATCCGGCTGACTTCGCCGAACCAGTAACGATCCAGCATGATGTCACCCACCACCAGAATGCGACTGGCAGCCAACACGACCGGGGGCGCCATCATGCCTGCGTCAGGACAGAGCGGCCAATGCCGTGATACTCGATACCTGCAGCGACCATCGCATCCGGCTCGAACAGGTTGCGTCCGTCGAAGATCACCGGCGCTTTGAGCAATTTTTTCAGGGCGACAAAATCAGGACTACGGAACGCCTTCCATTCGGTAACGATCACCAGCGCATCCGCGTCCTTGAGCGCATCGGTCGGATTGTCACAAAAACGGATACGACCTGTTGCAGCGGAATCAGCCGCGAAGTCCAGCGCCAGCGCACGTCGTGCCTCAGGCATCGCGACCGGATCATAGACCGCCACGGAAGCGCCGCGCGCCAGTAATTCAGCGATCAGTACCCGCGAAGACGCTTCGCGCATGTCATCGGTATTAGGCTTGAACGCCAGACCCCAGATGGCAAAATGCCGTCCTGCCAGATCCGCACCAAAGCGACTGACGATCTTGCCACCCAACACGTGCTTCTGACGATCATTGACTGCTTCGACGGCACGCAGGATCAGCAATTCCTGGCCATGCGCGAGCGCTGTGCGCTCAAGTGCCTGTACGTCTTTCGGGAAACAGGAGCCGCCATACCCGCAGCCGGCGTAGAGAAAGCTGTAGCCAATACGCGGATCCGAACCGATGCCCTGGCGTACTGACTCGATATCGACGCCCACATGATCTGCCAGGTTAGCTAGCTCATTCATGAATGAAATGCGCGTCGCCAGCATGGCATTGGCGGCGTATTTGGTGAACTCCGCCGAGCGGACATCCATCCAGAACGTGCGCTCATGGTTACGATTGAATGGTGCGTATAGATTTTTCATGAGCTGGCGCGCCTGCGTCCCACCAGGGGTTGTATCGCAGCCGATGACGATGCGGTCGGGGCGCATGAAGTCTTCAACGGCCGCGCCTTCCTTCAAAAACTCCGGGTTCGAAACGACCGAAAAAGTAGCCGTACTGCTACGCGCGCTCAATGCAGCTTGTATCGCTCCGGTGACTTTGTCAGCGGTGCCGACGGGGACGGTGGATTTATCAACGACCACCTTGAAGCCGGTCATGGTCTGGCCGATGTTGCGGGCCGCCGCCAATACATATTGCAGGTCGGCGGAACCATCTTCATCCGGTGGCGTACCCACCGCGATGAACTGGATGTCACCATGCGCGACACTGGCCGCCACATCCGTCGAAAATGTCAGCCGCCCGGCTGCGCGGTTGCGCGCAACCACATCGGCCAGACCCGGCTCATGAATCGGAATGCCACCGGCATTGAGCAGGTCGATCTTGCTCTGGTCGACATCAAGGCAAAACACATTATTGCCAAGTTCAGCCAGACAGGCGCCAGTGACAAGGCCAACATAGCCGGTACCAATTATCGTTATTTTCATTACAGAGTTCTCGCTGCAAGTGCACGCCCGCCGTGGCAGGTGCGCCGGTTAGTTAGTTCATCACGTTCAGTTCTTCGGTGCGACGCGGCGAATAGGTTTCCCAGCGGCTGCAACCGGGACATTGCCAGTAAAACTGGCGGGCCTTGAAGCCGCAATGACTGCACTGATAGCGCGCCAACTTCTGCGCATAGCCATGTACCAGATTCTTGACCAGCGAGAGTTCGGGTCGCACGCCGGGAGGCGCATCCATCAGGCGCGCATCCAGCAACTTGTCGAGGCCCAGTAGCGTCGGTGTACGGCGCAACTCGTCGCTGACCAACTGGTTCGCCGCCTCGACGCCATCGAGCTCCAGGACGGCCTTGAAGACAACCTCCAGCAAGTCAATCGACGAGGCTTCGGCCATATACGACTTGAGCAGGTTGGCCCCTTCCTGCGCGCGTCCCAGCGTCCGGTAACCATCCATCAAGCGCTGCGCCACCAGCGCGACGTGCGGCACACTTTGCTGCTCGACACGACGCCAGGCCAGCAGCGCCGCTTCGATGTCACCCTTGGCAAGGTGCACGTCGCCGATCAGCAATGTCGCCCGGACGTTCTTGCGGTCGGCCAGCAAGGCTTTCTCAAGTACCTTCAACGCCGCGTCGGCATGGGTGTGCACCAGTTCGTCCTGGGCGATTTCGCAATAGAACTGGGCAATCTCTTTTTGCCGCCCGCCTGCGCCGGATTCTTGCAATGCCGTCGCTGCGTCGATGGCACGGGTCCATTCTTTTTCACGTTGGTAAATTTCGAGCAACGCGCGGCGGGCTTGTGCGCCGTATTGCGTTTCGACGAGCAGGTTGAAGGTTTCCTCGGCCCGGTCGAGCAAACCAGCCTTCAGATAATCCTGTCCCAGTTCGTACTGCGCATGGACCTGATGTTCAAGTGGCAAGTCGGGACGCGCCAGCAAGTTCTGATGCACGCGGATGGCCCGTTCTGTTTCACCACGACGGCGAAACAGATTACCCAGCGCAAAGTGCAACTCCACCGTTTCGGGATCGAGTTTGACGATTTCAATGAAGGCGTCGATAGCCTTATCGGGCTGTTCGTTAAGCAGGAAATTCAATCCCTTGAAATAGCCGTTCGGCAGGGAGCGCGATTCGGCAATCAGTTGACGGATATCTACCCGGGCCGCGATCCAGCCCAGGCCAAAAAAAATCGGAATACCAAGTAACCACCAAATTTCAAATTCCATGTGTTGCCAGGACTTTCATGTGTTTGATCGGACGTTCGTAAAATACTTAGTTAACCGTATCAGGTTGCGGCTGTTGCGACCGGGCTTCCCGCACAGTCTGCTGCTCTTGCAACATCGTCGCGATCACTTTTTTGTGGCGGGTCAATTCACGACGATGACGTACGAAAGACGGCAGCATCCCGAACACACCAAGGATCGCGCCCGTGGCAAAAAACCCGAATAGAAGCATGACCAGCGGGCCACGGATTTCATAGCCCAGAAAAAAATTCAATGCGGCTTCTTGAGTGTTCTTCAATGCGAAGCCAAAAAACAGCGCGGCTATTAGCGCAGATAAAATTTTAAGCAGGAATTTCATGACCATCTCCTTGTTGACAGACCTGATGTTATCAGCCCGCGATGCGCAATCAGTGGAATACGGAGCGGCAGATTATGTGCCCTCGTCAATTCGGATCGACGAAATTGTACGCGAAAAAAAACGGCATCCGAGGATGCCGTTTTATTTTCATGCAAACAATTTAGTCCTCGATGATCGGTTGCCCGACCATTGCATCAACCCGCTCACGCAATTCCTTGCCCGGCTTGAAATGCGGCACCCGTTTTTCAGGGACCATCACCTTTTCACCCGACTTCGGATTCCGACCAATCCGTGGCGGCCGGCTGTTTAATGAAAAACTGCCGAAGCCCCGGATTTCGATGCGTTGACCGGAGGCCAGCGCATCAGTCATTGCGTCGAGAATTGTCTTGACCGCGTAATCCGCATCTTTTGCTACCAGCTGCGGATACCGTTCGGCCAAGCGCGCAATAAGTTCCGACTTAGTCATTTACAGGCGCGGCAACAATTAGTTCTTGTTGTCGAATTTAGCTTTCAGCAACGCGCCGAGGCTGGTGGTACCGGAAGCAGCGTTCGAATCCGTAGCGGTCGACATCTTGCGCATTTCTTCTTGCGTTTCGACATTGTCTTTCGCCTTGATCGACAACTGGATACCGCGTGCTTTGCGGTCGATGTTCAGGACCATGGCTTCAACGCTGTCGCCAACCTTCAGGTGGGTACCAGCATCTTCAACGCGGTCACGCGAGATTTCGGAAGCGCGCAAGTAGCCTTCGACTTCTTCGGACAACTGGATCACGGCGCCCTTAGGCTCGACCATCTTGACGATACCGGTAACCAGCGAGCCCTTGTCGTTCATGGCTGCGAAGTTGTTGAACGGATCGCCTTCGAGTTGTTTGACGCCCAGTGAAACGCGCTCGCGCTCGACATCGATGGCCAACACGATGGCTTCGAGTTCGTCGCCTTTTTTGAAGCGGCGAACAGCTTCTTCGCCTGTTTCTGTCCACGACAGATCCGACAGATGCACCAGACCGTCGATGTTGCCAGCCAGACCGATGAACACGCCGAAGTCGGTGATCGATTTGATCGCGCCGCGGACTTTGTCGCCCTTTTTGTGGGTGACAGCGAAGTCATCCCAAGGATTGGCTTTGCACTGCTTCATGCCGAGGCTGATACGACGACGTTCTTCGTCGATCTCAAGAACCATGACTTCAACTTCATCGCCCAATTGGACAACTTTGTTTGGTGCCACGTTCTTGTTGGTCCAATCCATTTCGGAAACGTGAACCAGACCTTCGATACCCTGCTCGACTTCAACGAATGCGCCGTAGTCGGTGAGGTTCGTGACCTTGCCGAACAGACGGGTGCTTTGTGGGTAACGACGTGACAGACCGGTCCAAGGATCGTCGCCCAGCTGCTTGACACCCAGCGAAACGCGGTTCTTTTCCTGATCGTACTTGAGGACCTTGGCAGTAATTTCCTGACCGACGGTGAGCACTTCCGATGGGTGACGCACACGACGCCATGCCAGATCGGTGATGTGCAGCAAGCCATCGATGCCGCCCAGGTCGACGAATGCGCCATAGTCGGTGATGTTCTTGACGATACCGGTAACGACGGTACCTTCCTTGAGTGTTTCCATCAGTTTCTGACGCTCTTCACCCATCGAAGCTTCGATGACGGCGCGGCGGGACAGAACGACGTTGTTACGCTTGCGGTCGAGTTTGATGACCTTGAATTCGAGGGTCTTGCCTTCGAACGGGGTGGTGTCCTTGACCGGACGGGTATCGACCAGCGAACCTGGAAGAAACGCGCGGATACCATTGGTCAGAACGGTCAGGCCGCCCTTGACCTTGCCGTTGACGGTACCGATAACGATCTCGCCGGACTCCATCGCTTTTTCGAGCGAGAGCCACGATGCGAGGCGCTTGGCCTTGTCGCGGGACAGGATGGTGTCGCCGAAACCGTTTTCCAACGATTCGATGGCAACAGAAATGAAATCGCCGACGTTGACTTCGAGTTCGCCATTGTCGTTTTTGAATTCTTCGATTGGAATGAACGCTTCTGACTTCAGACCAGCGTTGACGATAACGAAGTTATGGTCAAGACGGACGACTTCAGCAGAGATCACTTCGCCGGAACGCATGTCCTGGCGCAACAACGATTCTTCAAAAAGAGCGGCAAAACTTTCCATACCAACGGCGGATTCAGTAGATGAGACAGTAGTCATAGCGGGGTTTTGGGCAGGTTGCCTGTGGTGGAGACGCTCAACGTGAGCGGGCCAGTCAGAGGGTTAGGTGTGTTTATGTTCGTTGCCGCTTTGCGCGACAAGGAACGCCAGATGGAACAATTGCGTTATTTTACTGCAGGATGAGAATCTTCCCGCTTACGTGCTGCTGCGTACCAGGCCAGAACCTGGGTGACTGCAGCTTCTGCGGTCATGTTCGAGGTCTCTAGCAAGTGCGCATCCTCGGCCGGCTTGAGCGGTGCAATGGAGCGATTTGCATCGCGTTCATCTCGTTCGTTCAAGTCTTTCAGGAGGTCGTGCATATTAGCAGATATTCCCTTGCCGTTCAATTGCCTGAATCGGCGCCCGGCGCGCGCTTCTGCGCTGGCAGTCAGGAAGACTTTGAGCGTGGCACGCGGAAAAATCACTGTCCCCATGTCACGCCCGTCGGCTACCAGCCCGGGCGGCGAGCGAAAGCCGAGTTGCAACGCATACAGCGCTTGTCGCACCGTCGGCAACGTCGCGATACACGAAGCGAAATTGCCGACCGCTTCGGCACGAATCGCGGCGGTCACGTCCTCGTTCGACAGAAATACATGCTCGCCATTGAAATGGCAATTGAGCCCTGCTGCAGCCTTGGCCAAGCCGTGCTCGTCGGTCGGCGCGAGCTGCTTGCGCATTGCCGAGAGTGCAGTAAGCCGGTATAGGGCACCCGAATCAAGGTAATGAAATCCCAGCCGCACAGCCACAAGATGCGCCACCGTACCCTTGCCGGAGGCGGTCGGGCCATCGATGGTGATGACTGGAATGGTAGCTAATGGCATGGTATTGAGCTTCAAATGGAATGCATGGCGACGTTCGCAAACACGTCGAAATAATCAGGGAAGGTCTTTGCCACGCAATCGGGATCATTGATACGGATCTGCGCGCCGCGCCGCGCCGCGCCATCAAGTGACGCCAGCGAAAAGCACATCGCCATCCTGTGGTCGTCGTAGGTATCGATCTCGGCGGCGGCAATCTCGACCGGTGGCGTGATGCGCAGGGTGTCGGCACCCTCCTCGACCGTCGCACCCAGCTTGCGCAATTCGGTCGCCATTGCATGAATACGGTCGGTTTCCTTGACGCGCCAGCTGCCGATATTGCGCAGCGTGCTGGGTCCATCGGCGTAGAGGGCGGCAATCGCGATCGTCATCGCGGCATCGGGGATGTGGTTGAAATCGGAATCGATGGCTTTCAGAACACCGTTCGCGCTGGCCTCGATCCAGTTCTCGCCCATTGTGATGGTTGCGCCCATTTGCTGCAATGCTTCGACGAAACGGACGTCACCCTGAATGCTGTCGCTGCCGACACCCTCGACCCGCACCGGCCCTCCGGCGATGGCACCGGCAGCCAGAAAATACGAGGCCGATGACGCATCGCCTTCGACATGAATCCGACCCGGGCTGACATAATTTTGCGCAGCGCCGATGGTGAACGATTGCCAGCCGTTGCGCTCAACCTCGACACCGAATCGACGCATCAGATTGATCGTGATCTCGATGTAGGGCTTGGAAATGAGCTCGCCGATGACATTGATCTTGACGGCCTGGGTGCGCGCGATCAGCGGTGCAACCATCAGCAATGCAGTGAGGAACTGGCTCGAGACATTGCCGCGAACGTCCAGCGACTGCGTATGGATTTGTCCGGTACGAATGTGTAACGGCGGAAAGCCAGCTACGCCGGTGCAGACGATCTTCGCGCCAATCGCATTGAGCGCATCGACCAGATCGCCGATTGGCCGCTCGTGCATGCGCGCTACCCCGTGCAGCGTGTAATCGCCACCGACGATTGCCAACGCGGCCGTCAGTGGCCGGATTGCCGTACCGGCATTGCCCATGAACAGGTCAGCTCGCTGATTCGGAAACTTGCCGGCACCGCCGGTGACGGTGTAATCCTGCGTGCTGCCGCTACGCTGCCAGTCGATGCCCAGTGATTGCAAGGCAGTCAGCATGACGTGGGTATCATCCGAAGCCAGCAAATCACGAATATCGGTTGTCCCTTCGGCCAGCGCGGCCAGCAGCAGTACCCGATTGGAAATACTTTTAGAACCTGGCAACCGGACCGTACCCTGCACGCGGCGCGCCGGCTGCAGGTCAATGTGAGGCGGATAATGTCGCATCAATCACCACCTTGTTTTACTTGCAGCTCTGCGGCCTCGATCGCACTGATCCAGTTGTGCCGCGCCTGCTGCGCGTTACTGTAAATTGCTTCCAATCCCGCACCATCGCGTTCGGCCAGCATGCGCCGCAAACCTTGCAACTGATCGAGGTAGGAGTCTAGCTCAGCAAGCAGTGCCGGCTGGTTAGCCAATGAAATATCGCGCCACATTTCGGGCGACGACCCGGCAATGCGCGTGAAGTCGCGAAACCCGCTGGCTGCGTACTGGAACAATAATTCGGCATGCGGCTTGCGTGCAATATCGTCGACCAGCGCATAGGACAACAGGTGTGGCAAATGGCTGACGGCGGCAAAAATGCGGTCGTGATCAGCGGCACTGAGCCGGTGAATCATCGCGCCGCAAGCCTGCCAGGCCAGCGCAACCCGCTCGATATCGGCGGCGCTGTTTTCCGGCAAGGCGGTCAGCACGACTTTTTTGCCGGCATACAAATCGGCAATCGCGGCTTCCGGTCCGTTCTGTTCACGTCCGGCAATCGGATGACCGGGAATGAACTGGCCGATCTTGTCACCCAGCGCAGCACGCGCCGCCGCGACCACATCGGCCTTGGTGCTGCCGGCGTCGGTAACGACGGTACCTGCTTGCAGGTGCGGTTGAATCGATCGCAGGATGGCCCCGGTTTGCGCCACGGGCGCGGCAATCAATACCAGATCGGCATCGCGTACGGCGTCTTCTGCGGAGTCCGCGATGGTGTCGATGATGCCCAGCGCCTGTGCGCGCAGCAACACACCGGGGCTGCGACCAAAGCCGACGATATGATCAACCCTGCCGGCACGCGTCAATGCCAGCGCGAACGAACCGCCGATCAGACCGACACCGAAGATAGCAACTTTTTTCAGCATGGTAGTCAGGCGAGTATCCCGGTCAGTGCGGCAATGAAGGTGGCATTCTCGGCCGGCAAACCGATCGAGATACGCAGCCACTGCGGTAAGCCGTAATTGCCGACGGGCCGCACGATCACGCCACATTTAAGCAAGGCCAGGTTGACCCGCGCGCCGGCTCCATCGTCGTCACCGACCTTGACCAGCACGAAATTCCCCGACGATGGCACATACTGCAAGCCGAGCGTATCGAACGCGGCGGTCAGTTGCGCGTAACCCGCGTCATTGATCTGCGCACCCTTGGCCAGGAAAGCATGGTCGTTCAATGCCGCAATCGCGGCCGCTTGCGCCATCGAATTGACATTGAACGGCTGACGAATCCGGTTGAGCAAATCGGTTACTGCCGGTTGCGCGATACCAAAGCCGATGCGCAATCCGGCCAGCCCGTAAGCCTTGGACAAACTACGCGAGACCAGCAGGTTCGGATACTGGCGCACCCAGGCGATCGAATCATATTGCAACGCGGGCGGAAGATACTCGTTGTAGGCTTCATCGAGCACGACAACAATGTGCGACGGTACGTGCGCAAGGAAATCAGCAATCGCGGCTGCCGGCAAAAAAGTGCCGGTCGGGTTGTTTGGATTGGCAATGAAGATCAAACGTGTGGCAGGCGTGATCGCTGCGGCCATCGCGTCCAGATCGTGACCAAAATCCTTGGCGGCGACCACCACCGATTTGCCGCCAACCGCCTGCGTGGCCAGCGGATACACCGCGAACGAATACTGCGCGTAAATCACTTCCTGGCCCGGCTCGACGAACGCGTGCGCCGCCAGTTCAAGAATGTCGTTACTGCCGTTACCCAGCGTGATCCACTCTTGCGCGACATCATGTTTGGTAGCGATCACGGCCTTCAGTGCAAAACCGTTGGCGTCCGGATAGCGACCGAGATCCGCCATCGCTTCCAGCATCGCCAGACGTGCCGACTCCGGCATGCCGAGCGGATTTTCATTCGAGGCCAGCTTGACGATGCTCGCTTCATCAAGCCCGAATTCACGGGCAACTTCAGAAATCGGTTTGCCGCCTTGATACGGAGCGATCGCACGGACGTAGTCGGGGCCGAATTGAAATGACATGATGGATTTCCGCGTTAGTGTTGTTGAAGGAGCGTCTACAGGCTGGCGGGGTAGGAACCCAGTAGCTTGAAAAACGCTGCATTGGTTTTCAGCGCATCGAGTGCCCGCGCGACCTTGGCATCGTGCGCATGGCCCTCGACATCGACATAAAAATAATATTCCCAGGTACCCATGCGCGCCGGACGTGACTCAAAGCGCGTCATCGAAACGCCGTTTGCTGCCAGCGGCGCAAGCAGATTGTAGACCGCACCGGGCTTGTTCGGCACCGACAGCACCAGCGAGGTTTGATCCTTGCCGCTGGGCGTCGTGTGCAACCGGCCGATGATGGCAAAGCGGGTGCGGTTGTGCGGGTCATCCTGAATATGCGCATTGACCACTTGCAGGCCGTACTTGGCGCCGGCAATTTCGCTGGCCACGGCGGCGCAATGCGGGTCATTTCCTGCCATGCGTGCCGCTTCGCCGTTCGACGCCACGGCATGGCGTGCAATACCGGCCACATTCATGTTCAACCATACCTGACACTGCGCCAGCGCTTGCGAATGCGCGCAAATCTGGGAAATACCGTCTAGCGTGCCGGAACGTGTCATCAGGCTGTGATGGACCGGGATCGAAATTTCGCCACTGATGGCCAGCGTGGTTTGCAGCAGCAAATCGAGCGTGCGATTGATCACGCCTTCTGATGAATTCTCGATCGGTACGACGCCGAAATCGGCCGTCCCGGCTTCAGTGGCGCGAAACACTTCATCAATCGAGGCGCACGGCATGCCTTCGACCGCGTGCCCGAACTGCTGATACACAGCTTGTTCGCTGAAGGTACCCGCCGGGCCTAGGTAGGCGACCGTGACACGCTTTTCGAGCGCGCGACAGGCCGACATGATTTCGCGAAAGATGGTCTGTACGTCGGTTGCCACCAGCGGACCGGGATTGCGTTCGGCGACACTGCGCAGGACTTGCGCTTCGCGTTCGGGACGAAATACGGGCGCGTTGGTTTCAGCTTTGACGTGACCGACTTCCTGGGCCACGCTGGCGCGCTGGTTGAGCAATACAAGAATTTGCGCGTCGATCGAATCGATCTGTTCGCGCAGCGGTTTAAGTTTGCTATCGATGGACATTCGTCGGCCTGTAGTTGGCCACGTGCGGCACGATGCCGCACTGGCGCAAGGGTTGTTACCGGTGGGCACTTTCGAATTCCTGCATCCAGGAAATCAGCGCTTGCACGCCTTCGATAGGCATCGCATTGTAGATCGATGCACGCATGCCGCCGACGGACTTGTGGCCCTTAAGCTGCAGCAAATGGCGCTGTTTTGCGCCGGCCAGAAATGCGTCGTTCAGTGTTTCGTCGCGCAGAAAAAACGGTACGTTCATGCGCGACCGGTCAGCGCTGGCCACACGGTTGAAGTAGAACTGACTCTGATCGAGATAGTCATAGAGCAGCGCCGCCTTGGCGATATTGCGCTGCTCCATCGCGGCCACGCCACCCTGGCGCTTGAGCCACTGGAATACCAGCCCTGCAATATAAATCCCGTAGGTCGGCGGCGTGTTGTACATCGAGCCGTTCTCGGCCACGACTTTCCAGTCGAAAGCCGACGGACAGATCGGCAGTGCATGACCAAGCAGGTCATCGCGCACGATGACGATGGTCAGGCCAGCCGGACCGATATTTTTTTGCGCTCCGGCGAACAGCACGCCGTGCTTGCTGACATCGATGACGCGCGACAAAATATGCGACGAGACATCGGCCACCAGCGGCGCGCCGTTGGTATCGGCAGCGATGTCGGGAGGCATCCCGATCTCGACGCCGTCGATGGTTTCATTGCTGCAGATATGCACGTAGGCCGGATCGGCCGAGAGCTTCCAGTCAGCCCGCGCCGGCACGCGATCGAAGCCAGTGGCCTTGGACGACGCGGCGACATTGACCTGCGCGTACTTGCCGGCTTCCTTAATAGACTTGCCGGTCCACGAACCGGTGTGAATGAAATCGATCACCGCCGGCTGCGCCTTGCGACCCAGCAGATTCATCGGCACGATCGCGTTTTCAGCCAGGCCGCCGCCCTGCAGGAACAGGATCTGGTAGTTATCCGGCACTGCCATCAGCTCGCGCAAATCTTTTTGCGCCGCCGCCATGATGGACATGAACTCGGGACCGCGATGGCTCATTTCCATGACCGACATGCCACTGCCATGCCAGTCGAGCATGTCGGCTGCCGCTTCGACCAGTACTTCGCGCGGCAGAACAGCAGGACCCGCAGAAAAATTGAATACGTGGCTCATCGTTTACTCTTTTTCGTCAGCAGCCGGCGTGTCGTCGGTTGCCGTGTCTGCAGCAGCGATGCCTTCATCGTCTTCGTCGACATCCGGCTCGACGATGCGCTGCAAGCCACTCAGCTTGGTGCCATCTTCGACAGCGATCAGGGTCACGCCTTGCGTGGCACGACCCATTTCGCGGATCTCGGCAACCCGGGTGCGGATCAGTACGCCACCGGTTGTGATCAGCATGATTTCATCGGATGGCTCGACCAGCGTGGCGGCAACAACGCGACCGTTGCGCTCACTGGTCTGGATTGCAATCATGCCCTTGGTACCGCGACCGTGACGGGTGTATTCGGTGATCGGGGTGCGCTTGCCGTAACCGTTTTCGGTCGCAGTCAGCACGGATTGCTGTTCGTTTTCAGCCACCAGCAACGCGATGACTTGCTGGCCTTCGTCGAGATTCATGCCGCGCACGCCACGGGCGGTTCGGCCCATCGGACGCACATCGTTTTCATCGAAGCGTACCGCCTTGCCGGAATCCGAGAACAGCATCACGTCATGCTGGCCATCGGTCAGTGCTGCGCCGATCAGGAAATCGCCTTCATCGAGGTCGACCGCAATGATGCCGGCCTTACGCGGATTGCTGAAATCGCTCAATGGCGTTTTCTTGACCGTACCAAGACTGGTCGACATGAAAATATAACGGTCTTCCGGGAAGCTCCGGTTATCGCCCGAGACCGGCAGGATCACCGTGACTTTTTCACCATCCAGCAACGGGAACATGTTGACGATCGGCTTGCCGCGCGAATTGCGCGAGCCTTGCGGCACTTCCCATACCTTGAGCCAGTAAAGCCGGCCGCGGTTGCTGAAGCACAAAATGTAGTCGTGGGTATTGGCGATAAAAAGCTGATCGATCCAGTCGTCATCTTTGGTTGCCATTGCCTGCTTGCCGCGCCCGCCGCGTTTTTGCGCGCGGTATTCGGACATCGGTTGCGACTTCATGTAACCGGTGTGCGACAACGTAACCACCATGTCTTGTGGCGTAATCAGATCTTCGGTGCCCAGGTCGGTGGCATTGTGCTCGATGAACGAGCGACGCTCGTCCTTGGCACCAATGCCGTATTCCATCTTGGCAGCGGTCAACTCGTCGACGATGATGATCGTCACACGCTCAGGCTTTGACAGGATGTCGAGCAAGTCGGCGATCTGCGCCATGACTTCCTTGTACTCGTTGACGATCTTGTCCTGCTCCAGACCAGTCAGGCGCTGCAGACGCATCTGCAAAATTTCCTGCGCCTGATCGTCCGACAGTTTGTACAAACCGTCCGGCTGGATGCCATAGTGCTTGGGCAGGTTCTCGGGACGGAAGGCATTAATGCCGCCGAGCGCTTCTTCGCCGGTACGCACCAGCATTTCGCGCACGACCGACGAATCCCAGGCCCGCGCCATCAGTTCGACCTTGGCAACCGGTGGCGTTGGCGCCGCCTTGATGATGGCAATGAAGTCATCGATATTGGCCAGCGCAACGGCCAGACCTTCGAGTACGTGCCCGCGTTCGCGCGCGCGGCGCAGTTCGAAAATCGTCCGGCGCGTGACGACTTCACGACGATGCGACAGGAAACATTGCAGCATCTGCTTGAGGTTCAGCAACTTCGGCTGCCCATCCACCAGCGCCACCATGTTCATGCCGAAGGTGTCTTGCAACTGGGTCTGCTTGTACAAATTATTGAGCACGACTTCCGGCACTTCCGCGCGCTTGAGTTCGATGACGACCCGCATGCCGGACTTGTCTGACTCATCGCGGATGTCGGAAATACCCTCAAGCTTCTTGTCGCGCACCAGTTCGGCAATGCGTTCGAGCAGCGATTTTTTATTCACCTGATACGGCAACTCGTCGACGATGATCGCCGTACGGCTTTCCTTGCCGTACTCCTCGAAATGGGTCTTGGCACGCATGACGATACGACCACGTCCGGTGCGATAACCATCGCGCACACCAGAGACGCCGTAGATGATGCCGGCGGTCGGGAAATCCGGCGCGGGAATGATTTCGATCAATTCATCGATCGTGCACTCGACATTGCGCAAAACATACAGTGCGCCATCAATGACTTCGGTAATGTTATGCGGCGGTATGTTGGTCGCCATGCCGACGGCAATTCCTGACGCGCCGTTAATCAGCAGGTTCGGAATCCGGGTCGGCAACACCGTCGGCTCTTTTTCCTTACCATCGTAGTTAGGCACAAAATCGACTGTGTCTTTGTCGATGTCGGCCAGGATTTCATTGGCAATCTTGTCGAGCCGGCACTCGGTGTAGCGCATCGCTGCAGCGTTATCGCCATCGACCGAACCAAAATTACCTTGTCCGTCCACTAGTGTGTAACGCAACGAAAAATCCTGCGCCATCCGTACTAGCGTGTCATAGATAGATTGGTCGCCATGAGGATGGTATTTCCCCATGACTTCACCGACGACGCGCGCGCACTTCACGTACGGCCGGTTCCAGACGTTGTTCATTTCGTGCATCGCAAACAGGACCCGGCGGTGCACCGGTTTGAGACCGTCCCGCACGTCAGGCAAGGCTCTCCCGACAATCACGCTCATCGCGTAATCGAGGTAGCTTTTGCGCATCTCGTCTTCAAGTGAAATCGGGATAGTTTCTTTAGCGAATTGATCCATGGGAGAGTGAACTGTTCTTTTACTAAGGTTGTGGTGCGTTGCACATGGCGCACCAGTGTCGCAATTGAGCCATCTAAGCGGCAGATTTTAGCATGCGCGCCGGTGGGCTCCGCGCTTTTAGGCGCTTACAGGCTTGCCGCCCGAGCTTGCTAATTCTGTCAACCGGACAAAAAAATATGCTTAAATATCCAAGTGTTCACTGACTAGCCGGCTAACGGCAACAGTCCAGCTCATCGACTCATCTAAATTTAAATCTTATGTTCAATAAATTGACTCTCAGCCTACTGTCAGGACTGGTTGTCTTAGACGCTACGGCACAAACATTTTCCAATGTGCAAACGAACCCTCGATCCAGCGCCTACGCGCAGGATGCCCGGGGCACGATCACTCGCAGCGGCACCGGGCTGTGTTGGCGTACCGGATACTGGTCACCGGCAGACGCCGCAACGGGCTGCGATGGAGAACTGACATCACCCCTTGCAAAACCAACCGCACCCGACTTACTGCCATCAACGGCCAAAAATACCGATGCCGCGCCACTAGTTCTTGTTACACCGACCAGGCGTTGCGATTTCAGTATCACGTTGCTAGGTGACATCGCTTTTGCCTTTGGCAAAGCCCAAATAACCACCAAAGTGAGTGATCGTGTCAAACGCGACTACGAAGAGCGATTTGGACGTTGCAGTCGTATTGAGTCCATTTCTGTTACGGGACACACTGATCGCATCGGCTCGGCAGCAAACAATGTGCGTTTGGCAGAACAACGGGCGCAAGCAATGGCGACCCTTCTAGGCATCGCCGCCAATTCCACGACCATCAGCATAGCGGGCCTTGGTAACACCCGGTCGATTACGTCCTGCCCAGAGAATCTTACCCGGTCGACGCTAATCGATTGCCTCGCCGACGACCGTCGGGCCACGATAGAGGTCCATGGCGACGCCAGATAACACTTAAGTTGATGCAGCCTGCAGAAGGCTCACACAAGCGTTCCGTGCGCCGGAACACCAAAACAATCGCGCTGCCATGTTGCAAAAAAACGACACATTATAAGAAACGTATTTCGGTCCTTTTGACGAGCAGCGTCACTGAGTCGGCGTTGTGCCAAAATCATGCAAAATTGATTTGAAGAGGCATGCGAATCTCTTAAGCGAAGCCCTTGAAGCACGTGGTAGTATCCATTTTTTTTGATGTCGTAGCATTTGTTGCGCAGTTTGATCTGCGGATATCCCAACCGAGAGGAGAAACATGAATAAATTAGTAAAACTCGTCTTCGCTGCGTCCGCAGTCGTCGCCCTGTCTGCCCAAGCGCAGGAAAATATCCAAGCCAAGACGCCCACCAGCGCCTACGTTCAAGATTCCCGCGGTGTTATCGTTCGTGACCCGTTTGGTCTGTGCTGGCGCACCGGTTACTGGACTCCTGCTGATGCAGTTCCAGGCTGTGATGGCGAAATTGCCAAACCAGCACCAGCTCCGGTCGCTGCCCCAGCCCCAGCTCCGGCACCAGCTCCGGTAGTTGTTGTACCAGCGCCGGTTTCAGAAAAAGTCACCTTCGCCGCTGACGCCTTCTTTGACTTCGACAAATCAGTGTTGAAGCCAGATGGCAAAGCCAAGCTGGATGATCTTGCATCAAAACTGCAAGGCATGAATCTGGAAGTCATCATCGCCGTCGGTCATACCGACTCCGTTGGTTCAGATGCCTACAACCAGAAACTGTCGGTTCGCCGCTCAGAAGCCGTCAAGGCCTATCTGGTTTCCAAAGGTATTGAAGCCAATCGCGTCTACACCGAAGGCAAAGGCGAAAAGCAACCTGTTGCAGACAACAAGTCAGCAGCTGGCCGCGCAAAAAATCGTCGCGTTGAAATCGAAGTTGTTGGTACTCGCAACAAGTAATTTCGACCCGCGACATAAAAAACCCCGCCCCGGCGGGGTTTTTTTTATTGAGCGGCCATTTGAAGTCAGCGCCGTGCAGTTGCGGCACATTACCGCTATCATTCAGTCCATGAACGCAGACCCTCAAGAACTCAAAAAATTTAGTGATCTCGCACACCGCTGGTGGGATCCCACTTCCGAATTTCGTCCGTTACATCAAATAAATCCTCTGAGACTGGAGTGGATCAATGCACGGATCCCTCTTGCAAATAAAGCAGTATTAGATATTGGTTGCGGGGGTGGCATCCTTGCTGAATCAATGGCACGCAAGGGCGCAAAGGTCACTGGTATAGATCTGTCAGAAAAAGCGCTAAAAGTAGCGGATTTACATAGCCTCGAAGCTGGTATTGAGATGCGCTACGAAATGATCTCGGCAGAAAATATGGCAGAACGTGAACCCGCGACCTTCGATGTCGTGACCTGCATGGAAATGCTGGAACACGTTCCCGATCCAGAGGCAATCGTGCGCGCCTGCGCAACCCTGGTCAAACCAGGCGGCAAGGTATTTTTTTCGACGCTTAATCGCAATCCAAAATCCTATCTTTTCGCCATTATCGGTGCCGAATACGTGCTGGGCTTGCTCCCCAAAGGGACACACGACTACAGCAAATTCATCACCCCCTCCGAGCTGTCCCGATACGCGCGGGTTGCCAACCTCAATGTAGACGGTCTCAAGGGAATGACTTACAACCCTTTCCTCAAGTCCTATAGCTTGAACGGGAACACCGATGTCAACTATATGGTGGCCTGTACGCGGCCGATCATGTAATTTCCCACATTCGTTATCAGGAAAATCGACATGTTATTGGCAACACCTCGCGTCATTCTGTTTGATCTTGACGGTACGCTTGTAGACAGCGCACCAGACCTCGCCGGCGCAATGAACACGCTACAGCGAGAGCGCGGGCTTCCATTGAGCCCTTACGATTTATTGCGGCCACATGCCTCTGCGGGTGCGCGTGGTCTGATATTTGCGGCGTTTGGAATACGGCCTGAAGACAATGATTACGAAGCATTGCGCGTTACATTTCTTGATATCTATGCGGCAAATATCGCCGACAAGAGTCGCTTGTTTTCCGGCATCACCAACCTGCTTGATAACTTGCACCAGCGAGATATTGCCTGGGGCATTGTGACCAACAAAGCGGCACGCTTTACTGATGTACTGGTGCCCCAGCTTGCCTTGTCAGCGGCCGCCTGTGTCGTCTCCGGGGATACAACACCCCATGCAAAACCGCATCCGGCACCACTCCTCGAGGCAGCCCGCCAAATCGGCGTGGCAGCAGAACATTGCTGGTACGTCGGCGACGACTTACGGGATATCGAAGCCGGCCGCGCGGCGGGCATGGCGACCGTCTCTGTAGGCTGGGGTTATGGTAACCCGCATCACCCGATTTCCTGGAACGCAGAGATGCATGCTGCTACGCCAGCAGACTTCCTGACACTGATCGCAGCGAGAGCCTAGATTTCAGCATGCCCTGGCTGACCTGATGCGTTATAATTCTGTTTGCTTTGGGGGCGACCTGGTTTCGACAGGGGTTGCAAAGCAGCGCAGGGCATACCGAGGGCTGGTCACCTCGTAAATACAACCAGAAAAAACATAACTGCAAACGATAACTCGTACGCACTAGCAGCTTAATTGCTGTCTAGCTCTACACCACCTCTTCCCTGGGGTGGACTGGCAACAGTAGTAGAGTCATTCACAGGGAATCGCTCTGAATCGGGTCACTTGATTCAAGGCTAAATCCAAGGTGACTCGTCTTGCCACAGCGTGTGCGTCCGCGTTGGCCGGACTAAATCAAATGGCAGCACTAAGTATGTAGAACTGTCTGTAGAGTACTCTTGGACGCGGGTTCGATTCCCGCCGCCTCCACCAAGAATTCGTTTCACAAAACTAGAAAGCCGCATTTCTCCCCGTGAGAATGCGGCTTTTTTGTTTCCTGGCGCCCCAGAGGACTCAGTACAACCCGATACCCCGCACCGTGACAGCACCGTCGACAGTAGTCCGTCTATGTCAAACCCAAAGGCGATTTTGATTCGGCAATTTTCAATGGCATGCCACTTTTGGCGGAAGTTCTCACCGGGAACTTAAGCAAAGCAACAGTCGACGGCTTACTGACCGATGGCAAGTGCATTAAGTTCTGCCCGACGTCAGCCCCGTTTGGACATGTACTTACTGCCAGCGCCGGGCAAGTCTTCGAAAATAATATCTTATCCGGAGGCACCGTCACCAACGATATGCTGGCCGCCACCACAGTAGAAATCAAGACTGTCTCACAGAGCAAAACCCGCTTTACTTTTTGCATTACCTCGATGCCGGCGGCGCGCCGTTGGCATTGTTTAATAGCTTCGCGCATGCTTCAGGTATGACTCAACGCTACTGTGTCCGTCAGAAGTACATGCCATGCGATTGTCTTACCTTGATTTGCTGCGCTTGTCGTATCCGGCCTGGCGTCTGCTACGATCCGATCACGCGTTACTGATAGCCAGCTTCCTGGAGCACGTTTTCATCACGCCGAACCTGCGCGTGATCGCCCGATCCGACCTGGCCAAAGCCCTTGACGATAAATTGTTCGGCTTGCGCTAGCGCTACGGCACCGGCACTTATCCGAAACCCGCACTCGACTATCTCAACGACCGGGCCAATTCCGACAGGGGCTGGTTGCGCAAGTTTTATTAGCAGGACTCCGACAGGCCGCATTTCGACCTGACGCCATCCACCGAAGAAGTCATTGCCTGGCTGTGCACAGTTTTGTCGGCACCGAATCACGCTTGCCGACGCGGTTCGATCTACTCAAGCAAATCAGCAGCAGCAACGACACCAACCCAGCCACCCGACTTGCGCAATTGCACCAGCAGCGCAACGCCATCATCGAACCGATACGCCTGTTCCTGCCGGATAGTAGTAACGAAGTACGCTTGATCGATGAGATCGACACCCACATCAACAAGATCGTCGAGCTCGAATCTCTGCGCAAGCTCAAGGCCGCTCCGCCCGCCTTTGGAGTGCGACGTATCCTGAAAGGCTTCGTCGATGCGCAATGGCTGGTCGAATTCGATACCCGGCTGGCTGCGTACCGGAGCACGCTCAACCGGGCCCCGACGCATGAATGAATCCGGCGAACCACAGACTCCCGGCATGGACTTTGTTGCCGACGACACCCTCTCCGGCTTCCGGCTGCAGCACCGCGAAGTATTCGACCGGGACGCCTTCTATGGCCGGGTCTGGTCGCTTGATCCTGCCGGCAAGAATGCGTTGCCGACCGGCGATATACGCGAAACCATTCGCGGGCGCATCACCCGCATTAATGCATCGCTGAGCGGGACCGACGATGTGCACTATTCGCAAGCCAAGTTCTTGCAGGTCAAGCAGATCATTGAACGCTTTCGTGGTCGCGACGGCTTGTCCGAACAAGACCGGCGCTGGACTGCCAAGTTCACTGACATGCGCACCTGGATCGCCGCGATCAATGCGCTGCGGGATTACCGCATTGTGCGGCGCACGTTCCGGCACCCGGTGCATGGTACCAATCGCGCGCCGGATGCGGTCTGGATCGACAGCCTCGACGATGCGCTAGTGCTGCCCGGCAAACACCATGACACGCGTCGCTTCGGCACACTGCTTGACCAGACCCGTGTGCGCCAGCCGGTCGTGCTACCGTGGCTGGCACAGCGGCTGCTGCAAGCGCTGTCGCTGCTCAACGCATGGCCGATCCTGCAGGACGTGGTCGACTGGATGCAGGCACCTCCCCGTCCTGGTATCTATCTGCGCCAGGTCGATACTGCCGGACGCGATACCGACATGACACTCGATGGTGCCAGCTTTGCCCGCCTCGATCCGCCCGTCACACGCGTCGTCATCACTGAGAACGACATCAACTTTCTGGGGTTTCCGCTGCCTGCCGACAGCCTGATGCTCTTCGGAGCCGGCTATGGCCTCGATGTGCTGCGTGAAAGTGACTGGCTGAGCCATAGCCGGCTACATTACCGGGGAGATATCGACACCCATGGCTTGCCGTCCCCGATCAGTTACGCAGCCAGCTTGCGCAGGTTGAGTCACTGCTGAGGGACCACGCCACACTGCTGGCCTTTACCTCGCAATGGAGACAGGAAAACACACCGATACGGCATGAACTGCCTCACCTGTGAATCGACGAACGGGCGTTGTACGACATGTTGAGCGACAACCGGTTGGACCGGAACATGCGGATCGAGCAAGAAAAAATCGGTTTCAGCCGGGTCGAATCAGCGCTGGCGGCGCTTGCCTGTGACTGAGAATTACCTGGCTGGCATGCATAAAAATACCGCGATTGAATTTGCAACACCATTTAAGCAATCTTCCCTCCAATTCTTATTACCGACTATTATTAACCATTAGTTACAAACCAATCCATCTCATCAGCATGGAAACATGAACGCAAACGACCTTCAAAAATCCTTGAAGCGCCACGAACTTCCGACTGCGGGAACTGGTCCGCGCAGGTTGCGTTTCGTTAAAAACAATAGCGTAATGATGCTGTTCTGGGCCTTACTTTGCGCACTCCTTATCGCCTTTCATGTCAGTAAGCAACGAGCAGGAGGACCACTTGATGTCATCACGTTACTACCTTCGCTGGCAGCGTTATCGGCAGCGTGGTTGTGGCATTCCCGGGCATGGCATCGTTACCAGAAAAACGAAGTCCGCGAGTCCTATCGCATGGCGACCGAGTGCAGCATCGACGGCATAACAATACTCATGTCAATCAATGACAGGCACGGCAATACTGTCGATTTCATCATCAGTGATTGCAACAACAGGGGCGCGCTGTTCTATGGTGTCGATGCGACCACCCTGATTGGCATGCACTTATCCGAACTGACGTCAGCGGCGCACTTTCCCGAGACGATGGCAGCGATGCGTGCGGCGCTCAAGCTCGGTTATATCGAAGATGAATTGCGGGGTCACTTCGAGCATCCG
The DNA here is from genome assembly GCA_047621665.1 of Bradyrhizobium sp. Lineage (GTDB taxonomy): Bacteria > Pseudomonadota > Gammaproteobacteria > Burkholderiales > Burkholderiaceae_D > Actimicrobium. Next base: position 43,271 of record JBLHMB010000001.1, on the reverse strand, counting down.
CACGAACCGGAATGGATGCATCGCAAGCTCGTGCGCACCGGCACGGGCATCGCCATGACGTTGCGCGATATCTCGGAAAGGAAAACACACGAGCGGGAACTGTGGCGTATGGCGAACGAGGATAGCCTGACCGAGTTACCAAATCGAAATTGGCTCAACGGCTTTTTGCCGGAGGCGATCAAGCAGGCGCGACAGGCCAACCGTATGATCGCCGTTCTATTTATTGATCTGGATGACTTCAAGGACGTCAACGATACTCTTGGCCACTCTGCTGGTGATGAACTGTTACGCGAAGCGGCACAACGCCTGAAATCGGTCTTGCGTCCGGGCGATCATGTCGCCCGGCTTGGTGGTGATGAATTTACAGTCATCCTGTCGGCCATTGCCGATCGCCATGCCAGCGCACTGGTCGCGCAGCGCATCATCGATGCTTTTACAACCCCTTTCGAGCTGAACCATGGCACGGACACCGTGGGCATCTCGATCGGGATCAGTCTATTTCCTTACGATGGCGACGCCGCAGGTGACTTGCTTAAAAACGCCGACATCGCAATGTATTGCGCAAAAACATCAGGAAAAAATCGCTACCAGTTTTATGAGTCACGCATGTCGGAAGCACTGAAAGCCAGAGTCAACATCGAGCGCGCGCTGCATTGCGCCATTGAGCGTAATGAGTTCGTGCTCTTTTACCAGCCACGGATTAATGCCGCCGATGGAAAACTGGTAGGGCTGGAAGCACTGGTGCGATGGCAGCACCCGGAACGCGGCATGGTACCGCCACTTGAGTTCATTGCCATTGCCGAAGAAACCGGCATGATCCTGGCCCTCGGCGAACTCGTTATCGAACAAGTCTGCAATCAACTTGCCCGCTGGCGCGAAGCAGGTTTGGCAGTCGTTCCGGTGTCAGTTAACGTCTCGCCACGGCAGTTTGACAAGGGCAACATCAAAGCGCTGTTCGCAACACATATGCTGCACCACCGGATTGATGCCGGCCTGGTCGAAATCGAAATCACCGAGTCGTTGATGATGGGTGAAGAGGAGGAACTCTCTCACGAGCTGCGAACGATCCGCGCGCTGGGCATCAAGTTACTGGTCGATGATTTTGGTACCGGTTACTCGTCCCTGTCGCAATTGCAGCGCCTGGCCATGGATGTCCTGAAAGTGGATCGCGCTTTCACTTCAGAACTCGGCAAGACAACAGAAGGTGAAGTGTTTTTCCGGGCCATTGTTTCGATGGCCCACGCGCTGGGCATGACCGTCGTGGCCGAGGGCGTAGAAACAGTCGAGCAATTACGCATCCTGCAGGCACTCAACTGCGATGAAATCCAGGGTTATCTGATTTCGCGACCGATACCCGCGAGCGATATCCCGACCATGCTGCAACAGCGCTACTTGCAATGCCACTCCGGCCAAATCGTCTTCTCTGCACAAGGCAAGACGGATATTGCTTTGTGACAAACAACATCGTAGTCTCCGGCCAGGAGATTTCCATGAACAACTTGACTGCACCCTACCTCACTACTCTGACCGTCGCGGCGGCATCGCTGCTGGTACTGGCACTAACCGGTTGCGCCAGTGGCCATCGCAGCGCGGCCGCCGACATCGCCGGCCCGACCATCGCCGGCAGCGGCGTTACGGTCTTTGCGGCCGGTGACATTGCCGATTGCCGCCACAGTCCTGCTGACGACACGATGGCAGCGCGTAGTGCAGAACTGATCGCCGCCAGCCTGGCCAGCGACGCCAGCGCAGTAGTCCTGACGCTAGGCGATAACGTCTACCAGTCCGGCACAGCCGCCGAACATGCCGACTGCTATGCCCCGACCTGGGGGCGCTTCAAGCAACGCACCCTGCCCAGTCCCGGCAACCATGAGTATTACAGCAAGGACGGCGCCGGCTACTACGATTATTTCGGCGACCTGGCCGGTCCGCAACGACGCGGGTACTACAGCAAGGAGGTCGGCGCCTGGCATCTGATCTCGTTGAACAGTAACCTCAAAGGTGCGGCCCGGCAGGCACAGCTCGACTGGCTCAAAGACGATCTCGCAAGCCACCCGTCGCTTTGCTCGCTGGCATTCTGGCATCACCCGCTGCAAAGCTCGGGTGGTCACGGTAGCGATGAGCGCATGCGCGCTGAATGGCAATTACTGGCCGGCGCCGGTACCGACCTGATCCTGTCAGCCCATGATCATGACTACGAACGCTTTGCACCGCAAGGACCGGACGGCACCATGCGTCAGTTTGTCGTTGGTACCGGCGGTGCCGAGCTGTCGCCATTTCGCTTTTTTGTCGCCGGAAGTGAAACTGCGAACAACAACACCTTTGGCGTACTCAGACTCAGCTTGAAAAAAACCGGTTACGAATGGGACTTTTTGCCGGTTGCAGGTGGCACGTTCCGCGATCATGGCAGCGCACGTTGCGGCGCATTGACCGCAAAATAAAAGGCCGGGACGACATTCCCGGCCCGACTGCTGCTAGCGCAAAATCCGGTAACACGGCGAATAGGCTGTGCCGGGCAACTTCATCCGGTTCTGCTCGACAAACGACTTCAGCAACGCATCCATCGAGGCCATCATCACCGCATCGCCCTGCAATTCGAACGGACCATGCTCTTCGATTGCCTTGATTCCGTCGGCTTTGACATTGCCCGCCACAATGCCGGAAAAAGCCCGTCGCAGGTGTGCCGCCAGCAAATGCGGTTCCTGATTTTTGTGCAACCGCAGCGCACGCATGTTGGCGTGTGTGGGAGCGAACGGCTGCTGAAACTCCTGGTCAATCTTGAGCAGCCAGTTGAAATAGTAGGCATCGCCGTGCGTCTTGCGAAATTCGCGCACAGCCTTGATGCCGCTATCCATTTGCTGCGCAACCAACGCCGGATCATCAACAATGATCTGGTAACGGGCCTGCGCCGCGGCGCCCAGCGTGTCGCCGATAAAACGGTCGATCTGCTCGAAATAAGCGTGTGCACTTGCCGGACCGGTCAGGATTAACGGGAATGGAATTTCCGCATTGGCAGGATTGAGCAGGATACCCAGCAGATACAGAATTTCTTCCGCTGTGCCCGGCCCGCCTGGAAAAACCACAATACCGTGGCCGGCACGGACGAACGCTTCAAGACGCTTTTCGATGTCCGGCAAGATCACCAGTTCATTACAAATAGGGTTAGGTGACTCCGCTGCGATAATGCCGGGTTCAGAAAATCCCACGTAGCGGCTGCTCTGGATACGCTGCTTAGAATGGCCGATCGTCGCGCCTTTCATCGGGCCTTTCATTGCCCCCGGACCGCAGCCGGTGCAGATATCAAGACCACGCAAGCCCAGTTCGTAGCCGACCGATTTGGTGTAATTATATTCGTTGCGCACAATCGAATGTCCGCCCCAGCACACCACCAGATTCGGGCTCAGCGACGGCCGTAGTACGCGGGCGTTACGCAGAATATGGAACACCGCATCAGTCAGACCTTCGGATGTCGCCAGGTCGAGCGAGCCGCCGTTATAGATGGCCTCGTCGACATAAATTACATCGCGCAATACCGCGAACAGGTGCTCGCGGATACCCCGCACCATCTTGCCATCGACAAACGCACTGGCAGGCGCACCGCGCACATCGAGCTTGATACCGCGTTCGCGCAGCACGATGCCGATATCAAAATCCGGATACCGCTCCAGTAAAACCTTGCCGTCATCCATGTCACTGCCGCAATTAAGTACTGCCAGCGAGCAATTACGAAAGAGCTGGTACATGCCGCTGCGACTGCGATCGAGCAATCTGGTGACTTCTGCTTTCGAGAGTACTTCGAGGTGACCCTCAGGGGATATCTGGGTATCGACGGTAGGATAAATCATGCGCACCATTTCTTGAAAAGTAGGAGAGACAATCCCAGTGTACTGAGATAGGTTATTCCTCAAAAGCAATTTTGTTTAATACCTGCGACGCAGCAACAAGTCCGAATGCAGCCGTCACGACCATGGCCGATCCGAAGCCGGCACAATTAAGTCCGGTGATGCCGGCGGCGTCGGCTTCGTCATCTTCATCGGCACCTTCAGCGACGGCAGGAAAGCGCAGGTGCTCAGTCGAATACACGGCATCGATACCGAACTTGTTGCGCGTACCGCGCGGAAAACCATGCTCGGCACGCAGTCGCTTGCGCACCTTGGCCAGTAACGGCTCCTGCTCGGTGCGGCACAGATCACATACGGCAATTTTCGTCGGATCGACCTGTCCGCCGGCGCTGCCGATGGTGATCAGTCGCAGCTTATTCGTGCGGCAATAAGCAATGAGTGCGGTCTTGGCGCGCACGTTATCAATGGCGTCCACAATGAAATCGTAGCCACGGCCGCCGATCATCACGTCGAGGTTATCGGCGTCGATAAATTCCTCGATCTGGTTGACCTGACAAAACGGATTGATCTGGGCGATGCGTTCAGCCAGCGCCAGAACCTTGGCTTGCCCCATCGTTGCAGTGAGCGCGTGAATCTGCCGGTTGACATTGGACTCGGCCAGATTATCGAGGTCGATCATCGTGATTTGTCCGACAGCACTGCGTGCCAGTGCTTCGACGATCCACGAGCCGACTCCGCCGACGCCGATCACACAGACATGGGCCGCGCGAAATCGCGCCAGCGCGGGCGCACCATACAGACGGGCAATGCCGCCAAAGCGTCGATCAAAATCAATATCGGGAACAAGGGGATCGGTCATAGTTTCAGAAGAAGAATTCATCCGTCATTTTAACGGACGGCATCATTTGTGTTTGCGCCTAAAATAATGCCATTGCATTACACCCTCTACCAAGGACAACACCATGAGCGACACCAGCACAATCACCGGAGCCCCCCATGTCAATCGCTGATTTACGCAAGGATTACAGCCAGGCCAGCCTGTCGCGCAGCGACGTGCTTGACGACCCGATCCTGCAATTTGGCAAATGGTTTGACGAAGCGTTGGCGGCACAGGTACCGGAACCTAACGCAATGAGCCTGGCAACCGTGGCGGCTGATGGCCGGCCGTCTTCACGCATCGTGCTGATCAAGGGATTCGATGCGCGCGGTTTTGTCTGGTTTACCAATTACGCCAGCCGCAAGGGGCAGGAATTACAACACAGCAGCCATGCTGCGTTGCTGTTCCACTGGGTTGAACTGGAACGCCAGGTACGCATCGAAGGCCGCGTTGAACGGGTATCGGAGTCTGACAACGATACTTATTTCAACAGCCGTCCGTTGATGAGCCGCATCGGCGCGATCGCCTCTGCGCAAAGTGAACCGGTCGCGAGCCGGCAAGCGCTGGAAGAACGCTTCAATGCCGCTGAACTGGCGAGCGGGCCGACTCCGTTGCGTCCGGCCCATTGGGGTGGCTACCGCTTGGTACCCGACTACCTCGAATTCTGGCAAGGCCGGCAGTCACGTCTGCATGACCGGATTGCCTATCAGCAGCAAACCGACTGCAGCTGGGAGCGCGAGCGCCTGCAGCCGTGAGGTGCCACTGAAGCGGCCAGCCTACGTCACGAACGCAGCTTGGCCGTGAACATCTTGCGGAACTTCGCGACTTTCGGTGCCACCACGAAGGCGCAATAGCCTTGATCCGGATGCTGGACGAAATAGTTCTGGTGGTAGTCTTCAGCCTTGTAGTAAGTCGTCACCGGACTGAGTTCAGTGACAATGGGTGCATCCCAGACGTTGGCCATTTCAGCGATCACGTGATGCGCCATGTCTTCCTGCTCCGGGGAGTCGAAATAAATGACCGAGCGGTACTGGGTACCGACATCGGCACCTTGCCGGTTCAGCGTGGTCGGATCATGAATCGTGAAAAATACTTCCAGGATCTCGCGATAGCTGACGACACTACTGTCAAAAGTAACCTGCACGACTTCGGCATGGCCGGTGGTGCCGTTGCAGACCGCTTCGTAGCTCGGATTCGCGACGCTGCCGCCGGTATAACCCGATTCGACTGCCAGCACGCCATTGAGTTGCTGGTACACCGCTTCCGTACACCAGAAGCATCCTCCGCCTAATGTTGCCATTTCCTTAGTCATGTTCTCTCCCTCTGTGTGAAGGCTTGACTTTAACGCAAACCAGCATGCCCCGCAGTCAACCGGCTTTTTCGGCATAATATTGTAATTCTCAGGAAGCCCGATGCCATCATCCACTCAAAACACCGTCGTAGAACCATTTGACAGTCGCCATTTTCGTCAAGCGCTGTCTCAGTTTGCCACAGGCGTCACCGTCATCACAACCCGCGCTGCCGACGGCACGATGCTGGGGTTGACCGCCACCTCATTCAACTCGGTATCACTGCAACCACCGCTGGTGCTCTGGAGCCTGGGTACTACGGCCAGCAGCATGGAGGCATTCAGCACCGGCACCCACTACGTGGTCAACGTCCTGGCAGCCGACCAGTCCGGTCTGGCGAATCGTTTTGCCAGCCGCATCGAGGACCGGTTTGCCGGCGTGGAACTTGATTTTTCTGCAACCGGCCAGCCGGTCCTGCGCGGCGCAGTGGCCTGGTTCGAATGCCGCAACCGCAGCCGCTATCCGGAAGGCGATCATGTGATTTTTGTCGGTGAAGTCACGCATTGTGAAGTGGCACCCCGCGCGCCGTTGGTCTATCACGGTGGCGCCTATTGTTCGGCCAGTACACTGCCGCCGGCGTAAGCACAATTAAAAAACGCGCTGCAGGAGGATTCCTGCAGCGCGTTTTTTTTGTAGCTGCGCGGATAAGCGCAGCAGCCCGGTCAGAATTTATAACCGACCGAAATACTAAACGAGACCGGATCAAGTTTGGTATCGATGGTGCGCCTGATGCCGGAAGAGTCCAGCGTCGCCGTCGTCTTCAGATAGGTTTTGACCAGTGCGGAATCAACGAACCAGCGGTCGTTGATTGCATAGGTTGCGCCGATCTGCGGTGAAATGCCGAACTTCGCATCAATGTTGATGTTGGTTGGACCTAGTAATGCCACCAGGGTCGAGCTGGCATGCGCATCACGGAAATACGCATACGTCACGCCGAGGCCAACATACGGGCGAAACCGTGCCGTTGGTTCGAGCAAGCGGTACTGCAGAAACAGCGTCGGCGGCAATTGCTGAACATCACCGATCTTGCCGACACCGTTGATGGTCCCCTTGCCGACCATGTCATGCCGGTACGGCAAACCGAGTACCAGTTCGGTCGAGATGTTATCGGTGATCATGTAAGCCGCTGAGACGACAGGGGCAAAAGCGCTGTTGACATCGACTTTTACACCGCCAAGACCGGGCCCACTCAAATTGCCGCTATGGACCATCGGCGTGATCAGGTTTTCACCCACTTTGACCGTCCATTGGCCGGCTGATTGGGCCGCTGCCGGCAAGGCTGTCGTAGCCAATAACGCCACAGCAACCACAGCAAGTAACCGCGGCAAAACCATTACGGATTTGTTCATGTGTCTTCTCCAGTGCGAGGAATCCTCGTTATCGTGTTGTTCCCTACGTATGACAGGTGCTGCAGGCATCGATCAGAACCAGCCTTTTTTCGCCAGTTGCAGCGTGACGTAATCGGCGAACAGGCGATGGCCGAAAATAGTCGGATGGACCGAGTCGGCGAACAGGAAGCCGGCATTGGCCGTCGGGATCAAAGTACTGGCGTTGCAGAACAGCGAAGATGCTCCCGGCAATTTGGTCAGATCGCACGCCGGTACCGTGAAGTTGGTCACACCATACTGGACCGAATTGGCGAACACGTCCTTGTTGGCGGCATTGGCGTCGACGACCACCACATCGAGCGCCAGGTCAGTCACCGCTTTCTGGAAAGTGACATTGAAAGTGTTGACCAGGCCGGTCAGCAAAGCCCTGCCATCGGCGCTAATCGATGCACCATAGGGTGTCTGCGCACTATCCGGCAAATTCATCACGACGACGTATTTGGCACCTTTGGCGAGAATCTTGTCGCGCACGTAACCCGCCAGTTCGGTCGCTGCCGTGGCCATTGCCAGACCGGCGGCTTGCTGGGCTGCCTGCGCTGCAGCGCCAACGCTGGCGGCGGTGGCACCTGGTGCTGCACTAGCACCGCCGATGACGGCGGCGACATATCCGGCCTGGTAAAACACGTCATTATTGCCGCCATAAACGAATACCAGGTCAGTTGGCTTGTAGCTGGCATTGGCTGCCAGATGATTCTCCATCTGGGTTTTCATCGGAATCGTCAAGGCCCCCGTGCTGTGCCCGATACCGTTGAGGTCGGTCACACGCGAACCACCCTGACCATACGCTGTGCAACTTGCCACGGGGCACGTCACGCTGCTCGTACCGTAGCCGACCACGTTAGGCGTGATCGACAGGTTAAGCTTGGCAGCAATGTCTTCGATCCAGATCGGACCCGGGTTGACGGTAAACTTGCCGCCGGTCGGCAGCTTGGTCACCGGATTGATCGTAGCAGGGGTATAGGAACCGGCATCACTGAGGCTGTCACCGAATGAAATGACGGCACTGAATTGCGGTTTGGAAGGGCTGCCGGTACTGCCACCACCACAACCGGCAAGCACTGCGAGCGAGAGGATTGCAGCGGATAACTTGAACTGATGCATTGCGTGTCTCCTTTAAAAGGCTTTTTATAACAAACGAAAAACTCCACAAAACGCACGTGTGTTCTTTTAATTTTGGACGAGTATGTCACCGATATCAGCGGTTGACCAGACGCAAAACGTTGTTCTATCAGCCAGTAATTAGAGGAGTTGTTCCAGAATGCCCGACGAGTCGTGCGCGGCACGGCGCAAGCGATCGTTGATGGCCTGCCAGTCAGCAGAAAGCGGCGGTGCCTCGATCAGAATCAGGTCGGCAGCCGCCGCATCGAGCGCGCGCAAACCGGCATACAGACCATGCGCATAGCCCGCCGGAGACGAGGACAGTTGCAGCCCATCGGCATACGGGCCATCGCACCAGTGCAGCAAGGCAACCCGGCGACCGGCGTCAGCGAGTTGCCGCAAGGTCGGCAAAAGTTCCGCGCTGGCGACCATTGCCACCGGTGTCTGCGGCGCATAGTGCGCTTCGAGCGTGCCGGAGGCGCGCGGCGCGGCGGCGTCCGGTGCCGCAGGCACAACCCCGAGCACCCCGGCCAGTTGCAGCGCCGTGATGCGTCCGGGCCGCAGCAGCACCGGCCCATGCGTGTACAGGCGCGACAAGTCCAGAATGCTCGACTCGATGCCAACCTCACTCTGGCCGCCGTCAAGGATCAGGTCGACCGAACCGTCGGCAAATTCATCGCTTACATGCTGCGCCAGCGTCGGGCTGACATGACCGAACTTGTTGGCCGACGGTGCCGCAATACCACCCTTGCCTCCCTTGAAAGCGCGCAACAAAGCTTGCGCCACCGGATGCGACGGGCAGCGCACGCCGATCGAATCTTGTCCGCCCGCCACTGCGGCCGGGATATGCGCGGCACGTGGCAGGATCAGCGTCAGCGGACCCGGCCAGAAAGCCTCGATCAGGCTGCGCGCCTGGGCCGGAATCGCACTGACCCAGTAGCCCAGGTCCGCTTCAGGTGCCAGATGTACGATCACCGGATGATTCGAAGGCCGGCCCTTGGCAGCATAAATGCGGGCAATCGCCACCGGGTTTTCAGCATCTGCCCCAAGGCCATAAACGGTCTCGGTAGGGAACGCCACCAGGCGTCCCTGCTCGAGCAGGGACGCGGCGCGGACGATCTCGTCAGACAGGGGCAGGGACAAGCTCACGCGCGACCTAAGGGGCAATACGCAGAATCGCGCAGGCTGCTTGCAAGCTCGCCTGCGCCTGAGCAAGTGTGGTCGCCACGAAGGTCACATGGCCCATTTTGCGTGAAGGCCGCGGGTCATCCTTGCCGTACAAGTGCAAGCTTGCGCCTGGCAAAGCCAGCACGCGGTCCCAGGCTGGCTCGCACCGCTCACCGGTAGCGACATCGAACCACAGATCGCCGAGGAGATTCAGCATTACCGCCGGCGAGTGCTGGCGCACCTCCCCCAGCGCCAATCCGGTCATCGCCCGCACCTGCTGGGCGAACTGGCTGGTCATGCATGCATCGATCGTATAGTGACCGCTGTTATGCGGACGCGGTGCCATCTCGTTGACCACCAGCGAGCCATCGTCAAGGATGAAAAACTCGATGCACAGCACGCCGACATAACCCAGCTGGTCGATGATCGCCAGCGCCGCATCATGCGCCCGTCCAGCGCACCCGGTCGACACATTCGGACCTGGCACGGTGGTGGTAAACAGGATGCCGTCGCGATGGACATTTTCGGCAATCGGGTAGACCACCGATTTACCATCGTGGCCACGCGCCGCCAGCACCGAGACTTCATAAGCCAGCGGCAGCATTTTTTCGAGCACGCACGGCACGCCGTTCATACCGGCGAACGCCGACCGCAACTCGGCAATCGTCGCGACGCGCGCCTGGCCCTTGCCGTCATAACCGAGGCGCACCGTCTTCAGGATACCGGGCAGTAGCGCATCGATCACCGTGTCGATGTCGCTGTCGGCAGCAATCAACTGATGCGGTGCCGGCTGCACGCCGGAGCGTGCAGCGCAATCGATAAAGAAGCGTTTCTCGACCATCCGGTCCTGCGCCACCGACACGCACGCCGCCGACGGCGAAACGCTGGCATGCTGCGCCAGCAAAGCCAGACTGGCCGCCGGCACGTTCTCGAATTCGGTGGTCACCGCAACGCATTGCAGTGCCAGTTCGTGCAGCGCATCGGCATCGTCGTAACGCGCCACCAGATGCCGGTCGGCGGCATGCGCAGCCGGCGCATCTGCAGCAGGCTCGAGCACCGCGACCTTGTAACCTATCGCTTGCGCGGCATGGACGAACATCCGGCCGAGCTGGCCACCGCCCATCACGCCGAGCCAGGTAGCCGGCGTTGCCGACGGAATCAGCGCCGACTGCACAGTACTCATACCGGCAACACCATCGCCAGCGCGACTTGCGTCTGCGCCGTGCGGAACGCCTCGAGCTTGGCGGCCAGCGCCTCATCGGTGGTCGCCATGATGGCGATGGCAGTCAATGCGGCATTGGCTGCACCGGCTTCACCGATGGCAAAGGTCGCGACCGGAATACCCTTGGGCATCTGCACAATCGACAGTAGCGAATCTTCGCCACGCAAATACTTCGACGGCACCGGCACACCCAGCACCGGCACAATGGTCTTGGCCGCCAGCATGCCCGGCAAGTGTGCCGCTCCGCCGGCACCGGCGATGATGGCGACCAGGCCGCGCGCACGAGCGCTCTCGGCATAGGCAAACAGCTGGTCCGGCATACGATGTGCCGAAATCACTTGCGCTTCATACGCAATACCAAAGTCCTTGAGCATCGCGACCGCGTGCTGCATCACCTCCCAGTCCGAGGACGATCCCATCACGACGCCAACTTTTACCGGTTCAGTCATCTCAGTCCTCCAGCGTGCCGCCGGTCAGGCGCTCAAGCGCTTCGCGGTATTTGGCGCCCGTTTTTTCAATTACGTCGGCCGGCAGATTCGGGGCCGGCGCGGTCTTGGTCCAGGCGGTCAGCGTTTCGAGATAGTCGCGCACAAACTGCTTGTCGAACGACGGTGGCGAGCTGCCCGGCGCGTATGAATCGGCGGGCCAGAAACGCGACGAATCGGCGGTGAGCACTTCATCCATCAAGTACATGGTGCCATCGGCATCGAGTCCGAATTCGAACTTGGTATCGGCAATGATGATGCCGCGCGTAGCGGCATAATCGGCTGCTGCCTGGTACAACTTGATACTGACATCACGCATCTTCGCTGCCAGTCCGGCACCGAGGCGCTGTTCCATGTCGGCGAAGCTGATGTTTTCGTCGTGCTCGCCCGCCTCGGCTTTGGCGGCCGGCGTGAAGATCGGCTCAGCCAGCTTGTCGGCCTGACGCAAACCGGCCGGCAGCGCGATGCCGCAGACTGCGCCAGTCGCCTGGTAATCCTTCCAGCCGGAGCCGATCAGGTATCCGCGCACGACCGCTTCAACCATGATCGGTTGCAGCCGCTTGGCCACCACCGCCCGACCGCGCACCTGATCAATTTCACTGGCTTGCACGACCGATTCCGGCGTCACGCCGGTCAGATGATTGGGCACGATGGCGGCGAGTTTATCGAACCAGAAATTCGACATCTGGTTGAGCACGCGGCCCTTGGCCGGGATCGCTTCGTTCATCACGACGTCGAAAGCCGACAGGCGATCGGTCGTGACGATGAGGATCCGGTCGTCACCGACGGCGTAGTTGTCGCGCACCTTGCCGCGGCCCAGCAGCGGCAACGACGGGATCTCGGATTGATAAAGACTGGTCATAGTTTTTCCATGAAATCCGGCCGGGGATGCATGCGCAACGCCGGCCGTAAGATGCCCCTTGGGACAAGTTTCTGTTTAATTAACGCATTACTGAACGCTTGTTGGACGCTTATTGGACAATCTGTTTCAGATCACCCTGCTTGTATTTCGTCGCCATTTTTTCGAGTGACAAGGGTTTGATCTTCGCGGCCTGGCCTTCGCAACCGAACGACAGGAAGCGCGATTTGGCCACCAGCATTGCCGCTTCGCGGGCTGGTTTCAGGTAATCGCGCGGATCGAATTTGGACGGATTCTCGAACAGATAGCGGCGGATCGCACCCGTCATCGCCAGCCGGATATCGGTATCAATATTGATCTTACGCACGCCGTACTTGATGCCTTCCTGGATTTCTTCGACCGGCACGCCGTAGGTCTCTTTCAGGTCACCGCCAAATTGACGGATTTCGGCCAGCAACTCCTGTGGCACCGACGACGAGCCATGCATCACCAGATGCGTATTCGGGATACGGGCGTGGATTTCCTTGATGCGGTCAATCGCCAGGATGTCGCCGGTCGGCTTGCGTGAAAACTTGTACGCGCCATGCGAAGTACCGATCGCAATGGCCAACGCATCGCACTGGGTCAGGTGGACAAAGTCGGCGGCTTGCGAGACATCGGTAAGCAATTGCTCGCGGGTCATCTTGCCGTCGGCACCGTGGCCGTCTTCCTTGTCGCCCATCATGGTTTCAAGCGAACCGAGCACACCGAGTTCGGCTTCGACCGTCACGCCGATCGCGTGCGAAAACTCGACCACTTTGCGCGAAACTTCGACGTTGTATTCGTAGCTGGCGACCGATTTGCCATCTTCGTTGAGCGAACCATCCATCATCACCGACGAAAAGCCGGAGCGGATCGCGGTCATGCAGACCGATGGCGACTGGCCGTGATCCTGGTGCATGACAACCGGGATATGCGGATAGGCTTCAATGGCCGCTTCGATCAGATGACGCAGGAATGGCTCACCGGCATATTTGCGGGCGCCGGCCGAGGCCTGCATGATGACCGGCGAATTGACCGCATCGGCCGCGCCCATGATGGCAAGGACCTGTTCGAGATTGTTGACATTGAATGCCGGCAGGCCGTAGCCATTTTCAGCAGCATGGTCGAGCAGTTGACGCATTGAGACAAGTGGCATGGTAGAACTCCAAAGCTAATTAAATTCGGTATGTCAATGTGCGCCGATCTTGACGATCCTGAGCGCGTTGGTGCCGCCGGCTTGTCCCATCGGCTCGCCCCAGGTAACAACAATCATGTCACCCTTTTCCACCACGCCTTTGGCCAGCAACAAATCCTGGACGTTTTTCAGCATGACGTCGGGGTCGGTTAATTTCTCCAGCTCAAACGGCCGCACGTTGCGGTACAGCGCTGCCTTGCGCCGGGTCGCCATGCTCGGCGTCATTGCAAAAATCGGGATATCGATGTTGTGCCGGCTCATCCACAGCGGTGTCGATCCCGACTCGGTCAAGGCAACAATTGCTTTCACGCGCAGATGATACGCGGTGAATAGCGCGCCATACGCAATCGATTGATCAATCCGGCTAAAAGTCAGGTTCAGGAAGTCGGCATCGAGCTTGTAGTCTTCGGATTTTTCGGCTTCGATGCAGATCGCATCCATCGCTTCAACGGTTTCGACCGGATAACGACCGGAGGCGGTTTCGGCCGAGGTCATTACCGCATCGGTGCCATCTAGGACCGCGTTGGCCACATCCGAGACTTCGGCGCGGGTGGGCACGGCATTGACGATCATCGACTCCATCATCTGGGTTGCGGTGATGGCCAGCTTGTTCGAAGCGCGCGCCATCTTGATCATGCGTTTCTGCAGGGCCGGCACGGCCGCATTGCCGACTTCGACAGCGAGGTCGCCGCGCGCGACCATGATGCCGTCGGAGGCATCGAGGATTTCCTGCAGAACCGGAATCGCTTCGGCCCGTTCGATCTTGGCGATCATCAATGGTTTGTGACCGTATTGCTCGCCGGCGATGTTCGCCAGTTGGCGTGCCATGATCATGTCGGTCGCGCTTTTCGGAAACGATACCGCGACATAGTCCGCCTGAATGCTCATCGCGGTCTTGATGTCTTCCATGTCCTTTCCGGTCAGTGCCGGGGCCGACAACCCGCCACCCTGCCGGTTGATGCCCTTGTTGTTCGAGAGCTCGCCACCGATACGTACCGTGGTGTGGATCGCGCTGCCGACAATCTTGTCGACGATCAGCACGATCAGTCCGTCATTAAGTAACAGCACATCATTGACGCGCAGGTCGCGTGGCAGTTCGCGGTAGTCAAGGCCGACGACGTCCTGATTACCCAGTTGGCAGGACGCGTCGAGCGTAAAGCTGGCGCCCTTGACCAGCTCAATCCTGCCGTGCTCGAACTTGCCGACACGGATTTTCGGGCCTTGCAGATCGGCCATGATGGCGATCTCGACACCGCAATCAGCGGCCGCCTGACGCACCAGCGCGGCCCGGTCGATATGGTCCTGCGCCTTGCCATGCGAAAAGTTGAGCCGCACTACGTTCACGCCGGCGCGGATCATGCGCGTCAACGTATCGAGGTCACTGGAAGCCGGACCGATGGTGGCAACAATTTTAGTAGCGCGGGACAAAGACATAGGGGACCCTTTCGAAGGCGTATCTGCTGATTGATTGGCTGTGTTTATTTTCTGAAACGTTGTTCGAGGATCGCGACGGCCGGCAAAGTCCGGCCTTCGAGGAACTCAAGAAAAGCGCCACCACCGGTCGAGATATAGTCGATCCGGTCGGTGATGTCGTACTTGGCAATGGCTGCCAGCGTATCACCCCCGCCGGCAATCGAGAACGCCTTGGCGTCGGCAATCGCCAGCGCCAGCGTTTTGGTACCGTGGCCGAACTGCTCAAATTCGAACACGCCGACCGGACCATTCCAGACCACCGTTCCGGCCTGCGCGATTTGCGCCGCCAGCAAAGCTGCCGTTTGCGGGCCGATATCGAGGATCAGGTCGTCGTCTTCGACATCGGCCACCGCCTTGACGGTGGCCGTCGCATCCGCGGCGAACTGCTTCGCGCAGACCACATCGGTCGGGATCGGTACCGATGCGCCACGGGCACTCATCATCGCCATGATTTCTCTGGCTTCGTTGACCAGGTCGGCTTCGACCAGCGATTTGCCGATCTTCAGGCCGGCCGCCAGCATAAAGGTATTAGCGATGCCGCCACCGACGATCAGATGATCGACCTTGGCCGCCAGGGCTTTCAGGATAGTCAGTTTGGACGACACCTTGGAACCTGCCACGATGGCCAGCAGCGGCCGGGCCGGTGCGGTCAGCGCCTTGCCGAGGGCATCAAGTTCCGCCGCCAGCAACGGACCGGCGCAGGCGACCGGCGCGAATTGCGCAATCCCGTACGTGGTAGCTTCGGCGCGATGCGCGGTACCGAAAGCATCATTGACGTAGATGTCGCACAGCGCGGCCATCTTTTTTGCCAGCACGGCGTCGTTCTTTTTTTCGCCGCGATTGACGCGGCAATTTTCCAGCAGGACGATCTGGCCCGGCGCGACTTCGACGCCATCAACCCAGTTGTGGACCAGCGTGACGGTTTGATCCAGTAGCGCTGACAGGCGGGTGGCAACCGGCGCAAGGGAATCGGATGGCTTGAATTCGCCTTCGACCGGGCGACCGAGATGCGACGTCACCATCACGGCAGCGCCGGCGTCGAGCGCCTGACGGATGGCCGGTACCGAGGCGCGGAGTCGGGTATCTTCGGTGATCTTGCCGGCATCATCTTGCGGCACATTGAGGTCGGCGCGAATGAAGACGCGCTTGCCGCGTAATTGGTTAGCGGCGATCAGGTCGCTCAGTCGGTTGAATTGCATAGTCAGAAATCCCGAAACCCAAATTGAAAGAGGCAACATTTTACCCCAGCACCCGGGCAAACCTGCCGTTTTCGCAACGAATTACAGAACCAGCCGCAGACCCGTGTACAACACCATGCCGACAACGATGGTGCCCAGCAAATGTCTGGTGACCAGAAAAAACACCACCGCACCGAGTCCGGCCAGCAGACGCGGATTGGTCCAGTGCACATCGAGCGTGCCGCCCACGAACACCAGATCGGGCGCAACAATCGCCGCCATCGCGGCAGCGGGCGCATAACGCAGCGCGTGCTGGACTTTTTCCGGTAGCTTGACCGCATCGCCCAGCAGGAAAAAAGAACAGCGGGTCAGTATCGTGGCCAGCATCAGCAGGCCGATCGTGATCCAGATTTCAGTTGTCGTCATGGTATTTTGCGCGGCAGATGCCGCTCCATCAGGTAATCAATACACATTGCCACCGCCATCCCGGCAACCACTGCTGCCAGCAAGCCCAGCCGGTAAGGAAACTGCGCGGCCGCAATCGCCACCACGCCCGCCACCAGCACGCCGCCCAGCGCAGCCAGGTTGATGGTCAGCGGAATCATTACCGCCAGCAGCGCTAGCGTGCCGGCAAAGCCAATGCCCCAGCTCTCCGGGATCTGGCTGGCCAGCAGGATGCCCGCCACCGCGCCGCTCTGCCACGCGCACCAGTTCGGATAACAGATACCGGTGAAATAGCCGACCTTGCCGGCCGGCTGGTGCAGCGTTTCCGATGGAAAACGGCGCGGAAAAAATCCCATCGTGATGTCGGCATTGAAATAGCCGTACCAGAGACGCTGGTTCCAGCGCAGATGCGCAAAATGCGGTCCGATCGCCGCAGCAAAAATCACGAAGCGCAAATTGACTACCAGCGCCGTCACGAACACCACCCACGTCGGCGCATCGGCCGCAATCAGCGGCAATGCCGCCAGTTGGGCCGATCCGGCAAACACGAAGAATGACATGCCCAGCGCCTGCCAGATCGTCAGACCTGACTTGACCATCGCCATGCCCGACACCAGGCCCCACGCAAAAATCCCCGGCATGGTGGCAACACTGATTTTGAAGGCAGCAGCAAAAGCACGTTTTTCAACAACGGCGGCGGACTGGTGACCGGAAGCAGTTTCGGAATTGATCATGACGGGAATAAAGATGACTTTGAATCATTGAATTGGCGCACATAGTACAGAGGTCCGTCCCTGCCGGTCCGGATCGGCGACAGAATCCGCTAGAATCAGGGCTCCTTAGACTGATGAAGCAGAAACCCGCCATGAGTGCACCGAAATCCCCCCTCGCCCCGGTCGAACTGGCCGCGACTGATTTACCGGCCCATTGCCCGAACGATGCGATGCCCTTCTGGTCATCCCACCCGCGGGTCTTCCTCGACATGAGTCACGGTGAAGCGAAATGCCCGTACTGCGGCACGGTCTACCGGATGAAAGCCGGCGAAACCGTCCACGCCCACTAATCACACGGAGCTTGCCATGTCCAGCAAGAAACAATTGTCCGGCAGTCCTGCCGATACCGAAGCGGCGTTTTATGACGCCCTCGGCCGCGCCGACCTGGACGCCCTGATGGCACTCTGGGCCGACGATGAAGAAATCACCTGCATCCATCCCGGAGCGCCACGCCTGATCGGCCACGCCGCGATCCGCGCGTCGTGGCAAGCGGTGTTTGCCCATGGCGGCGTGCACATCCATCCGGTGCAACTGCATGTGATGCAAAACCTGATGGCCGCTACCCACAGCGTGCTGGAACAAATGCGCAGTGGCGACATCACGCAGGAGCTGCATATCCTGGCCACCAATGTCTACATCAAGACGCCGATGGGCTGGCGCATCGCCGTCCACCATGCATCGATCGCCCCTGGCAAACCGCCGGTTGTCGTGCCCGATTCGACCACACTGCATTGAAGCGCACCGCACACGTCAGTGCCGCCGGGACCTATCGCGCGCCACGCTGGCTGCCCGGGGGGCACCTGCAGACCATTTATCCTGCCAAGTGCATCGCCACACCGGCGACGCCGCTGCGGCGCGAACGCTGGAGTGCGCCCGATGGTGATTTTGTCGATATCGATTTTGTCGCAGGTCGTCCGGGCATGCCGTTCGTGGTGCTGTTTCATGGACTGGAAGGCTCGTCCGGCAGTCATTACAGCCGCGCGCTGATGGCGCACTTGCATCGCCTGGGCTGGGCCGGTGCGATCCCGCATTTTCGTGGCTGTTCGGGCGAGATGAACCTGGCACCGCGCTTCTATCATTCCGGCGACGCGACCGAAATCGACTGGCTGCTGCGCCGCCTCAAGACCACCCCGGCGGCGACCGGTGCCAGCGACTTCTTTGCGGTCGGCGTTTCACTAGGTGGCAATGCACTGTTGCGCTGGCTGGGCGAATCGCAGCACAGCGCCGGCATTGTCGACGCGGCCTGTTCGGTCTCTGCACCGCTCGATCTGGCTGCCGGCGGTGCGGCCCTGTCGTCCGGCTTCAACCTGGTCTATACCCGCATGTTCCTGCAAACCCTCAAGCCCAAGTGCCTGCAAAAACTGGCGCAATTCCCCGGCCTGTTCGACCGCGACAAGTTGCTGGCAGCGCGCGATCTGTACGCGTTCGACAATATCGTCACGGCGCCGCTGCACGGCTATCGCGACACCAATGACTACTGGGACCGCGCCAGCGCGCGCCACATACTGGGCGACATCACGGTGCCGACACTGGTGCTCAATGCCCGCAATGACCCGTTCATGCCGGCCCAGCATTTACCGGCCAGCGCCGCTGCCGCCGTCACGCTCGAGTATCCGGCCACCGGCGGCCATGTCGGTTTCGCGGATGGTGCGCCGCCGGGTCAGCTCGAGTGGCTGCCGAACCGTATCGTTGATTTTTTTCAGCACAGGAGTGCCACACATGGATGACATCGTTCGCAAGGCAATGGCCAAATGGCCGGATGTACCGCATTGCTATGGCTGGCTGGCACTGGATGCGCGCGGCTACTGGCGCTTGCGCGACGAAGCCGCGCAACAGCACAACCTGCCCGGTGACAAAGTCGCGCACGTCGCGCTGCTGGCTTTCATCAACCGCAATTATCTGCACGATGCGGCAGGTCGCTGGTATTTCCAGAACGGTCCGCAACGGGTATTCGTGAATCTGGAAACCACGCCCTATGTCGCCCGTACCGATCCGCAACAGGGTTTTGTGCTGCAGACCGGCGCTGTGCTCGAGCATATCCAGGCCGCCTGGCTGACCGATCAGGGCCAGCTGGTGCTGCAGAGCGGCGAACAGGTGGCACAGGTTGACGACCGTGACCTCGCGCTGTGCCTGGCGCAATTGCAGAGCAATGGTGCGACTGTCGACGACACGACCTTGCTGGAATGGCTGGCGCATCCGGGGCCGCCGCCAGTCCTGATCCTGCCCTATCGTGATCAGCGCATCGTAGTGGGCAGGTTGGCGGCCAAGGACCTGGCAGTATATTTTGGTTTCGAGCAGTATCCGCTGGCAGAGGTCTGAGTTATTCTTTCCCGGTAGCTGGACCCGTCACTTCATTTACACAGCAAACATGGACAACACATGACGACTGCCACCCGGACCCAATGCATACAGAACGTGCGCGACCTGCCTTCTCCGCCGTTAATCGTGATGGAATTACTCAATATTGTCGACCAGGACAATCTTGATATCGCCGTCCTGGCGGGCAAAGTATCGCAAGACATGGCCCTGACGGCGAAGACCTTGCGACTGGCTAACTCCGCGTATTTTGCAACCTCGGTCAAGGTCACCACCATCCATCAGGCCATCACGCTGCTGGGTTTTCAAAATGTCCGAACACTCATTACCAAAGCGGCCTTGACCGGTTGTTTTCCGGAACGCGTCTGCAAGGGCTTCGACCACACCGTGTTCTGGCGCCACTCATGCGCGGCGTCTGCTGCAGCCGGCATTCTGGCGCGCCATGTCGGCATGCATCCGGACATCGCGATGACGGCGGCGCTGTTGCATGACATTGGCCGACTGGTACTGGTCAGCTGTTTTCCCGACGAGTACGCGCGCGTACTGGCCCGCTATCACGACCCGGACCAATGCTGCGCGCTGATCGATGCTGAACGCGACATCCTCGACATCGACCATGCCGAAGCCGGTGAACTGCTGGCGATCAGCTGGAATTTTTCGGACACGATGCGCCTGGCGATTGCCGGCCACCACGAGCCAGACCGGCACGGTGTGGGCTTTCTGGCTGCGCTGGTCCACATTGCCAACGCCATCGTGCACCAATTGGCGTCTTCCGACGAAGGCCACGAACTGGCGCCATCGGTTTCGCAGACGGCATGGCAGGCACTGAATCTGGACGGTGAAGCGTATGCCCGTATCTGTCAGGAGACACAGGTTGCCATCGGCCGGCTACGCTGAGCGCGGCCGGCGATCCTGCACGGGGTTGGTGGTAGACTGGCAAACACTTTTTGCGGAGCCACCATGCGTTTTTATCGCCACCTGATCTTACTGGTACTGACGCTGACGAGCCTGTCCGCACTGGCCTTCGAGCGTCCATTTCCGAACAACGCCCGCCGCGCCAGCCTGGTCATCACCGACTACCCGCAAGTGCAGATTGACGGTAAAGCGACCCGGCTCACGAACGGGGCGCGCATCTGGAGCACCGATAACCTGACCGTCATCCCGAACGCACTGGGCAGTGGCGCGCACATCGTCAACTACACCATCGACATCGACGGCGCGATCGACCGGGTCTGGCTGCTCAGCGCTGCTGAAGCCGCCGCACCGCCTCCCGCCAAAATCACCTCACCACATCAGAATCAATAATGCAGAAAAAAGTATTCATCAAGACCTTCGGCTGCCAGATGAACGAGTACGACTCGGACAAAATGGCCGATGTACTCAACGCCACCCACGGCATGGTCAAGACGGACACGCCGGAAGATGCCGACGTGATCTTGCTCAACACCTGTTCGGTACGCGAGAAAGCCCAGGAAAAAGTCTTCTCCGACCTCGGCCGCATCCGCGAACTGAAGTTGCTTAAACCTGACCTGGTCATCGGTGTCGGTGGCTGTGTCGCTTCGCAGGAAGGGGCGGCGATCATCAAGCGCGCACCGTACGTCGACGTCGTGTTCGGTCCGCAAACGCTGCACCGGTTGCCGGCGCTGATTGACCAGCGCCGCGCGTCCGGCCAGGCACAGGTCGACATCAGCTTCCCCGAAATCGAAAAGTTCGACCACCTGCCTCCGGCCCGCGTTGATGGCGTCACTGCCTTTGTCTCGATCATGGAAGGCTGCAGCAAATACTGCAGTTATTGCGTGGTGCCCTACACCCGTGGCGAAGAAGTCTCGCGCCGTTTCGATGACGTGCTGGTCGAAGTGGCCGGACTGGCAGCGCAAGGCGTCAAGGAAATCACGCTGCTGGGCCAGAACGTCAATGCGTTTCGCGGCGTGATGGCCGATGGCGAAATCGCCGACTTTGCGCTACTGATCGAATTCATCGCCGAGATCGACGGTATCGAACGCATCCGCTTCGTCACCAGTCATCCGAAAGAATTCAGCCAGCGCCTCATTGATGCGTATGCCAAAGTACCGAAGCTGGTCGACCATCTGTACCTGCCGGCGCAGCACGGCTCCGACCGCGTGCTGATGGCCATGAAGCGCGGCTACACCGCACTCGAATACAAATCCATCATCCGGCGTCTGCGCGCAGTACGGCCGAACATCGCGATCTCGTCGGACTTCATCGTCGGCTTCCCCGGCGAGACTGACGCCGATTTCGAAGCGATGATGAAACTGATTGACGACATCGGTTACGACAACAGCTTCAGCTTCATCTTCAGCCCGCGTCCCGGCACACCGGCCGCCACGCTGGAAGACGAGACGCCGCACGCGGTCAAGCTGGCCCGCTTGCAGCGCCTGCAAGCCGTGATCGATGCCAACACGCGGCGCTACAGTGAAGCGATGGTTGGCCAAGTGGTGCGCGTGCTGGTCGAAGGTCCATCGAAAAAAGATGCCGGCGATTTGCAGGGCCGCGCCGAGAATAACCGCGTAGTCAACTTCGCCGCCGGAGCCGCCGGTGCCAGTCTGATCGGCCAGTTGCTCGACCTGACGATTACCCATAGCTTCGGCTATTCGCTGCGCGGCGAACTGATCGTCACTGACGCGGCACACACTGCCTCCCTACTTCAGACCCCTCACCAAAGAACCGCTTGAAAACTCGCTCCCCTGAAGAACCGCTGTACTTTATTCCCGAGCCGCTTGATAACAAGCGTTTGGCCCAC
Source organism: Bradyrhizobium sp. (assembly GCA_047621665.1). Taxonomy (GTDB): domain Bacteria; phylum Pseudomonadota; class Gammaproteobacteria; order Burkholderiales; family Burkholderiaceae_D; genus Actimicrobium. The sequence continues at coordinate 20,826 of JBLHMB010000001.1, read as the reverse complement.
CTGTGCGGTCCGATGGATGAAAACCTGCGCCAGATTTCCATGGCGCTCGACGTCACCATCTTCCGCCGCGGCGAACGCTTTATCGTCGGCGGCCGCAATGCCGAACGGGCCACCGCCTTGCTGGCGCAGTTTTATGCGATTGCCGACAAGGTCGTCTCGATCGAGGATGTCCAGCTGGCGGTGGTCGAACAGCGCGCCGGCATGGCGTTCGCCGAAGTCCCGGCGGCAACCCTGAAACCGCTACGTGGCGCCGCCAGGAAAAAAGCGCTCGAGCTGGTCGCGGTCGATCCCGAGACCGTCCCTGCGGAAGGCCCGACCCTGAAAACCCGCCGCCATGACTTGCGCGGTCGCACACCAAACCAGCTGGCCTACCTGAAGGCCATTCTCGACCATGACATCACGTTCGGCGTCGGTCCGGCCGGCACCGGCAAAACCTACCTCGCGGTAGCCTGCGCGGTCGATGCGCTCGAACGTGACGTGGTCAAGCGCATCGTGCTGACCCGCCCGGCCGTCGAAGCCGGCGAACGGCTCGGTTTTCTGCCGGGCGATCTGGCCCAGAAAGTCGATCCCTACCTGCGCCCGTTGTACGACGCGCTGTACGATTTACTTGGTCACGACCGCACCCAGAAAATGTTCGAGAAACAGGCGATCGAAATTGCACCGCTAGCCTACATGCGCGGTCGCACGCTCAACCATGCTTTCGTGATCCTCGATGAAGCGCAGAATACAACGCCGGAACAGATGAAGATGTTCCTGACCCGGATCGGTTTCGGTAGCAAGGCCGTGGTGACTGGTGACATCACGCAAATCGATTTGCAGAGTACGCAAAAAAGCGGCTTGATCGACGCCATCGACGTGCTTGACAATATCCGCGGCATCGCCTTCACGCGCTTTAACAGTGCCGACGTCGTACGTCATCCGCTGGTAGCACGCATCGTCGACGCCTATGAAGCGGCCAGTGCGCCGGCTCCCGTAAAAAAACCAGCGAGTCGTCTTGTCCCTAAAAAATAAACTCGCGTTATCGGTCCAGTATCCGGACCCGCGCCTGGCCACCCTCGTGACCCGGCCGCTGGTGCGACGCTGGGTGCAAGCGGCGCTGTTCGCGCCGGCCGAACTGACGGTACGCTTCGTCGACAGCGAAGAAGGCCGCAGCCTCAATCGCGATTACCGCAGCAAGGATTACGCGACCAACGTGCTGACCTTTGCCTACAACGACGATGCAGAAGACGACGACGGTATCACCCGCGCCGACCTGATCCTGTGCACCGACGTACTGCAGTCCGAAGCACTGGCGCAAAACAAGCCGCTCATCGCTCACGCCGCTCATCTGGTCGTGCATGGCGTGATGCACGCGCAAGGCTACGACCATGAAACCGACGTCGAGGCTGACGAAATGGAAGCGCTGGAAATTGAGGTTTTGGCGAAGCTGGGGTTTGGCAATCCGTATCTGGAATAGCACAGGGTCAGTGTAAGAGCGTGTTGGTCGGCGCTGCCTATCGGAGCGCAGAATCGACCGAACCGGCTACCGCAGCCAGTGAGTCCGGTGCAATGTCATACGGTTATTGCAGCATCGAATGGTGCAACGCGTGACGGCTTGGTATCCCTCACGTCGCCATCGCCCGCCGCAACTGCTCAACCAGCTCAATTAACCGCGGCCGCACTTCGTGCACCAGAAAATCCGCCGACAGCGTGAACGCCGGACCACCGCAATTAATGCTGACTGGCGTGCTGCCATCGGGCGGGCGAAACGCAATCGCAATCGCATTGACACCCGGTTGCCAGTCACCAATCGAGGTGCAGCAACCATACTCCCGGTATTCGTCGAGTGCGCGTTGCACGCTCTGCTGCAACGCTGGCCACCCGTCCTCATCGAGTTCACGCGCCCGTGCCAGCAACTCGTTACGTTCACCCGGCGGCGCGACCGCCAGATAGGCCCGGCCCATCGCCGTACTGGCCAACGGAATCCGCGAGCCGACATCGAGGCTTAGCGTCAACGCCGCCTGACTGCGACAATTTTCGACATAAATCATGCTAAGCCGGTCGCGCATCCCCAGCGAGACCATCGAATGCGAAAAATCAGCCAGCTGCTGCATCGCCGGCCGCGCCAGCTGGCGTACATCGAGCCGGCTCAGCATTGCGCTGCCGAGCGACAGCGTGGCGGTACCGAGGCGATACTTGCCGGTATCATCATCAAATTGCAGGTAGCCTAATTTGGTCAGCGTGTAAGTCAGGCGTGACACGGTCGACTTCGGCAGCTTGCTGCGCTCGGCCAGCTCCTGATTGCCCAGCATCCTGTCACCGGAACGAAAGCACGCCAGTAACTCCAGCCCGCGTGCCAGCGCTGTCACGAAGTGGCGGTCTTCCTTGACCACGGCGGGCGGACTGACCAACTTACGCATCGGTGGCACTGGCCAGTTTATGCAACTCGCGCTTGAGAATTTTGCCACTGGCGGCAGCCGGCAGACTGGCCAGCGCAATGATCTCGGCCGGTATTTTGTAAGGCGACAGGTTAGCGCACAGATAGTCGTGCAGATGCTCGCGGTCGAGTACGATCGTTGGCAGCACTTCGATGAACGCCAGTACCTCTTCATTATCGGCACTGCTACGACCGATTACCGCCGATTGCACGATGCCCGGATAGGCATTGAGGACCTGTTCGACTTCGACCGGGTAGACATTAAAACCCGAGCGAATAATCAGTTCCTTGCTGCGCCCGACGATGGTGACCGCGCCATCCGCATCGATGCGGGCCAGGTCGCCGGTATGCAGCCAGCCGTCCGCTGTCAGCGCGTCTGCGCTGGCTTCCGGCGCGCGGTAATAGCCGGCCATCACGTTCGGGCCGCGCACTTGCAATTCGCCGATGCCATCACCGTCCTGCATCAGCGTGTCGAGCCGGATCTCGATGCCCTCGATGGCGTGACCGACTGAACAGTCGGTACGCGGCAATTCCATGCGGGTCTGGCAGATCGACGGTGCGGCTTCGGTCATACCGTAACCGTTATGCAGCGGGATGCCAAAACACGCCTCGAAACCGGCTTTCAACGACGCCGACAGTGGCGCCCCACCCGACTGCGCGACGCGCAACGTGGGTGCCGCCAGACGTGCACCGGTTGCCAGCAACTTGGCATACATCGCCGGCACACCATGCAGTACGGTCACGCCGTCCTGCGCCAACGCCTGCGCCATCGCCAGCGCATCAAAGCGCGGCACCAGCCGCAAGGCCGCACCGCTGGCCAGGGCCGCCACCAACAGCGCCGACAAGCCATACACATGCGACAGCGGCAGCACACCATAGATCACGTCGTCGGGTGTGAGCGCCCGGATCTTGCAACTGTTGGCACCGATGAACAACAGGTTCGCATGCGTGAGCATCACCGCTTTCGGCGCGCCGGTGGTGCCGGACGTGTAGACCAGCGCCGCCACGTCGGGTGCGGCTGGTTCGGCGATCACTTCGGATTGCAGCGGCCCCAGCATCAGCGCACCGATGCCGTCCCAGTGCAGCAGTTGCGCACCCTGTGCCTCACCGTGGCGGGCGGCTTCGTCCGAACCGGTACTGAAATACACGGCCCGACGTGCGCCGGAATGCAACAGGAAGTTGTCGATTTCACGCGCGGACAAACGCGCATTGACACTGGCCGACCAGGCCCGCAGACGACTCGTCGCCAGAATTGTCAGCGCCAGCGCCACCGAGTTTTCGGCTACAAGCAGGACGCGGTCACCGGGCCGCACACCGGCCTGCTGCAATTGCCGCGCCACCGCATCAACACGTGCATCGAGCTCGCCGTAGGTGACCCTGTCATGGTCGTCCTGCAGCGCGATACGGGTAGCGTGGGTGCGGGTATAGGACTGGAAAACATGATCGATACGTGACATAACTGAGCTCCACCGGATAGAGGCGCCATTCTGCACTGCAGAATCTCTCTTGACAAGCCGGCATCCGCGCATTTGCAGGTTGACATTGATGCCACTGCTCAATAGAGTATGAGAACCCAAAAAACATATTCTGCATTGCAGAACACCGGAGAGCAGCATGCCCGAGTCAACCCCTTCCGTTTCGACGCCAGCACCACTGGTTGGCATCATCGGCTGCGGCGTGATGGGACGCGGCATTGCGCAGATCGCCGTGTTATCCGGCGCGACCGTTTTTCTGGCCGATGCCCATGCCGGCGCCGCGGCCGCAGCCAGTCGCACGTTGACCGCCACCTTTGCCACGCTGGTCGCAAAAGGCAAACTGCAGGACGACGATGCCAGCGATGCGCTGGCGCGTTTGCATGTGTGCAGCGAACTGGCTGATCTAGCCGATTGCGATGTGATTATCGAAGCGATCATCGAAGACCTGGCCGCCAAGAAGACCTTGTTCGCGACGCTTGAAACGCTGGTGCGTCCCGATGCAATCCTGGCCTCGAATACCTCGTCGCTGTCGGTCACGGCGATCGCCGCCGGTCTGCAGCAGCCGCAACGCGTAGCAGGATTTCATTTCTTTAATCCGGTCCCGCTGATGAAGATCGTCGAAGTCATCGGCGGCATTCTGACCACCGAGACGGTGGTCGCGCAGTTGCTGGCACTGGGCCGCCAATGGGGACACACTGCCGTGCGCGCCAAGGACACGCCGGGCTTCATCGTCAATCATGCCGGGCGCGGCTTCGGTACCGAGGGCTTGCGCATCCTGTCCGAAGGCGTGACGTCGGTGGCGACGCTGGACCGCATCCTGCGCGACACCGCCGGCTTCAAACTGGGTCCGTGCGAACTGATGGACATGACCGGACTCGATGTCTCGCACCCGGTGATGGAATCGATTTATCGCCAGTATTACGACGAACCGCGCTTCCGGCCGCAAGGCCTGACCCGGCAAATGTTGACGGCCGGATTGCTCGGCAAAAAGACCGGACGCGGCTTCTACCGTTACGATGACAATGGCAAGAAGGTCCTGCCTGCCGAAGCCGCCGTCACGCAGGCCGAGCCGGGATTAGTCTGGCTGAGCCGGGCCGAACCGGCACTGGCAGAACGTCTGCTGGAGGCTGGCTACGAAGTCGAATCCGGCGCGACACCCTCGGCGCAGGCGCTGTGCATCGTCACGCCGCTGGGCCAGGATTGCACTGACTGCGTGGTCCGGCAGGGTCTGGATGCGCGCCGCACGGTCGCCATTGATGCACTGTTCGACAGTCCGACCCATCACGTACTGATGACCAACCCGGCTACCGATCCGGCCTATCTGGCACAGGCCTGCGGTCTGTTCGGGCGCGATGGCGCACGCATCAGCGTGCTGCAGGACAGCACCGGACTGGTGGCGCAACGCGTACTGGCCCACATCATCAACATTGCCTGCGACATCGCCCAGCAAGGCATCGCGCTGCCGGCCGATATCGACCGCGGCGTCGTGCTGGGTCTAGGCTATCCGCAAGGACCGCTGGCCTGGGGCGATCAGCTGGGCGCAGCCACCGTGCTGCGCATCCTGCACAATATCGAACGTCTCAGCGGCGATCCACGCTACCGGCCCAGCCCGTGGCTGCAGCGCCGCGCCGCGCTCGGCTTGTCGCTATTGCACGCGTCTGCCTGAATCCGATCACACTAAGCACCATTCACTTTTTCCGAGGACTGTCATGAAAAAAACCGCACCGTTCCACTGGGATGACCCGCTGCTGCTGGACCAGCAACTGACTGACGAAGAACGCATGGTGCGCGACGCCGCCAATGCGTATTGTCAGGACAAGCTGCAACCGCGTGTACTGGAAGCCTTCCGCCACGAAACCATGGACGCTTCGATTTTTCGCGAAATGGGCGAACTCGGCCTGCTCGGTCCGACCATCCCGGAAGAGTACGGTGGTCCCGGCCTGAACTATGTCAGCTACGGCCTGATCTCGCGCGAAGTCGAGCGGGTCGATTCCGGTTACCGCTCGATGATGAGCGTGCAGTCGTCACTGGTGATGACGCCGATTTTTGAATTCGGTACCGAAGACCAACGCCAGCGTTTCCTGCCAAAACTGGCGACCGGCGAATTCATCGGTTGCTTCGGCCTGACCGAACCCGACCATGGCTCGGACCCCGGTTCGATGGTGACGCGTGCGCGCAAGGTCGCCGGCGGTTACGCCCTCACCGGCAGCAAGATGTGGATTTCGAATTCACCGATTGCCGACGTGTTCGTGATCTGGGCCAAGGACGATGAAGGTGCGATCCGTGGCTTCCTCCTCGAAAAAGGCATGGCCGGCTTGTCGGCGCCGGCGATCCACGGCAAGTTTGGTTTGCGCGCCTCGATCACTGGCGAAATCGTCATGGACAACGTGTTCTGCCCGGAAGAGAACGCCTTCCCGGACGTGCGCGGCCTGAAGGGTCCGTTCACCTGCCTCAACGCGGCACGCTACGGCATTGCGTGGGGCGCGCTGGGTGCCGCCGAATCGTGCTGGCATATCGCGCGCCAATATGTGCTGGACCGCAAACAGTTCGGCAAGCCACTGGCAGCCAACCAGCTGATCCAGAAAAAACTGGCCGACATGCAGACCGAAATCACGATGGCGCTGCAAGGCGTGCTGCGGCTCGGCCGCATGAAAGACGAAGGTACCGCAGCGGTCGAAATCACGTCGATGATGAAGCGTAATTCGTGTGGCAAGTCGCTCGATATCGCTCGCGTGGCGCGCGACATGCTGGGCGGGAATGGCATCTCCGATGAGTACGGCGTGATCCGGCACATGGTCAATCTGGAAGTGGTCAACACCTACGAAGGCACGCATGACATCCATGCATTGATCCTCGGCCGTGCGATGACCGGCATTCAGGCGTTTAGCAGCTAATCTTTTTTCGAGACCCGCATGGATCTGAATTTCAGCAACGACGAGCAGGCATTCCGGCAGCTTGTGCGCGATTTCATTGCACACAATCTTCCGGAGGATATCCGCAACAAGGTGACCCGTGGCCTGAGCCTGGGCCGCGACGATTACTTGCGCTGGCAGCACATCCTGCATGCCGAGGGTTGGGGCGCACCATCGTGGCCGGCCGAGTTCGGCGGGCCGGGATGGAGTGCTACGCAGCAGTATATTTTTGACGAGGAATCGGCTGCCGGCGGCGCCCCGCGCGCGGTACCGTTCGGCCTGAAAATGGTCGCGCCGGTGCTGATGCAATTCGGTTCGCCGCAACAGCAGCAGCGTCATCTGCCAAAAATTCTGGCCGGTGAAGAGTGGTGGTGTCAGGGTTATTCGGAACCTGGCGCCGGCTCCGATCTGGCCTCGGTGAAGACCCGTGCGGTGCGCGATGGCGACAACTATGTCGTCAACGGCCAGAAAACCTGGACCACGCTTGGCCAATATGCCGAATGGATTTTTTGTCTGGTGCGAACCGATACCGAGGTCAAACCGCAGCGCGGGATTTCATTCCTGCTGATCGACATGGCGTCACCCGGCATCACGGTGCGTCCGATTATCACGATGGATGGCTCGCATGAGGTCAATGAAGTCTGGTTCGACAATGTGCAGGTCCCGCTTGCCAATCTGGTCGGTACGGAAAATCAGGGCTGGACTTACGCCAAATTTTTGCTCGGTCACGAACGCACCAACATCGCCGGCATCGGCATCGGCAAGCGTGAACTGGCGCGCCTGAAGCGGGTCGCGGCGCAGCAAATCAAGCACGGCAAACCGCTGTTGCAAGACCCGTTGTTCGCTGCCCGCATCGCGCAAATCGAGATCGACCTGATCGCGCTGGAGATCACCAACCTGCGCGTGCTGGCCGCCGAAGCCGAACGCCGCACGCCGGGACCGGAAGCCTCGATCCTGAAAATCAAGGGTACCGAAATCCAGCAGGCGATTACCGAATTGCTGGTGCAGGCGGTCGGCCCGTATGCGTTGCCACTGCGGCGCGAAGCGATGGCCGATGGCTACACCGGCACACAGGTCGGACCCGATGATGCGACCGCGCTGGCAGCCGGTTATCTGAACATGCGCAAGCTGTCGATTTATGGCGGCTCGAACGAAATTCAAAAAAACATCATTGCGCAAATGATCCTGGGACTCTGAGATGGACTTCACTTTTACCGACGAGCAGAACATGCTGCTCGAGACAACCCGACGCACTCTCGGCAAAGATTACGACTTTGCGGCGCGCCAGAAAATCAGTGACGGCTTCAGTGCCACCGCCTGGCAAGGCTTTGCCGATCTCGGCTTGCTGGCGCTGCAAGTACCGGAAGCCGACGACGGACTTGGCGGCACGCCGGTCGATACGCTGCTGGTGATGACGGCGATGGGTGAAGCACTGGTGCTGGAACCGTATCTGACCAGTGCGATCATGGCCACCACGCTGATCGCACAACTGGGCAACGCACAGCAGCGTACAGCACTGCTACCGGCGCTGCAGGATGGCACACTCATTGCCGTGCCTGCGCATGATGAAGCCGGCAGTCGCTTCGACTGGCGGCAGGTCGCCACCCGTGCCACTCCGACTGCGGATGGCTTCGTTATCCATGGCGAAAAGTGCCTTGTCGTCCACGCTGGTTCAGCGCATTTATTGCTGGTCAGTGCACTGCTGCCCGACGATCGCCTCGCCGTGTTTGGTATTGCGCGCGACACACCCGGTGTGCGACTGGTGTCGTATCAAACCGTTGATGGTGTGCCGGCGAGCGAAGTTTTCTTCGATCAGGTTGTCGTGACCGCCGACGCACTGTTCGACAATGCCGACACCGCGCTAGCGGACATGCGTGATCGCGCGCTTGCTGCGGTGTGCGCCGAAGCAGTTGGCATCCTCGACAAGCTACTCGCAGCCACCGTGCAATATGCGCGTGACCGGCAGCAATTCGGTGTTGCGATCGGCAAATTCCAAGCCTTGCAGCATCGCATGGCCGACATGGTGCTGCATTGCGAGCAGGCGCGCTCGATGAGTTTTCTGGCAGCAGTGCGCTGTACGGATGTCAACGTCGCGCACCGCAGCGCAGCGCTCTCGGCCGCCAAAGTCGTCATCGGTCAGGCTTGCCGTTTTGTCGGGCAGCAAGCGGTGCAATTGCATGGCGGGATGGGTGTGACGGACGAACTGATCGTCAGTCATTACTTCAAACGGCTGATGGCCATTGAGCTGCAATTCGGCAGCACGGATCAGCATCTGGAAACGTTTGCGGCGCAACTGAAGGCGGCCTGACCTCCCCGCTCACACTGTCATTGCATTGCGAGCAATCAGGTTGCGTACAATCTTCATCGACACCGGCAAACACGGTACTTCTTTCTTCCGGATGACCGGAAATTGCATTCCGCCTCTGTCTGGCGCGACCATCTGACGGCGCGCCAGACAGATCTTGCCGTTGATCCGCCAGCGCAGCATTCCTTTCCCCCCACAAGGAGCAACGCCATGGCAGAAGCCACCCCGATTCCGTCCGAACAATTCTCCAGCCATTGGCTGGAGAATTGGCATGGACCAAAAACACGCTAATCCTTGACCGCTGCCAACACGCGCAGGAACGCGAGTTCTACCTGCGCGCCACCGCCCGCTTCGGCTGGACCCGCCGCGTGCTTGACCACCAGATCGATGGCAAGACGTTCGAAAAATACCTGCTGAACCAGACCAGCTTCGATGCAGCGCTACCTAAAGCCGTGGCCAGCCAGGCCAAGCTGGCAGTGAAGGATCACTACACGTTTGCTTTCCTGGAACTGGCCGGGGCCCACGAAGAGCGTGAGCTGGAAGCGGCGCTGCTCGGCAAAGTGCGTCACTTTCTCCTTGAAATGGGGCCGCACTACGCGTTTGTCGGCAACCAGTACCGGTTGACCGTCGGCGGTAGCGACTTCTTTATCGACTTGCTGCTCTACCACAGGGTATTGAAAAGCCTGATCGCCATCGAACTCAAGGTGGGCGAATTCCAGCCTGAATACAAAGGCAAGATGGATTTTTATCTGGTCGCCTTGAACGAACAAGTCAGGGTCGAAGGAGAAAACGATGCGATCGGCATCATTGTGTGCAAGAGCAAGAACCGCACGGTGGTCGAATACGCCCTCAAGACCACCACGATGCCGATCGGCGTCGCCACCTATGGCACCAGCTCGCGTCTACCGGAGGCCTATCGCAATTTGCTTCCTACCGAACAGGAAATCGCGGAGCGCCTGAAAGACTGGCACCTGCCGGACGCGGAGTGTTAGACCTTCATCGGCAGAATCACCATTTGCAATCCATCGAAATGCAAGCGCCGCTGGATCGCCAGCGCCGCCTGATTGTGCAACAAGCGGATAAACCAGTTGTCCGCCTCGAAGATCAGTTTGCTGGTGAAAAAAATCGCATTCGGATAAGTCCGGCTGATGGCTTCACATTGATGGGTGACTTCATCAACGACATCGGTGCCAAAGCCGAGCGAAGACGCCGAGGCCATGTCGTGACTATGGCAAAAATCAACGAAAAACTTCAGCGTGGCATTGGCTTCGGCGCGCATCAGTTCGACCGCCCCTTCGCCTCCATAGGCGTGCGAATCGACGGTGCGCGCATTGACAAAAATGAAGTTCTTGAAATGTCGGGGGAACATGCGCTGCACCCACAGCAGCGCATGCAAACCGCCACCACGTGACGTGCCAACGATAAAGACGGCGGTTTGATTTTCCGGATCGGGTTCGACCGCACCGACATGCGGACCAAACGGCTGGTTGGCAAACACCTGATCGACCGAGCGGATCGCTTCCTTGGTCTGGTTGTAATGATTGCGAATGTAAATGCACAGCCCCGCGATCGCTGCAATGATGAGCGCCGTGGCCCAGCCGCCTTCAGTAAATTTTTCGACCAGCAAGACGATCAGGATACTGAAACAGATCAGAAATCCTACCAGCGACAGCAGGAAGCGACGCAGCCAATGTTCCAGTTCATTGCGATGACGCCACCAGTACAGACAGAGTCCGAACAACGAAATAGCGAATGTCAGGAACACTGAAATCGAATACAGCACCACCAGCAAAGTGACGCTACCGCGGGTCCAGAACAGAATTGCCAGTGCGGCCACACCCATCACTAAAATACCGTTTTGCGTGACCAGCCGGGTCGACAGATAACGGAATTTATGCGGCACCCATGAATCGCCAGCCATGTTCGACAGCACCGCAGGACCACCCAGAAAACCGGTATTGGCAGCAACGAACAGCAAACCGGCTTCGAATGCCAGCACGACAATCAGGCTCAATTGGCTACCCCATACCCCCATGCCCAGACTGTCAATGATGGCCTTGAAAGTCGTCGCGTTGAGGGTCTGTCCTTCGACCGGTTGAGCATTCCACAACAGGTAAAGCAAAATGATGCCGCTGGCCGTGAACGCCAGTGAAAGCGCCATGTAGAACATCGTCATCTTGCCGGTATGAACGCGCGGCTCCGCCAGAATATTGACGTTGTTGGATACGGCTTCCAGGCCGGTGTACGTTCCGCCGCCCTGCGAATACGCCAGCAGCAACATGCCTGAGACACCTATCCAGCCGATATTACTCGCCAACTGGGTCGTTTCTGCAAGGGTATTGGGTACCAGCTCGGGCAAATTGCCGGCATGGGCAATGATGCCGTAGACAATCAGGAATAAATGGGTCGCCACGAAACCAAGAAAAATCGGCAAGAGAATCTTGATGGCTTCTTTCATGCCACGCAAATTCAAGATGATCAGCAGACCGATGACCACCACTTCAGTCCATAGCTTGTAGGCATGAAAACCAAGGGGTAACAGGGAGGCCAGCGCTTCGACGCCAGCCGCCACCGAGATGGCCACCGTCAGCACGTAATCGAGGATCAGCGCGCATCCGGCGATCAGTCCCATGTAAGGACCGACCAGTTTCGACGCGACCCGATATCCGCCACCGCCGGTTGGAAACAACTCGATCACCTGGTTGTAGGCCAGCGCAATGATGAACACCGTCAGCGCGGTGGCAATGGCCATGTAAAGGCCAAGGTGGGTATGTGGACCAAGTGCGCGAAAGGTTTCTTCGGGACCATACGCCGATGACGACAAACCATCGGCCCCCAGTCCGACCCATGCAAGGAATGCCACTAAGGCAAGCGAATGCCGCGTTTCACTTTTTAGTGGATCGAGCGCTTTGCCCAGAAAAAATTCCCGGATTGTTTTCCCACGGATCATCGGTGGTGACCGCTGCGGGCGGCTGTTATGGTCGAGCGGGAATGATACCTTGAAGTTTATGACGCAACGGCGAAATCAGCCGGTCAGCAAGGTTGCTCCGTGCGGCTTAATGCGCCATAATGCTGCCTGCGTTGCCGGGATGGCGGAACAGGTAGACGCACGGGACTCAAAATCCCGCGCTGAAAGGCGTGCCGGTTCGATTCCGGCTCCCGGCACCAAACAGATTCAAGTAGCTTCAAAAATAAGCAGTCAGCTAATCGTATAAATTTTATATACCATTACCTGACTGTTTTTTTTCGCCTGTTGCATTTGCACTTATCAATCCTGGAGCCATGATGCCGGTATCACTCGATCAGTTGCTGGTGATTGGAATTTCTTCCCGCGCGCTGTTCGACCTTGAAGTCGAAGAAGCGCTGTTCCAGCAGCACGGACTGGAGGCCTACCGCCAGCATCAGATCGATCATGAAGATCAAATCCTGCAACTTGGCGCTGGTTTCGCGCTGGTGCGGGCACTGTTGAAACTCAATGTACTGACGCACAACCAGCGCTTTGTCGAGGTGGTGATCATGTCGCGTAATTCATCTGAAACTTCGATGCGCATTTTTAATTCGATTACGTACCACGGCCTCGACATCACACGCGCTGTTTTGTCGGGAGGTGCACCACTTGCGCCCTATCTGCGCGCTTTTAATGTGAGCCTGTTCCTGTCACTGCACGAAGACGATGTACAGGCCGCCGTTGACAGTGGCGTAGCCGCTGCCCTGCTCTATCAGAAACCTGAGAATGTGCTGGAGGAACTCGATCAGATCCGGATTGCTTTCGATGGCGATGCGGTGATTTTTTCGGATGAATCAGAACGCATTTATCAGACGCAAGGTATCGAAGCATTCGAGCGACATGAGCGCGAAAACGCACTCAGGCCCTTACCCGAAGGACCCTTTGCGCGCTTGCTCAAGGCATTGTCGTTTATTCAGAATAATTTCAAGGCCGCAGATGGCCGGGCGCGTCCGATTCGTACGGCTCTGGTGACCGCCCGCTCGTCGCCTGCGCATGAACGCGTGATTCGCACCTTGCGGGCCTGGGACGTGACGATAGACGAAACATTTTTCATGGGCGGCGTAGCGAAGTCAGACGTATTGGCAGCGTTTCGCCCGCATATGTTTTTCGATGACCAGCCCGGGCATTGCGATCGGGCATCGTCTATCGTACCGACTGGTCGCGTGCCGCTGAAACTACTGTGACCAGTAACTCATCCAAACCGATCGGAAATAAAAAAGCCGGCAGCCAACTTGGCTACCGGCTTTTTTTGCAGTACCGCTCTTAGCGTTCTGCGATCGCGTCGACCACGCACAGAGCCGTCATGTTGACGATACGACGCACCGTCGCCGATGGCGTCAGGATATGCACGGCCTTGGCGCAACCAAGCAAGATAGGACCAATCGCCACACCATTACCGGCGGCGACCTTGAGCAGGTTGTAAGCGATATTGGCCGAGTCCATGTTTGGCATCACCAGCAAGTTCGCATCGCCCTTCAAAGGCGACTCCGGCATCATTTTGTTGCGTAACTTGCTGTCGAGTGCTGCATCACCATGCATTTCACCATCGACTTCAAGATCGGGTGCATCGCGCTGGATAATCGCTAATGCGGCACGCATTTTCTTGGCCGACTCCGTGTTACTGGAGCCGAAACTGGAATGCGATAGCAATGCTGCGCGCGGATACAGCCCGAAACGACGCATCTCTTCTGCGGCCAGAATGGTGATCTCAGCCAGTTGTTCCGCAGTGGGATTTTCATTCACATGCGTGTCGACTAACACCAATTGGCGATCCGGCAGGATCAGGGCGTTCATCGCGGCATACACATTGACGCCCTCACGCTTGCCCAATACCTGATCAATATAATGCAAGTGCAATGCGTTAGTGCCGAAGGTACCGCAGATCATCCCGTCCGCATGGTTTTTGTGAATCATCATCGCGCCAATCAGCGTGTGACGACGGCGCATTTCGAGCTTGGCCCATTGTTCGGTGCCACCCTGGCGCCGCGTAATAGCAAGATAGGACTGCCAGAAGTCACGGTAGCGCTCGTCCTGATCCGGATTGATCACTTCAAAATCGACATCCGGTTTCAGGCGCAATCCGAACTTTGCGATCCGCTGCATCAGCACGGCAGGCCGGCCCACCAGAATAGGCTTGGCCAGTCGTTCGTCGACGATCACTTGCACGGCGCGCAAGACCCGCTCCTCTTCGCCTTCGGCATAGACGATGCGCTTGAGTTCGTCTGGTGCGTTCTTGGCCACCTGGAACAGTGGCTTCATAAAAGTGCCGCTGTGATAGACAAACTGCTGCAGGCGATCGATGTAAGCCTGCATATCCGTGATCGGACGCGCAGCAACTCCTGAGTCAACGGCAGCCTTGGCCACGGCCGGTGCAATCTTCATCATCAGCCGCGGATCGAACGGTTTCGGAATCAGGTATTCACGACCAAAACTCAGATTCTCGATGCCATAGGTGCTGGCAACAATATCGGATTGTTCCGCCTGAGCCAGTTCAGCGATCGCGTGCACCGACGCGATTTCCATCTCACGTGTAATCGTGGTTGCACCGCAATCGAGCGCACCACGGAAAATATACGGAAAACACAGCACGTTATTGACCTGGTTCGGATAGTCCGAACGGCCGGTAGCGATGATGGCATCGCCACGCACTGCCATGACTTCCTCGGGCAGGATTTCCGGCGTCGGGTTGGCTAATGCGAATACGAGCGGGTTGGCTGCCATGCCCTTGACCATGTCCTGCTTCAGGACGCCGCCAGCAGATAACCCCAGGAAAATGTCTGCACCGGGCATGACATCAGCCAGCGTACGGGCATCAGTAATTTGCGCGAAGCGGTCCTTGTCGGGGTCCATCAGTTCGACACGGCCTTGGTACACCACGCCGGCCAGGTCTGTTACGTAAATATTCTTGATCGGGAAACCAAGATCGACAATGAGATCAAGACAAGCCAGTGCGGCAGCACCGGCTCCGCTGACAACCAATTTGCAGTCCTTGATATCCTTGCCGACGACTTTCAGACCGTTCAGTATTGCGGCACCAACGATGATCGCCGTGCCATGCTGATCATCATGGAACACCGGAATTTTCATCCGGTCACGTAACTTTCGTTCAATATAAAAGCACTCCGGCGCCTTGATATCTTCCAGATTGATTCCGCCGAATGTCGGCTCCAGCGACGCAATGATGTCGCACAATTTGTCGGGATCCAGTTCATTGATCTCAATGTCGAAGACATCGATACCGGCGAATTTTTTAAACAGTACTCCCTTCCCTTCCATAACCGGCTTGGACGCCAAGGGACCAATATTTCCCAGGCCAAGCACCGCAGTACCATTGGTGATGACGGCAACCAGATTGCCGCGTGCGGTATAACGAAATGCATTGGCCGGGTCGGCAACGATTTCCTCACAGGCAGCAGCGACGCCAGGCGAATACGCCAAGGCAAGGTCGCGCTGGTTAGTCAGTTGTTTAGTGGGGGTGACGCTGATTTTGCCGGGAGTGGGAAACTCGTGGTATTCGAGAGCGGCCTGACGTAGTTGCTGGCGAATTTCTTCCTTCTTCTCGATCATCGAATCCATCTCTGCAGCCTTCCTGTTGAGTTTCATAACGTGGTCTTGGATTTTAGCAGAGCCAACAGTGCCTTCTTATACGTATTTCTACCATTACTGATGTTTTCAAATCATTGCTTCGCAGGTAGAAAGCCAATACTCCCTTTACCAGCAAAATATTCCGGGTACGTACTTAAGACTGCGCGTGCTAAAAATGCTATTCCCCCACTATTCGCAGCGCAACGGGCAGATCATCCGTCAATTTGCGACGATCTGATGTTCATCGGCATGTTGACGATGGGAACACTTAGCCTTGCTCATTAAGTATGCCAAAGTGTCACCACGCCATTCCAATACCGACATTTTTTTGCTGGGTGATTGTTTGCGATCAGTGGAACTTCGTCTGATGGAGATGTAAGCAACGACTAGAACACCACAGGATCTGAGGCACGGCAGGACAACCCAATTGATCTTGCTATCAAGCAATGAACACAAAATGACGACAGAGATGGGTCAGAATTTTTTTGCAAACTATTGTCGATAACGTAGTAGCAGCACTTTCTGCTTTTCTTTCTTCGTTTCTTTAGTGGCAACAGGTCTAGCCTCTTCTGTTTGTAAGAAGGACCGTTGAGGAACGTTGGGCATCATATCGTTCGACGCAACGACCTCACTAACTTGCGCCCGGTTGAGCGCACCGAGAACATTTGCAGGCGCAAGCCCCTTCACCGGGGACGCATTTCCTGACAGTGAAATTTTTGGGTCTGTCAACAGCAAGGGGGACTCCACGAGTGCACCAGATGGTGCGGGGGTTATCACACGCTTGTCATGTTGTGTCGGAGATGGTGACTGTGGCGTTTTCTGAGGACTACGCTCTGTCTGTAGAATTTCCCGTGCGCGCTCGTCAATTGCTGACTGCCGATTTGCCTGAATGCCGGTCATACCTGAAATCCTTGGGGTGATCAGGAAAAGCCGCTCACGATTGCTGATGCTATCGGAGTTATTCTGGAAAAGAGCGCCAAAAACCGGAATGTCACCCAAAACGGGTATTTTTTGATGATTCTGCGTCTTCGCCTCAGAATGGTATCCACCAATTAACAAGGTATGTTGCGGTTCAATGATTGCCTGTGTAGTGATTGTTGATCTGGTCACGTTTGTACTGTTCGCCGCTTCTGCAGAAAAAGCACCATCTTCTATATTGATATCGAGCCTGACGCGGGTAAGTGAGCCTTCCCGTACGATACGTGGAGTTACTTTCAGCATCGTGCCAACATTGACGTTCGCGAGATCGACGACACGCTCTCCGACCAAAGGCAAATAACGACTCTGACTTAAATCAAGAACAGCCGCAATATTTTCTAGAGTAGAAATAGTAGGCTTGGCCAGTACCCTGGCATCGCCTTTGTTCTCCATGGCAGTCAATCTTGCATAGAAATTCGCCGCATTTTTGATCAATAGCGTTGATCCCGACACGGGTAATGTCATGCCTTTTGAATCAGTAGAAGTGCCGTTGAACGTTGCGCTGATGCTACCTGCGTTGAACCCCCATTCAGCCCCAAGTTGATTAAGCTGGTTACGATCGATATCGACGATCAATGCTTCAATCTCAATTTGTTGGGGCTCGATGTCTAGCTCCGTAATCAAAGCCTGATACATCGCACGCTTGTTGCCGCTGTCATAAATAATGATCGCATTGAGGGACTGGTCCGCATCAATACGAACACCTTGCGTCTTTGAGCGGGTTGAACGCTTTGGCTCGTCGACCGCAGCGTCACCATCTTCAGCACGGGAATTACTATTGTAATCACGAGCACCTGCAAGCAAAGTCCGGCTTGACTCGCCTGTTCTGGACGACGTGGTGAGTACTTTTGCACTGCCACGCCCAGATTTTCCTTGCCTGGAACGCTTATCACTACCAACCGAAAAATCTTCTGGGGATGCAAAACTCCGACCCTCAGGAGCGTTCAGCAGTCCTGACAGAATAGTTTTCACTCCCGGAATAACGTTATCGGATTGACCTCGTGTACTAATTGTTCTATCAGTGGCGCTCGCATATTTCAATCGAAACACCATCAACTGCTTTTCAATACTGACATTTTTTTTGTTATCGCTAACAGGTAATAATATTTCGCGAACCAATTCAACATATTTTCTGGGACCACTCACAAAAACCATACCTTCATCCGGCATTTCGCCCCACCCGAAACGGGTATCAAACAATCCCAGACCAATCAAAGCCGCTTTTGAATCCAGAACAGCATCTTCTCCGACTTCTATTCGCATGGATGTGACATCGCTGGATGCAACAACATATAACGTATCGTTATAAACGAACCAGCGAAATTCATACTTTGCCGCCAAGCGATTCATAAATTCAGATCCATTGCCCGCTTGGAATCTGCCACGTAGTAGAACGCCCGCCGGCATTGAACTCTGTAGCTTCACACCATAGGTTGTACTAAATTCCTGTAGTACATCAGTCAAGGTCATTCCATTGGCATCGATACCAAAGCCGGTTTCCTTCCAGCTCACCGGTACGGCGGCCTTTGCTTCAGACGCAGTAAGCAAGAAAAAACAGATCGCAAACCAAACAGCCAGACCATGCCTAGCGAAATGGGCGATTCTGGAACCCGGGATCGAACGCGTTACGCTGTGCATAAACTGTCCTATTCGTGCCGTAGGTAGGAAACTAAAATAAGTGAATACTTGCCGTCAATTGGTATTAATTAACACCCAAGCAAGCTCCGGATACGCTGCTCCCCTTTTGATGGCAGGGAGCTAGCCTGTATAGAATCCTTGCTTAATAAAATTACTGAATGGCAGTTATCGAGCTGATTGAGTATTTTTTCTAAAGCGGCTTCAGCTTCAATCCACGACTTAACAGAAGGCAACCATTGAGTTATTAGTAAAGTGTTATTACGCTCTTCTATCGCGAGACCAGCGTCAAAAAGGAGTGCCATTTCAAATGCAGATTCTAAAAAACTTGAAATAATAGAAGTTGAATATTTTTTTGATAACTCAGCGCTTAATAAGGAACCTTCAGAGAACATCTGCAAGCAAACAGATATGTCATCAAACAAGATCATTTTGTTCAACGGCAGTTTGCTGAGAATGTCGTCCAGACTAACGTTTGTTTCCATTTCACTTTGCCTCGTTCATTGCCGCCTTTTTTGCTTTCTCATGCAATTTGAGCTCCGCTTCCATAGCTTGCTGTGTAACTTGACGCTTTTGCAATAACGCAAAAAACTGAGATGGATCAGGCTCCTCACCGCGCATTCCGCTCTCAAAATAGTTATCAAGTCGCTCATTAGCCCCATCATAACGTTGACCTAAACGACGTAAAATTGGCGTTACTTCCTTAGCAGACATAAAACCTCCTTGATTTAATATTTTCTATGACTCTCATTCATCTGTAGCGCGCGGCGAATATTAGTTCAGTCCGGATTGAAATTTAATCCAATTCCTGTTTAGGGAAGCGCAGGTCTAAATACCCGATTTTTACCGATAATATTTCGATGTTTGCTATGTTTTCGAACTTGTACTGAACAAACCAGCACTGTCCTGTCGTGCTTGACGTTACCGATCCAGGAGCATGGAATTCAATCACTCCAACGCGCAAGTCATCCCTGGTGGCGTCGCCACTCAAGTACACCTCAACGTATCTGACGTTACGTTACCGATTCCCGACGAAGTAATGGTCTGAGGAATGCCCGTTCACGCTGAAGGTAACTTTGTCTTTTTTACTCAATCCAACACCACATCAAGCACCCTGATCTCACTGAACAACTACTTGTCAATCTCTTGCAGCGATTGCGCCATCTGACTCTATTTAGCTCCGCGCTGCGGATTTGCTGCTCTCTTATCACTGCCATTCGCCATTACCACCTGTGATAACCATCGTTTAGATTGTTATCTCAAACAGAGACTCAATTTTTTAATCATTATGATCAAGGCTTTTCCGGCTGGAACCTTCTTGTTTCTGCCAACACTTATGGGATAGAAGGGCAGAAGTTTTTTATAAATTTAATGTTATAAAACTTAAAGGAAAACTATTATGGCTACCACCTTAGATTTAACAACATCAGCTGGTATTGCTGCAGCCAATACGGCTCTAAATCTTCAAATGGCAAATGATTCTTATGATGGAGCCGTTAAGGCGGCAGCTTTGAAAAAAGAAGCAATAGCTGCTGGACTTGATTCGATGGCTGAAAAAATGACTACCGCATCAATGACAAGAGCTTCACAGTCAGCAGATAAACTAAATCAAATTTAGTTTAAATTAATATTTTTCTCGAAATAGATAATAATCTTATTTTTAACCGTGTAAATGGAGTAATTATGGCGCTCTCAACTACTCAGTTTATTGCAGATTCATCTGCTCAAAATGATGCTAATTTAAGAAGTCAGATAGATGCCAGTAAGCAAATGCAGTCGCTTACGCAGCAAGCTGCTGATGATGCGTTGTTTCGAGCAGCACAAAACAACGCAATGGCAAAGGTAAAAGGGATGTCGAAGTTAGCAGAGGCAGCGAATCAACTAAGCTAATTGCATGGTTGGCTAGACATACTTAGTATTCTCAAATCGGTATGAGGGCGGTCATTGTCCTGATCGCACTCATGCCACACCAATACATCAAAATTAAGAGCGGATTTGATTAATAACAAATCAAAATTACTACTTTTTTTGCTGTTGAGTTAAAAAACCAGGCTGACAGTTAGTTATTCGTTTTTTAATAGCAGCCATATCTCTTCCAACGATTTTTCAAACTCATTACCTTATCCGCCAGTCTGCGATAGCTGGAAAAGTTGCTGCGTCATAGCTTGGAGCAAACATTTTCCCTGGCTAGCGTAAAGATGTCGAATGGTCCACATCCGTAACTAAACGAACGGATGACTACTGCAGATCGGATGACTTTGCACTCATGGTGTTGTTACAAGTGCGATTGCTTGCAACCCGCTTGGCGGTAATTCGTGCAGGCAAAGTGATTGCGCGCACGCCACCAGCGACGGCGATACTGAATCTTCCTGGCAGACCGGCGCAAGTGGACTGGACACCGCGGGATTGAATTGCCGGGGTGGTTGCTTAGAAGTTGTTTAGGCTTGTTTAATATCCTTTTCGTCGCCCCCAACGCAAAAAGGCCCTTCTTTCGAAGGGCCTCTCTGTTTGCT